>PLSW01000042.1 GCA_003165275.1 Caulobacteraceae bacterium
TCGCGCGCGTGTCGAAGCACGCACTGGCGCCGCAGCGGCCGACTGTTTCACGTGAAACATAACGAGAACATCGGCCTTACAGCAGCCGGCTTCGTATGGCCTGTGAGAGCAGGTCGATCAGTGACACGGCCACGCCAATCACGATCACGATCGCGCCCGTCTGGCTGTACTGATAGCCGTTGAGGGAATCGAACAGCGCCTGGCCGATACCGCCGGCGCCGATCAGGCCCAGGACCGTGGCCGACCGCGAGTTCGATTCGAACCGGTAGAGCGCGTAGCTCGTCCAGTGCGGCGCCACCTGGGGCAGCACGCCCCAGACGATCTCCTGCAGTCGCGCGGCTCCGGTGGACCGCACGCCCTCGACCGGCTGCGGATCGATCGATTCCACCGCCTCGGAGAACAGTTTGGCGAGCACCCCGCCGGTATTGATCGCCAGCGCCATCACCCCCGCGAAGGGACCGAGGCCAACTGCAACGATAAAGAGCTCGGCCACGACCAGGTCCGGTATCGCGCGTAGGATGTTCATCAGAAGGCGCATCGGCTGCTGCAGCCAGATCGGCGACAGGTTGCGCGAGCAGGCCAAACCGAAGGGGATTGCGATCACCACCGCCAGAGCCGTTCCCCAAAGGGCGATCTGGATGGTCAGCCACATCTTGTCGACGAGGTCGCGCCAGTGGGTGAAGTCCGGATGGATGAACTCCGATCCGAACTGGCGCATGTTGCCGGAATTGGTGAACAGCTTGGAAAGGTGGCCCATGTCGACGGGGCCGAAGCTGATCGCGAGCAACACGAACACCCCGCCCCAGACGAGGATGTCCACCAGCCGTGCGCTGAGCGGGCGGACGGGTGGTTTGAGCGCCGCGGCGGGCGTCTCCGCAGAGGTCACGGCTTTGCGGTCGCCGAGGGCGCGTTGGATCCAAGGCGAGCCTCGACTTCGGCCAGGGTCTTCTGGGCCGCCGCTATCTTGGCCGGATCGCCCGAAGCCTTGGCTTCGCGCAAGGCGTTGGAGTCGATCATGGCGCGCACGGAGTCGAGGTAGGTGTCGTCCGCCGGCGCGAAGCCCCGGTAGGTCAGGCCGGCCATGACCTTGCGCTGGCGGTCGCCCTCCGGTCCGGTGGCCTTGCCGTAGTCTAGGAAGAAAGTTCGCAGCTTCTGGAGAACCACCGGATCCAGGTCCTTGCGCGCGATGATCGCGGATTCCGGGAGCAGGGGGGAAGTCCAAATGACCTTCACGTGCGAGACCATTTTCTTGCCCTCGGTCTCGCGCCCGGCAAACAGCAGGCCCTCGGTGTTGTTGCTTGCCACGTCCACAACCCCGGTCGCCACCGCACCCAGATTGGCCTGATGGCTGGCGTTGCGGACGGTCTTGAAGCACTCCGAGGGCTCAATGTTGTGCGGCGCGAACAAATAGTACATCGGGGCCAGGGTCCCCGAGGTGGACTTGGGATCGCCCATGCCGAAGGTATAGCGCTTGCCGCACTTCAGCACGTCGGCGAGGGTGATGGGGGAGTCCTTGTTGACGATGAGGATCGACTGGTAGCCGGTCGAGCCGTCGCCGGAGATCACCCGGCCCAGCACCATGGCGTTGGACCGGTCGATGGCGTCCACCGACGGCACGGCGGAGAACCAGCCCACCTGCACTTGGTTGAAACGCATCGCCTCGACGAGGGAGGTGTA
Organism: Caulobacteraceae bacterium; assembly: GCA_003165275.1. Taxonomy (GTDB): domain Bacteria; phylum Pseudomonadota; class Alphaproteobacteria; order Caulobacterales; family Caulobacteraceae; genus Poindextera. Next base: position 1,678 of record PLSW01000042.1, read on the forward strand.
GTTCGACGCGAAGAACGGCTTCACCTTCAGCCCGGTCTGCTTCTGCAGATCGTTCAGCAGCGGGGTCCACAGGGGCTCCATCGACTGCTGGTTTTCCGCCGACAGGATCGAGAAGGTCAGCACGTCCGGCGCGCCGGTCTTCTCGGCGGGCTTGCCGCAGGAGCCCAGGGCCAGGGTCGCGGCGACGAGGCCGGCGAGCATGATCAGGTTACGGCGCATGTCAGTCCCCCTTCTCCCAGAACACGTCCTCGATCTCCGGCCCGTAGATGTCGACCAGCCGGGCGTGATCGAGGCCGCTGGCGGGTCCATCATAGACGATCTTGCCCGCCTTCAGGGCAACGATGCGCTTGCAGTAGCGCATGGCGTAGTCGACCTGGTGCAGGCTGACCACGACGCTGATGCCCTCGTCGCTGTTGAGGGCGCGTAAGAGGTCCATGACCTTGCGGGCGGACACCGGATCCAGGGAGGCGACGGGCTCGTCGGCCAGGATCACCTCGGCCTTCTGCACCAGGGCCCGGGCGATGGCCGCCCGCTGCTGCTGACCGCCCGAGAGCGTGCCGGCGCGCTGGCCGGCGTATTCGGCGACTCCCACCCGGGCGAGGGCGCTCATCACCCCGGCCTTCTCCTCCGCCGGCCACCAGCCGAACAGGCCACGGACGAAGTTGAGCCGGCCCAGCATGCCGAGGGCGACGTTGGAATAGAGGCTGAGCCGTCCCACCAGGTTGAACTGCTGGAAGACCATGCCGACGCGGGCGCGGACGCCGCGGATACGGTCGCTGANNGCCCATGCCGGTGATGGCCCGCAGCAGGGTCGACTTTCCGGACCCGGAGGGGCCGATCAGGCCGACCATTTCGCCGCGGCCGATGCTGACGCTGACCCCGTCCAGGGCGCGGCGAGCGCCGTAGGACTTGGAGACGTCGCGAACGGAGATGACGGCGCTGGACGACATGACGCTAAGCTGGCCTCTCGCGCGGCGTATGACGGCGTGATGCCCCAGCCATGCGAAACTTTGATGACCGGAGCAAGTGCTCCTTGTTCGGAAGCCCCGACGGACGGGCGCCAATAAGCGCTTTACATCCCGGCCCACATTTCCTATGTCGCTCGCTCCGGCGGACCCCGATGTCCTATCAGCGCTGCTAACGCCGGCCTGGGTTCAACAATTTGCAGGGGGCTACGTGAATTGCACACGTACCAATCTCCCCTGGACCTGGTCCGTGAGCGGTCGCCGGAACGTCCTGTCGCACTCGTGCGGCCGGACACCGTGGCCCTAGCGGCGCGCTGGTTCCAGGAAAGCTTCAAAGGCGAGGTTCTCTACGCCGTTAAAGCCAACCCGTCGCCCTGGGTCATCAAGACCCTGGCGGCCAACGGCCTGCGCGCGTTCGACGTCGCCTCGGTGCCGGAAATCGAACTGGTGGCGCAGCACGCCCCCGGATCGAAGATGGCCTTCATGCATCCGGTGAAGAGCCGCGCGGCGATCTCGGCCGCCTACTTCGACCATGGGGTCCGCACCTTCGCGCTGGACACCCATGAGGAGCTGGCCAAGATCCTCGACGCCACCGGCCAGGCCAAGGACCTGAACCTGATGGTCCGGCTCGCCGTGTCGTCGGAGGGCTCGTCCTATCCCCTATCGGGCAAGTTCGGCGTGGAGCCGCACGAGGCGCTGGGCCTGCTGCTCGCCGCCCGCCGAGCGACCCAGGATCTGATGGGCGTCGCCTTCCACGTGGGCAGCCAGTGCATGCGGCCGACCGCCTATCAGGGCGCCATGGCCGGCGCATCGCGGGCTCTCGTCCGCGCCGGCGTCTTCGCCGACGTGGTGGACGTGGGCGGCGGTTTCCCGTCGATCTATCCGGGCATGGTGCCGCCGTCCCTCGGCGACTACATCAACTCCATTGATCGCGGCTTCGCCGAGATGATGGTGCACGAGACCACGGAGCTGTGGTGCGAGCCCGGCCGGGCCCTAGTCGCCGAATCCTCCTCGGTGCTGACCCGTGTCGACCTGCGCAAGGGCGACGCCCTCTATCTGAACGACGGCTCCTACGGCTCGCTGTTCGACGCCACCCATTCCAAGTGGCCCTTCCCGGTGAAACTGATCCGGGAAGACGGCGCCGCCGACGCGCCGCTGAAGCCGTTCCGTTTCTACGGCCCGACCTGCGATTCCATCGACCACATGCCGGGGCCGTTCTGGCTGCCGGAGGATGTGGGCGAGGGCGACTTCATCGAGATTGGCATGCTGGGCGCCTACGGCGTGGCCATGGCGACCCGGTTCAACGGCTACGGCGACGTAGGCCTGGCCGAGGTTCAAGACGCGCCGATGGCCTCGATGTACGGCTTGGCCCCGCGCTCGATCCCCACGCCCCGGCCGGAGTCGGGCACGGTCGTGAAACTGTCGCGGGCGCGGAGCAAGAAGCGCCGCAGAAGGTAAGGTTTAGCAGAACCCCCTCCCCCTCGCGGGGAGGGGGCGGGGGGTGGGAGTGTCGGCTTTGACGCTGGCGCTCTCACCCCCACCCCAACCCCTCCCCGCAGGGGGGAGGGGCTCTCGGTGCGTCGCTCCGTCCGGCCGGGATTTTGATAACGACGGGCGCTCAACCGGGAAAATCAGACCCATGAACGCGCCAACCAACACCAAGGCCGAACTGCTCTCCAAGGTCGTCGAACACGTCGACATCACCGCCTATGACGCGCGGCCGGTGATCGACGCCATGCGCAAGATGAGCTTCACGTCGCGGGACACCGCGCGCGCCGCCGACATCCTGTCCATGGCCATCGAGGACAAGGCCTGCTCGGTGTGGCTGACCCTGGCCGGGTCCACCAGCGCGGCGGGCTGCATGCACGTCTATCGCGATATGATCCGTTTCGGGATGATCGACTGCGTGGTGGCCACGGGCGCCTCGATCATCGACATGGACTTCTTCGAGGCCCTCGGCTTCAAGCACTATCAGGCCCAGGCCAATGTCGACGACCGCCACCTGCGCGCGCTCTACATCGACCGCATCTACGACACCTACATCGATGAAGAAGAGCTGCAGGCCTGCGACCACGCGATCAAGGAAATCACCGACGCCCTGGAGCCGCGCCCCTATTCCTCGCGGGAATTCATCTACGAGATCGGCAAGTGGCTGGCGGCGGGCAACGCCAAGAAGCCCGGCTCGCTGATCCAGACCGCCTACGAGGAAGGTGCGCCGATCTTCTGCCCGGCGTTCACCGACAGCTCCGCCGGCTTCGGCCTGGTCAAGCACCAGGTGGAGCGGATCAAGGCCAAGCAGCCCTATGTGAGCATCGATTCCGTGGCTGACTTCCGTGAACTGACCGATGTGAAGATCGCGGCCGGCGCCACCGGCCTGTTCATGGTCGGCGGCGGGGTGCCGAAGAACTTCGCGCAGGACACCGTGGTCTGCGCGGAAATCCTCGGGATTGAGGCGGAGATGCACCGGTACGCCGTGCAGATCACCGTCGCCGACGTGCGCGACGGCGCCTGCTCTTCCTCGACCCTCAAGGAGGCCTGCTCCTGGGGCAAGGTGGACGTGACCTTCGAGCAGATGGTCTTCGCCGAGGCGACCACGGTGGTGCCGCTGATCGCCTCGGACGCCTATCACCGCGGCGGTTGGCAATCGCGCGAAAAGCGCCGCTGGGCCAAGCTGTTCGCGGCCTGATCCCGGTCATGGCCCCGCCCGTTCCGTCTACGGATGAATTCAAGTCCTGGGGCGTTGAGGTCTGGCGCGGCGGCATCAACACCTGGGAGTGCGACGAGAACGGGCACATGAATGTCCGCTTCTACGTCGTCAAGGCGATGGAGGCCCTGGCGGGCCTGGCGGCGGCCCTGGGCATGCCCCGGGCCTACGCCCCCAATACAAACGCGACCCTGATGGTGCGCGAGCAGCACATCCGCTTCCGCCGGGAAGCCCATCCCGGCGCCGCCCTGCACATGCGCGGGGCGGTGCTGGAAATGGGCGAGACCGATGCGCGGCTGCTGCTGGTCCTGTACCACTCCAACTCCGGCGAGCCGGCGGCGACCTATCAGACGGTGGTCAGCCACGTGACGCCCCGGGGTGGCCGGCCCTTCCCCTGGTCCAGCGCCGCCCGCGACCAGGCGGCGGCCCTGACCGTCGCCCCGCCGGAGGTGGCCGCGGCCCGCAGCGTCGACCTCGGTCCGTTCCAGACGACGGCGAGTCTGGCGCGGGCGGACGAACTCGCCCTGGTGACCCTGGGCGCCGGGACCATCCTCGCCCACGACTGCGACGTCTTCGGCCGTATGGCGGTGGAGCAGTTCATCGGCCGGGTCTCCGACGGTATTTCGCGGATCACCCACCACATCCGCGGCCAGATCCGCGCCGCCGCGGCCGACTATCCGGAGCGGGTCGGTGGGGCGGTGCTGGAATATCGGCTGGTGCAACTGGCCTGGCCCCGGGCCGGCGACCACGTTGTCTTGAAATCCGGCCTCGCCGGCGTCACCGACCGCACCCAGCGGATGGTCCACTGGATGCTCGACCCCTTCAGCGGCGGCGTCTGGGGCGTGGCCGAGGCGGTGGCGGTGACCCTCGATCTCGACACCCGCAAGATCGTGCCGGTGTCCGCCTCGGCCCAGGCGGCGCTGCAGGCGATCACGGTGCAGGGGCTGACGCTCTGACGCTCCAAGGGGGCGNNCGAAACTCTCGTCACCGAAAGTGCCGCTTCACCACCGCAGCAGCCGCGGCCCCAGCAGCGCCCCGATCCCCGCGCAACCCGCCAGGCCCAGGGTGTACCAGGTGGCCACGAACATCGCCGTGGTCTCCTGGCAGAAGAGGCCGTAGATCGTCGCCCCGATGCCGCCGGCGAGCAGGCCAGCGGCGGCGCCGGCGAGGGCCAGGCGCGTCGGCGCCAGCGACCGCAGACCCCAGACGATGGCCGCGAAGGCCGGGGCGGAAATGGCCAGGATCCGCCATGGGCAGACCATGGCGCTGTGGCCCATCCAGGCCGCGTGGCGATCGGCCGCCGGGGTCAGGGAGAAATCGATGGCGGCCAGGCCCGCAATCACCGCCACGGCCGCGACCAGCGCCATCCGCACCGGCCGCCGGGGCGCGCCGCCCGGCCTGGCCGCCTGGGCGGTCATGGCGAAGCCGGCGGCGGCGATCCAGAGGGTGTAGCCGGCCTTCATCCAGAAGGCGGCGGTGCGCATGGCCGTGTGAAGGTCCGGCCGCAGTCCGAGCCAGGCCAGCAACAGCACCAGGGCGCCGGCGGCCGCCCATCCGCTGGCGATCGCCAGCCGCCTGGGCACGCCCCCGCCCGGCGGCGGCCCCGCGTCCTTGGCCAACAGGTCGATCAGGTCATCGGTTTTCATCGGCGACCCGCTTTGACAACATCTTCAGCGCCCGGTGCACGCTGACCTTCACCGCCGTCACGGTCATGCCGGCCTTTGCCGCCGCCTCCTCCATGCTCAGGCCGGTGATGCGCACGTCCATCACCAGCGACCGCTGACGGTCGGGCAGGGTCATGAGCAGCTTGTCGAGGTCGCGCCGCGCCGCCCCCGATTCGGCGGTCTCATCGCCGACCAGTTCGCCGGCGTCCTCCAGGGGCACATGCCGGCGCACGCCCCGGCGGCGGAAATGGTCCATCAGCTTGTAGCGCGCCACCGCATAGGCCCAGGGGGAGAAGGGCTGGGCGGTGTCGTAGGTGTCGCGTCGCAGATGGATGGCCAAGAGGGTGTCCTGCACCAGATCTTCAAGGTCGGCGGCGTCGTCCCCCAGCCGGCGCCGGAAATAGCCGCGCAGAAGACCGGCGAGCGTGCGCAGCAACTCGCGATGCGCCGCGCCGTCGCCGGCCAGGCCTTGCAGCGTCAACGCCTTCAGCCGGGCCTCGTCCGTCACGCCTCGCCTTTTGGAATACGCGCGGGCCCCCGCCGCGGTTACATCGGGCCGGGCGGAAGGTCTCCGGTTATGGGCGGGGACGCAAGGGTGACCATCAGCTCCTCAGATCCCCGCGTACCACTCATAGCCGCGGTCTTCCCAGAAACCGCCCTTGCCGCCGGAGATCTTGTCCAGCCGGTCGACCAACTCGATGCCCATCACGTACTTGGCCTGTTTGTAGCCGAGCTGGCGTTCGACCCGCAGTCGGATCGGGGCGCCGTGGCCGACGGACAGGGGCTGGCCGTTCATGGTGTGGGCGAGGATGGTCTGGGGGTGGAAGGCGTCGAAAAGGTCGATGCTTTCGTAGTAGCGGCCCGTGCCGTCCAGGGAGGGCTCCAGGTCGTCGGCGCAGTGGAAGACGACGTAGCGGGCGCCCCGCTGCAGGCCGGCCTTGGCCAGGATCGGCCCCAGCTGCGGGCCCGTCCACTGGGCGATGGCGCTCCAGCCCTCGACGCAGTCGTGGCGGGTGATCTGGCTGCGGGCGGGCAGGGCCTTGAGCTGGGCGAGGCTGATGGCCAGGGGGTGCTGGACGAGGCCGCTCACGGTCAGCTTCCAGTCCTTGAAGCCGCTGGCGAGCAGGGCGCTGTACTCGTCGCTGTCGGCGCTGGAGGAGCCGTTGACCTTGAAGTTGGCGGAGATGTCCTTGGCCGAGAACTCCCGGGCCAGGGGCTGGCCGGAGAGGATGAAGCGCTGGCTGGCCATGGTCAGGCCCTCGGCGGATCCCAGCAGCTTCAGCGCCGTCGGCGCCGTGGCCAGGCGGTTGCAGCCGCTGACCAGCAGGCCGCCCAGGGTGGCGGCGCCGCCGGCGATCAGCCCGCGGCGGGACAGGTTCGAGGTGGTCAAGAGCCGGCTCATCCGTGGTCTCCCAGCTTGACCCTGTAGCGACCGGTGATCATCGAGCCGATCTCGTTGAACACCCCGGCGATGAACACCTCGACGACATGGACGATGATGAACAGCACGATCAGGTTGGCGCAGATGAAGTGGATCGACCGCGCGGACTGGCGTCCGCCGAAGAGGGTCAACAGCCAGGGGGCGAAGGCGTCGAATCCCGGCGACATGGTCAGGCCGGTGAGCACCATCAGCGGCAGAATGATGAAGACGATGCTCAGATAGGCCAGCTTCTGCAGGGTGTTGTAGCGCTTGGCGGCCTCCCCGGTGGGATGCTTGAGCCGGATGTGGTCGAGGATGTCGCGCCAGAGGGCCCGGGGCGCCACCTCCCCGCGGCTCAGCGCCAAGTCGCGCTTGAAGTGGCCGTTGACGGCGTTGGAGACCAGGTAGACCAGGCCGTTGATCGCGAAGATCCAGGCCATGAAAAAGTGCCAGCGTCGCCCGGTGGCCAGGTTGCGCTCCCCGGGCAGGGTCGCCCACCAGGGCAGGCCGCGGTTCTCGTGGACCGTCGCGCCGAAGAGGCCGGTGGTGTTGAACTTCAGGTCGCCGATCCGCGTCTCGCCGCGGAAGGTGTCCTCACCGGTGGGATAGGCCAGCATGGACAGGAAGGCGTGGTCGGACTCGTCGCCCTTCTGGCCCCAGTAGAGCCGGGGATGGGCGTTGAAGATCTGCAGCCCGCTCATCAGCAGCAGCAGGATGCAGACGACGTTGATCCAGTGAGTGATCCGCACCACGCGGGTGTGGCGATAGATCACCTCGTGATCGCCGCGGTCGGCCTGGGCCGGGGCGAGCATCGGTTCGGGAAGGGCGGCGTCGGTCAAGGCAACCTCGTCAATGGGCCGGGTCGAGCGGGGCCGTGTCGAACATCGACGGCGAAGCTAACCACGGGGAGCGGGAACATGGAACCGTCGGCCAACATCGGTCACCCACGCGCGGCGGCAAGGATGGGGCCGGAGCCGGCGGTCTGCACCAGGATGGCGACCCGCCAGGCCTGGTCGGCGGCCGGCGGCAGGGCGAAACTGGCCGGTTGGCCGCGCCAGGTTCCCAGGCGCACCAGGGCGCGGACGATGTTCTTGTGCGGAAGGGTCTTGCCGCCGTTCTCGCCGCCGCGGATCGGCACGGCGATCGTGCGTGGATCGTAGCGCACCAGCCACACGTCCGCCGGCCTCGCGGGCGCCGCCGCGGCTCCGATCCGCACCGCATTGGCGCCGACGACGACCGAGGGTCCGGCGCCGGCGCGGGCGGCGTTGCGAATCAGCCCCCAGAGTTGGCCGCGGTCGACCCCGACGGTGTCGGCGCGGCCGTCGACCACCACCTGCGGCGTAAAGACGCTGGGGCGCCCCAGGGCGTGGGCGTAGTCCCACTGGCGGGCGGTGAACGCCGGCCGCGCGAAGGTGTCCTTCCAGCCGAGCTGGTCCCAGTAGGTGACCGAGAAGCTGAGGGCCAGGACGTCGGCGCGGTCGCTGAGGGCGGCGACATTGGCGTTGGCCGGGGGGCAGGAGGAACAGCCCTGGCTCTGGAAAAGCTCAATCACCACCGGGTGCGCCGCGTCGGCGGCGATGGCCCCGGAGGCGGCGGCGAACACGGCGACGAGGCCCGCGCCCATGGCGAAGACGGCGTTGAGGCGGCGGCCCATGCTCTACTCCCATCGGGCGACGTCGGCGCCCTCTGCCCCCAGTTCGCCCGGTCGGGGCCCGAGGTTACCGCCAGGGCCGCATAAATTTGCGGGACCGGCAAGGTTGTGTGGTTAATCAGGTGGCAAGCCTGTTGGCGGCACGCTCCCGGGAAGCAAACCCCCGGCCCGGCGGCTATTCGGCATGACCCAAGCTTCCACTGCCCGACGATTCCCCGACGCGCCGCCTGAGCCGCGTGCGCCCGAAGCCTGGCGGCCGGGCTTTCCCGTGCTGGACCAGTGGCTGGTCGACGGCGGCGACACCCGCCTGGACCTGGATCCGGCCAGCGGCCTGAACCGATACGGATGCGCGGCCCGGCCGGCGGCGGGGGACTATGATTTCTCCTCCTCCACCGCCTCGACCATCTCGCCCCTGGGCTGGGCCGCCGCCCAGGCCCTGGCCGAGCGCCTGGCGGAAACCGACAGCCGCATCTGGCGGCCGGTCACCTACGGCCGCGAGATGGACCGCATCCGCGGCGAGCTCCTCGCCCTCAACGGCCTGGAGGACATGGCCGGCCTGGATCTGGTCTTCGCCGCCTCCGGCACCGATGCGCACCTGCTGGTGGCCGACCTTGTCGGCGACGCCACGCGCCGGCCGCTCCTCTGCCTGGCCATCGAGCCGGAAGAGACCGGCTCCGGCGTGCCCGCGGCCTTGAACCGGCGCCACTTCAGCACCGTCACCGCCCTGGGCGAGCGGGTGGCCATGGGCGAGGCCGTCGGCGTTGGCGACGGCGGCTACGCCTCGATCGCCAGCCGCCGGCCCGACGGATCGCTGCGCCCCTCCGCCGACGTCGCCGCCGAGCTGGAGGCGATCATCGCCCGCGCCGACCAGGCGGGGCGGCGGGTGGTGCTGTCGGTGACCGACGTCTCCAAGACCGGCCTGATCGCGCCGGACCTGGAGACGGTGGTGGCCCTCTGCTGGCGCCATCCCGACATGCTGCAGGTGGTCATCGACGCCTGCCAGTTCCGCCTCACCCCCGAGAGCCTGCGAGCCTATCTGGAGCACGGCTTCATCGTCACCGTGACCGGCTCGAAATTCCTGTCCGGCCCCTGCTTTTCCGGCGCGGTCTTCGTGCCGGCCCGCCAGGCCAAGCGCCTGCGGGCCCGCCGGCTGTCCCCCGGCCTGTGCGCCTACGCCGCCGCCGCGGACTGGCCGACGGACTGGGCCGCCGGGGCGGATCTGGCGGACGCCGCCAACTACGGCCTGCTGCTGCGCTGGGAAGCGGCCCTGGCGGAGCTGCGGGCCTTCCGCGCCCTGGACTCGGCCGAGGTCGAGGCCTTCGCGGGCCGGTTCGCCGCCGCGGTTGGTGATCGTATCGGCCAGTTGACCGCCCTGGAAGCGCTACCCCTGGGCGTCCTCGACCGCAGCGCCATCGCCGCGCCGTCGGGCTGGGACGCGCGACAGACCATCTTCCCCTTCCTCCTGCGCCCGGCAGGCCGGTATCTCGGCCGGGCGGAAACCGAGGCGGTCTACCGGGGTCTCGCTGGTGGCGAGGCCGCCGTGCGTCTCGGCCAGCCGGTCAGTTGCGGCGAGCGGGACGGCGTTCCGGTCAGCGCCCTGAGGCTTTGCAACAGCGCGCCCCTGATCGTTGAAGCCGTGGCCGGGGGAAACGCCTACGGCGTTATTGTCCGCGCCCTTGAGGCGCTGGATCAGGTCGCCGTCGCCGTCGCCGCCGCGCAGGGCTGATCGGTGGCGTGCCCTAGACCGCCGAATCAGCGCGCCGGCCGTCCAGCCGCCCGTTCCAGCAGCGCCAGGAACGCCGTGAACACCTTGCGCATCTGCGGCGGCTTGTAGGGAAACAGCTCCGGCGAATCCATGGCGTGGACGATCATCGCCACGTCCGCCTCGAACAGCAGCAGCCGCCCGTCGCGGGTCTCGGCGCAGTCGATGGCGAAGTAGTCGAGGCCGATGCGCCGGTGCAGGTCCGCGAAGGCGGCCGCGTGGCGGCGGGCGAAATCGGCGTCGAAGCCGGCCATGAACCGGGCCTCCTCGGCCCGGTTGTCGGCGTTGTCGAGCATCTCGGCGTTCAGGTAGTGCACCATCCACCGCGGCGAGACGGCCAGGTGGCAGACAAAGGGAACCCCGTCGACCAGGGCGATCCGCTGCTTGCGGAACAGGCCGTCGTCATTGGCGTAGTCGATGAACGGCGAGACGTAGAACCGGTCCGCCAGCTGGGCCGCGACATAGGCGGCGAGGTCGGCGGGGGAGACGAGCTTCTCCAGCCCGGTTCCGGCATGGGAGCCGATGGGGCGGGCGATGACCGGGAAGTCGTCGCCGCCCGTGGCCTCGAGGAGGGTGGTCTCGCCGCGGCCGATCCGGGTCAGGCAGTCGCGGTCGAGGCGGTGGGCGGCGGGGGCCAGGATGTCGGGGGCGCCGGCGAGGAGGGCGCAGACGCCGTCGCGGGTCAGCTCCGCGATCCGCAAGGGGTTGGCGTTCAGCAGCGGCCGCGGCCAGGCGCCCAGGCGACCCGCGAGCCCCGCCAGGATCGGCCGGTTGGCCTCCGATTCGCCCACGGCCAGGAAGGCGACGTCATGGTCCGGGACCGCATCCGGCAATTCGCCGTTCGGCCCGGCATAGACGTTGATCAGCGTCGCGCCGGAGCCCTCGAGGAGGAAGTCGAGGGGGGTGTTGGCCATGGTGTCGCCGGGCGCCATGATCGCCAGCACCCGCAGCCCGCCCGCGGCGCCGGCCCGCTGGTAGATCGCCCGCTGGCCTAGGGCCTGGGCCTGGATGGCCAGGCCGTTGGCGCGATCGCCGCTGAGCAGCAGCAGGGTGGCGATGTCCATCAGCCCGGCGGCGTCGTCCGGCTGCTCGCCCACCCGCTCAAGCAGCGCGGCGAACAGGGGCTGCAGGTCGCCGCCGTGGAAGGCGAGGCGGCTGAGGGCGGCCAAGCCGATGCAGTCCCCCGGCGCTGTCGTCGCCAGCAGGGCGAGCCCCGGATCGGTCATGCGCGGGCCCCTGACAGTTCGTCGCCAAGGCTGATCGCCTCGCGCACCAGGGCCTCGATGTCCCGGGTCTCGGTGCGGTGGTTGAAGATGGCCGCCCGGATCGCCGCCTGGCCGTCGATCCGGGTCAGAGAGGGGGCGACGACGCCGTTTTCGTGCATCCGCGCGACGATGGCATGGGTGAGGGCGTCGACGTCCGCGTCCTTGTCCTCGGGCTGGTAGCGGAAACAGACGATGTTCAGTTGGGCCGGCGCCAGCAGCGCCAGCTGGTTGGAGGCGCGCACCTTCGCCTCCAGGTCCCGCGCCAGGGCGCAGGTGTGTTCGATCATGGCGCCGATGGCGTCCGCGCCGAGGACCTTGAAGGTGAACCAGGTCTTCAGGGCGCGAAAGCCGCGCGAAAGGTCCGGCCCGTCGTCGCAGGGCCACCAGCCGCCGGCGGCCAAGCCCCGGGTCTCGCGCTGCAGATAGGCCGCGGCGGTGGCGAAGGTGGCGCGCTGGGCCGCCCCGTCACGCACCATGACGAAGCCGGCGTCATAGGGAACCTGCGCCCATTTGTGGAAGTCGAGAGCGATGGAATCGGCCCGCTCCAGCCCCTTAAGCCGCGGCGCGATGGCGGGCGCCAGCATGCCCATGGCCCCGAAGGCGCCGTCCACGTGCAGCCACAGACCCTCGGTGTCGGCGAGATCGGCCAGGGCGGCGAGGTCGTCGATGGCGCCCACGTCCACCGTCCCCGCCGAACCGACCAGCAGGAATGGGGTGAAGCCGGTGGCGCGGTCCGCGGCGATGGCCGCGGCGAGGGCTCCGAGGTCGATGCGCCGGTCCGCGTCCACCCCGATCAGCCGTAGGGCGTCGCTGCCCAGGCCCGCCATCTCCATGGCCCGGGTCACGCAGGAATGGGCGCCGGTGGAGGCGTAGGCGGTCAGCCGCCGGCCGTCGGCGGCGAGGCCGGTGCGGCGGACGGCCGGGGTCAGGGCCTGGTTGCGGGCGACCAGGACGCCGATGAAGTTGGCCATGGAAGCGCCGGTGACGAACAGCCCGCCGGCGGTCTCTGGAAAGCCGAACATCTGGCGGGCCCAGCCGGCCACCTCGGCCTCGATGGCGATGGGCATATGGTTGCGGCCGCCGAGGTTGGCGTTGAGCCCCCCCGCCAACATCTCCGCCAGCATGCCCACGGGGGTCCCGCCGCCCTGCACCCAGCCCATGAAGCCTGGGTGCAGATTGGCGCCCGGATAGGCGGCGACGTCATCGAGGAAGAGGCGGTGCGCTTCGGCCAGGTCCATGGGCCCGGTGGGGAGCGGGGTGTGGTGGCGGTCGCGCACTTCCTGCGGGATCGGCGTCCAGGCCGGCCGCTCGCGCAGGGTCTGCAGATAGTCGACCATGTCGTCGAGCATGCGGTGGCCCTGGGCGCGCAGGGCGTCCCAGTCGTCCGGATCAAGGCTGGCGTTGCGGCCCAAGCGGGGCTCCCGATGACGGTCCTGGCCGGGTGGTGCGATGATCCGGCCGCCTTGGCAAGCGGGGACGGCGCGCCGCGCCCCTAGGTCGCGGCCGGGGCGGGGTCGAATCGGCGGGAGGCGAGGCGCCAGGCGGCGATACAGCCGACCACGGCCAGGGGCGCGAAAGCGGCGAACAGCCAGAAGCCGCCGGTGGCGGCGCGGCCGGCGTCGATGCCGCGGCCGAAGCCGATGAGGTTGGCGATGGCGCCCGACGCCGCCGCGCCCACGGCCGTGCCGATCATGTTGGTGGTGGGGATGGAGGATGAGGCCAGGGCCTCCTCCGCCGGGGGGGCGTTGGCCACGATCCGGCCGGCGATGAAGGCCCAGCTGAGCCCGAAGCCGCCGCCCATGACCAGGGCGCAGGCGCCGATGAGGGGGAGCGGCCCGCGGGGCATGATCACCGCGAGGCTCGCCACCCCCAGGGCGACCATCACCGAGCCCAGGCGGATCTTCAGCCGCGGATCGCCGGTCCCGGCGAAGATCAGGGCGACCGCGGTCCAGGCCAGGGCCTCGCCGCCCAGCATGTAGCCGGCGACGACGGGGCTGGCGCCGAACAGGGCCTGCATGATCGCCGGGCCGTAGACCGTGAAGCTGGCCGTGGCGGCGCTGAGGCTGGCGATCATCAGCAGGCCCGCGCCGATGGCCCCCCGGGGATCGGCGGCCGAGCGCGGCAGGAGGGCGGTGGCCGCGTGCAGGTCCATCCAGAGAAAGACGCCGACCAGGACCAGACCCGCCACGCCAAGGCCCGCCGCCTGGGCCGCGCCGGTCACCAGCCCTGCCGCGGCGATGGCGATCACCCCCAGGCTGAGCGGAACCAGCTGCAGCACCGGCGCCGGCCCCTCGCTGTCCTCGGAGGGCGAGGCATGGCGGCTGATCAGCACCAGCGCCGCGATGATGAAGAAAACGCCCTGGACGGCGAAGAACCAGAAGGCGTCCCGCCAGAGACCGGCCTGGGCGAAGAGTCCGCCGATCAGCGGGCTGAGCAGGGTCGCCACTCCCCAGACCCCGGATATAGCGCTGATCACCCGCGGCCAGAGCGGCTGGGGAAAGAGCCGGCTGACGGCCACATAGCAGAGGCCCACCACCCAGCCGCCGCCGATCCCCTGGGCCAGACGGCCAAACAGGAAGGCGAGGATGGAGGGGGCGACGGCGCTGATCAGGCAGCCGATGGCGTAGACGCCGCCGGCGAGGGCCATGGCCGGCCGCAGGCCGATCCGCGTCGACAGCCGCCCCGAGGTGGCTCCCGCCAGGATCGATCCCAACAGGAAGATGGCGACCGCCCAGCCGAACCAGGCGTAGCCGCCGATGTCGGCCGCCACGCTGGGCATGATGGTGGCGGTCATCAGGGTGTCGGCCGCCGTCAGCCACATGCCCACGCAGATTAGCGCGAACCGCGGCAGGCGGCCGTCGGTGACCAGGGCGCGCCAGCCGGCCGCTTCGGCAGGTTCAGGAATGGCGGACATCGGCCCAGATCGCTCCCCAGGGAGCGACGGCTTAGCCGTTCGGACGCAAGGCCGCTAGGGGCTAGAACCGCCGGTCTAGGGCCACGCGCACCGCGACGTCGTTGAGGCCGCGGGTGTTCTCCGCCTGGTTGCGATAGTCGACCCCGATATTGACCTTGAAGCCCGCCCGAGTCGGGCCGGCGTAGGCCAGGGACAGGTCCGTCTCGTTCCCGTTCGGCTTCAGCGACACCGGAGTGACGACGGTGGTGGGATAGCCCAAGGCGTCGACGCTGGTGGTTGCCAGGCCCGCCTGGCCGGCGGCCACCCGCAAGGGCTTGCGCAGCGACAAGCTGAGGAGATCGCCCTCGCGCCAGGCGCTGGCCTGCACCAGCGAGACCCCATAGGCGCGGGCGCTCACGGTCGAGACGCCGCTGACCAGACCGGCGTTCGCGCCGGCGCCGGAGGAGCGGGTGACCATGCTGTCAATCATCAGGCTGCGCCCGCCCCCCAGGGCGTAGGCGGCGCTGAGGCCGAAACCGGCGCTGTGGTGGCTGGCGCCCAGGTTCACCGCGCCCTGGCTGTTGTAGGTGGTCCCCAAAAGGCCGTTGCGCTGGTCGAGGGCGTCGACGGTCAGGCCGGCGGTCCAATGGTCCGTCAGCTTGCCCGAAAGGCCGGCGGCCATGGCGGTGGCCTGAGGCAGGGCGAGGTCGGGGGCGCCGTTCCAGCTCTGCGGCAGGGGCGTGGCGCTCAGGCTGAGGGCCATCCGCGCCTCGTGCGGCAGGACGACGCCCGCCGCGGCGAAATCGCCGCCCTGGGCGAGGCTGGTCAGGCTGTTGGCGATTCCCAGGGTGTTGGACTGGAAGGCCGCCGCATTGGCCGGCCCCCAGAGGGCGCCGGCGAAGGACAGGGTCGAGGAGACTCCGTGGCCGGCGGCGACCACATCGCCCCGGGCGCTGGTGAAGGCGACGTAGAGCATGGCCGGATCGCGCTGGCCGACAGTGCGCTGAGCGATGCGCAGGGCGTCCACCTGGGTGGCCTCGGTCTCGGCGAAGTCCATGTCCGAGGCCGCCACCGTCAGCTCGCCGCCGCCCATCAGGTGGGCCGTGCTCGAGGTGGTGGGCGGGGTGATGGCGCCGATGGCCGTGGCGCCCGTAGCGGTCTTGGTCGCCAGCAGGCCGGAGAGATTGACCAGGAAGTTGCGCTGGAAGGTGTCGAAGGTGGTGTAGTTGGCCAGGGCCGCCTTGACCGCCGACAGAGAGCCGAGGGCCCCGCCGGTGACGGTGGTGTAGCTGAGGCTGGTGATCGGCGCCGTCTGGCCGCCGACCTCGGTCACGGTCAGGGCGCCGATGGGCTGGAAGGCCTTGGTCAGGTTCAACAGCCCGTTGCCGTAGCTGGAATCGACGCCGGCGGCGCCCAGGTCCGTCGCCGTGCGGAACAAGACCTGGGTGGTGGTCCCGTTGCGCACCAGCACCGGCCAGGTGGCGTCCAGCAGGGCCACCGCGCCGGCGACCTGCGGCGTCGACATGGAGGTGCCGGTCCAGTAGGCGTAGCTGGCGGCGCCGTACTGGATCCCGGGCGCGACGATGTTCTCCCCCGGGGCCATGAGCCAGAGGGAGGCGTAGGTCGTCGTTCCGCCGGCCTTGCCGGTTCCCGGTGTGTTGCTGAAGCTGGAAAGCTTGTCGGTCGAACTGACCGAGCCGACGAAAATCAGATGCGACAGGCTCGCGGCGGTCAGCCCGACGGTGGCGGCGCCCCCGTTCAGGGGTTGGCTGGAATTGCCGCCCGCCCAGACCAGCACGGCGCCCTTGGCGGTGGCGTAGTTGACGGCGTTGATCACCGCTGTCGTGGGGATGTAGGTCAGGCTGAGGCTGATCACCGTCGCGCCGCCGTTGGCGGCCTTGATGATCCCGTTGGCCACGTCCAGGTCCTGCCCCGACCCGGCCGCGCCGAGCACCTTTTCCGACAGGATGGTCGCCGCCGGGGCCACGCCGGACATGGCGTAGGGGCTGTAGGTTCCGGTGGCGCCCGCCGCGATCGCCGCGGTCGCCGTGCCGTGGCCGTTGTCGTCGGTGACGCCGTTGGAACAGGCGAAGGTGACCGCCGCGCAGGACGAGGCGGTGGAGACCCGCCCGGCCAATTCCGGATTGCTCGCCACCACGCCGGTGTCCACCAGGGCGATGGTGATTCCCTTGCCGCCGTTGGCGTAGGTTTCGATGGCGCTGGTCAGGCCGATCTGGCTCCACCAGCCGGTCGAGTATCCCGGCGCATAGGGCGCCGATATCGCCGGGGCGGCGACCACAAGTGCAAAAAGCGAGACGCCGGCCGCGATTGTCTTTTTCATCCTGGGCGATCCGTTAACGGCTTGTTGTCCCTGATTGCTCGAATTGTAGCCGCCAAGGCTTAATATTGCTTTGAAGTATTGAAATTAAACTATGGGTAACCATGGAGTGTTGCGAAGAATTCTTAGCGTTCGGCAAGTTCGCAATGGCGCTTGCCATGCCGGGCCAGGATGGTCCCTCATCCGCCCCACGCCTTCGCCCCTCGGCTCGCCCGCCCCAGGACGCTCCCATGCTGAAGATCACTGACGCCCGGGTCATCATCACCTGCCCCGGCCGCAACTTCGTCACCCTGAAGATCGAGACCTCGGCGGGGATCCACGGGATCGGCGACGCCACCCTGAACGGCCGCGAACTGGCGGTGGCCAGCTACCTGACCGACCACGTGCTGCCGACCCTGATCGGCCGCGACGCCCAGTCCATCGAGGACATCTGGCAGTATCTCTACAAGGGCGCCTACTGGCGGCGGGGGCCGGTGACCATGGCCGCCATCGCCGCGGTGGACACCGCCCTCTGGGACATCAAGGCCAAGCAGGCGGGACTGCCCCTGTACCAGCTCCTCGGCGGGGCCAGCCGCACCGGGGTGATGGTCTATGGCCATGCGAACGGCGGCACGCTGGAGGAGACCATCGCCGAGGCCGTGCGCTACCAGGCCATGGGCTACAAGGCCATCCGGCTGCAGTCCGGGGTGCCGGGCCTGGCCTCGACCTACGGTGTCTCCCGCGACAAGCTGTTCTACGAGCCCGCCGACGCGCGCCTGCCCACGGAGAACGTCTGGTCGACGCACAAGTACCTGCCGACGGTTCCCAAGCTGTTCGAGGCGGCGCGGGAGGCGTTGGGCTGGGACGTGCATCTGCTGCACGACGTCCACCACCGCCTGACCCCCATCGAGGCCGGTCGCCTGGGCAAGGATCTGGAACCCTACCGGCCGTTCTGGCTGGAGGACGCCACCCCCGCCGAGAACCAGGCCGCCTTCCGCCTGATCCGCCAGCACACCACAACCCCCCTGGCCGTGGGCGAGATCTTCAACACCATCTGGGACTGCAAGCAGCTGATCGAGGAGCAGCTGATCGACTATATCCGCGCCACGGTGGTCCACGCTGGCGGGATCACCCACCTGCGCCGCATCGCCAGCCTCGCCGACCTCTATGGAGTGAAGACCGGCAGCCACGGGGCGACGGATAACTCTCCGGTGTGCATGGGCGCGGCCCTGCACTTCGACCTCTGGGTCCCCAACTTCGGCATCCAGGAATACATGCGCCACACCCCGGAGACCGACGCGGTCTTCCCCCACGCCTACAGCTTCGAAGGCGGGGATCTGCACCCCGGCGAGGCGCCGGGCCACGGGGTGGACATCGACGAGGCCCTCGCCGCCACCTTCCCCTACCGCCCCGCCAGCCTGCCGGTGAACCGGCTGGAGGACGGGACCCTGTTCAACTGGTGATGGGGACGGTGCGTAAAATACCTTCTCCCCTCGCGGGAGAAGGAGGGGCCCAGGCGAAGCCTGGGAGGATGAGGGGCCGCGCCGGCCTCTCCGCGCCCTTGCCGGGACACCGGTGGTCGCCCTGCCGGCACACCTCCGCCGGTGCGCCCCCTCATCCTCCCACTTCGCTTCGCTCCGCGGGCCCCTCCTTCTCCCACGAGGGGAGAAGGATTCTCGGGCGCCGCCGATGAGTCTCGCCGACCCGCCCGTCTTTCGCCTCGCAGCCTCCGACCCCGGTCGGCTGACCCTCGCCGCCGATGGCGGGGCCGAGGTCCATATCTTCGTCCTTGAGGATGACATCGTCCGCGTCCTGGTCCTGCCGGACGGCGCGATGCGCCAGCCGAGGACCTGGGCGATCGCGCCGGGGGCGGAGGACGTGGCGGCTGCAGGTCGAGACCGGTTCGATCTCTCCGGGTTTTCCCTGCCCCATTTCGACCTGCGCCAGGACGATCAGACCCTGATCCTCGAGACTGCGCAGATCCGCCTGACCGTCCGCTTCGCCGGCTTCTTCTGTTCCTGGGAGCAGCGGGCCGGCGGCGCCTGGGCGTCCGCGGCGGAGGACCGGCCGACCCAGGCCTACAACTTCGGTTACTGGGACGAGCGCGCCTATCACTACCTGCGCCGGGGCCCCCGCGAGCGCTACTACGGCCTGGGGGAGCGCACCGGGCCGATGGACCGCGCCGGCGCCCGCTTTCGGCTCAGCAACATCGACTGCATGGGCTACGACGCGGCGAGCACGGACCCGCTCTACAAGCACATTCCCTTCTACATCACCGCCCGGCCGGAAACCGGCGCGGCCTTCGGCCTCTTCTACGACACCCTGTCGGACTGCGACTTCGACTTCGGCCGCCAGATGGACAACTACCACGGCCTCTATCGCCACATGGCCGCGGACCACGGCGACCTCGACTACTATTTCGTCGCCGGCCCGGCGGTGGACCAGGTCGCCCGCCGGTTCACCTGGCTTGCGGGCCGGCCGGCGCATATGCCCAAATGGGGCCTGGGCTATTCAGGCTCGACCATGCGCTACACCGACGCCCCCGACGCCCAGGCGCGGATGGGGGAGTTCCTGGCCGGATGCGAAGCGCACGACATCCTCTGCGACAGCTTCCACCTGTCCAGCGGCTACACGGCCATCGGCGACAAGCGCTATGTCTTCCACTGGAACCGCGACCGGTTCCCCGACCCGCGGGCGTTCGTGCAGGCCTATGCCGACGCCGGGGTGCGGCTGGTGGCCAACATCAAGCCCTGCCTGCTGCGCGATCACCCCCTGTTCGAGGCGGCGCGCGACCAGGGCTTCCTGATCGCCGATGCGGACGGGGGCCCGGCCTTCATCCAGTTCTGGGACGAGGTCGGCGCCTACATCGACTTCACCAACCCGGCGGCGGCCCGGTGGTGGTCCGAAAGGGTGACGAGCGCACTGTTGGACTACGGGATCGCCGCCACCTGGAACGACAACAACGAGTTCGAGATCTGGAGCCCGAACGCCGTCGCGCACGGCTTCGGCCGTCCCGCCCCGGCGCGCGAGACCAAGCCGTTGCAGACCTTGGCGATGATCCGCGCCTCCCGCGACGCGCAGGTGCGGCACGCGCCCGACCGGCGGCCGTTCCTGGTGTCCCGGTCCGGCGCGGTGGGCATGCACCGCTATGTGCAGACCTGGTCCGGCGACAATTTCACCAGCTGGAAGACGCTGAAATACAATCTGAAAATGGGCCTGGGCCTGGCCCTCTCGGGGATCAGCAACACCGGCCACGACATCGGCGGCTTCTCCGGCCCGGCGCCGGACGCGGAGGTGCTGGCCCGCTGGGTGGCCTTCGGCGTCTTCATGCCGCGCTTCAGCATCCATTCCTGGAACGACGACGGCACGGTCAACGAGCCGTGGATGCACGCCGAGGCCACCCCGGCCGTGCGGGATCTGATCAAGCTGCGCTACCGGCTGATCCCCTGCCTCTACGATCTGATGTGGCGCTATGCGACGGCGTATGAGCCGGTGATCCGCCCGACCTTCGCCGTCTTCCCGGACGATCCGGCCTGCTGGGCGGAAAACGACGAGATGATGCTGGGCCGCGACCTGCTGGTCGCGCCGGTGGTCGAGCCGGGGGCGACCAGCCGCGCGGTCTACCTGCCCGCCGGGACGATCTGGCGGGACTTCTGGACCGGCGAGGCCTTCGCCGGGGGCGCGAGCGTGGTCCGCCCGGCCCCCTGGGACCGGCCGGTGGTGTTCGTGCGCGACGGCGCGGCCCTCCCGGTGAACCTGGCCGAGCAGCATTTCGGGGCGCGGGGCGAGCGGCGCGGGCTGATGGTCTTCCCGCCGGCTGGCGTCGGCGCGGTTGAGGCCGAATTTCACGAGGACGACGGCGAGAGCGAGGCCTGGCGGAACGGCGCGTTCGCGACCTGGCGGTGCGTGATCGAGGGGGATGACGCCGGGCTGAAGGCGCGGCTATCGATGGAGGGCGAGGCCGGCGGCGACCGGCGGATCGTCCTGGTTCTGCCGCCAGGCGAGGCCCGTCCGCTGCGGTTCGAGGGCGCCGAGGCCAGCGAGACGGTCACTGGCGGCGCGCGATGGGTCGAGGTGGAGCTGGCTTGAAACGACCAGACCACGTTTCGCCCGCTCTTCCGCGATAAATCGGGGAGGCGCATCGGGCGCCAATCCAGCCGGTTCTACTTCCGCGTCTCCCCGTCGCACCCGGTCTTGAGCACCGGGCCCCTGGGCGCGGACACCAGCACCAGGGCGTAGCGGGCTCCGCCGGCCGCGAGGTCGCCTCGGACGAGCTCGCCGATGGGGGTCGCCGATCCGAAGCAGGCGGCCAGGGTTGAGGGTTTCAGGCGCCGGTTGAGATCGATCACCAGGCCGGGCTTCGTTAAGTCCGCCGTCCAGGAGCGGTCCCCCGCCGGATACCGAGCCCGTTCGATCAGCTCGGCGACCGGGGCCTTCACCGCCGGATTGGCGGCGATCTGGGCGGCGGTTCCGTAGCTGATCGTCCCGACCCAGGCGGCGCCGTGCGCGGCGCGGGCCTGTTCAACCGCGGCGTCGAAGGCCGGCCAGCCGCGCAGCTCGCCGGCGGGGTCGCCCTTCACCTTCCAGGGCGCCGCCGGAAGGGCGCAGTAGACCAGGGCGATGGCGGAGAGGCCCAGGCCCAGGGGGGCGGCGATGGCGCGCAGGCGCTCGGCCCAGCCGCCGGGCTTCAGCCGGTCCGCCGCCACCGCGGCGCAGAGGGCCAGGGCGGGGTAGAGGGGAACCGGCCAGTGGGCCTGGACCCGGTCGTGCAGGCTGTGGAGCAGCAGGTAGGCGATAAAGGGCAGGCTGGTGGCGATGGGCAGGCGCAGGTCCGCGTCGCCCGGCGCGCGGTCCCGCCACCGGGTGGCGAACGCCCGGCCCGCGAAACCGGCGATGATCGGGTTGAGCAGCAGGGCCTGGCCGATGATCAGCTCGACCACATACTGCGGCGCCAGGCGTCCGGGGGCGGCGCGGCCGAACTGCTTGGTGAAGGACACCCAGCCGTGGCCCGCGTTCCAGGCGACGTTGGTGGAGAAGATCGCCGCCGCAATCAGCCCCGCCAGCCAGGGCCAGGGGGTGCGCAGCCAGCGCAGGCCGCCCGGGATGATCGCCAGCCAGAGCAGCACCCCCGGGGCCAGGAACAGGGCCGAGTACTTGGAGATGGTCGCCAGTCCCGCCGCCGCTCCGGCCGCCAGCCACCAGCGCCACCCGCCGTCCCCTCCGATCCGGGATAGGCACCAGAGGGTCAGGGCCCAGAAGGGCGCGTCGGCGGCGTCCGGCACCGCCAGGATGCCGCCCCAGCCGATGATCAGGGTGGCGTTGAACCAGACCGCCGCCCGAAGCGCGGCCCGCTCGGCGGCGCCCAGGGTCCGGGCGAGGTCGAAGACGACAAAGGTGGTCACGGCGGCCGACAGGGCCGGGATCAGCCGCACGCCAAGGGCGTTGTCGCCGACCAGGGCGACGCCGGCGTGAATCCACCAGGCGATCATCGGCGGATGGTCGAAATAGCCGAACTGCGGGCTCTGGGCCCAGAGCCGGTAGTAGGCCTCGTCCTCGGTGAGCGGGATCAGGGCGGCGGCCAACAGCCGGGCGACAGTGATCGCCAAGACGAACCACAGGAGCGCGCGGGGCGGGGGGGCGGGCAGGGCTTTGGTCGTCATGCCCTAGGACCGGCCGTCCTCGGCGAGCAGGGCGGAAAGCTCGCCCCACACCCGGTCGACACTGATGGCGGTCATGCCGCCGGGGCCCTCGTCATCGGCGATCACCTGGCGCAGGCGCCGGGTGGCGGGGCGGAACTTGGCCGCCTTGGGCCGGGTCATTGGCAGGTGCACCATGGGCGCGCCGCCGGCGGCCAGCATGTGCGCCGGACCGGCGTCGTTGGCGACGGCGGCGGCGAGGCGGGCGGCGAGAGCGATGGTCAACAGCGGGCCCTCGACATCGATGAAGGCGTCGGTGCGGTCGACGGTGGGTAAGAGGGCGTTCGGCAGGGCGGCGCGGATCGCCGCGGCGGCGTCCAGCTCCATGGGGCCGAGGATGAACACCGGCGTGTAGCCGGCGGCCTCGGCGCGGCCAGCAAGGTCGATATAGCGCTCAAGTGGCCAGCGCCGCTCCGGGCCGCCGGCGCCGGGGGCGAAGCCGACGTAGGCGGGGCCCGCCGGCAAAAGGGCCTCGGCGGCGGCGAGGATGCGCGGGTCGTTGATCGTCGCCGGCCGCAGGGTCACCGGCTTGCCGGAGGCCAGCTCCAGCAGCCGGGCCATCCGCTCGGGCACCGCCGCTGGCCAGGTCTCGCCCTTGGCCGGCTTGGCGCGGGACAGCATGAAGTCGCCGACGGGGGAGATGAAATCCCGCGCCGCCCGGCGGGCGAAGAGACCGCGGGCGACGTTGCCCTGGGTGTCGATCACCAGGTCGAACTTGCGCCCGCCGAAGGGCTTCAGCGTCAGATGGTCGCTGAGCTTCGCCCCCGTGGGCCGCGTGGTGAGCACCTCGTCGATCAGTCCGGCCACCGCCGGCTTCAGCGTCGTGGCGTAAACCGTCGAGCCCTTGCCGGCGCACCAGGTGATGGTGGCGTTCGGGTAGGCCTCGCGCACGGCGGCCACGAACGGCAGCTTGATCACCCCGTCGCCGATCACCTCGCCCATGGAATAGACCATCACCGTCTTGGGGTCTGGGATCGGACGGGGGGGCAATCGGCCAGCCTCGGCGCTTGAGGGACGAAATCGCGGCGGTTATAGACCAGTTCGTTTCTGGCGGCGCGCCAATTGGAGTTCCTGAATGCACGGCTCGCCGATCCCGCCGCGGAAAGCCCCCTTGGCTGATTTCGACCTGACTACGGCCTGGGGCCGGTTTCGCACCTATGTCGACTATAATCTGAACGACCACGCCTTCCTGCGGCTGGGATTCCAGAACGCCCACTGGCTGGGCGACAGGCTGGTCCGCACCAACCAGCTCTGGCCGTTCCAGCTGCGCCGCTGGCGGGACCGGCACGGGATCCGGACGGTCATCAACCTGCGCGGCGGCTTCGACGCCAGCTTCTACGCCCTGGAAAAGGACGCCTGCGCCCGGCTGGGCCTGGCCTTGGAGGACTTCACCGTCCGTTCCCGCGCCGTGCTGTCCCGCGACCAGATCCTCGCCGCCAAGGCGCTGTTCGAGACCATCGAATATCCGGTCCTGATGCACTGCAAGTCCGGGGCGGATCGGGCCAGTTTGATGAGCGTGCTCTACGCCCACTTTCAGCTCGGCCAGCCGATCCGCCAGGCGATGGCGCAGATGTCGTTCAAATACCTGCACATGAAGTCGAGCAAGACCGGGGTGCTGGACCGGCTGTTCGAAACCTACCTGGAAGAGGCCGAGCCGGCGGGCCTGAGCTTCCTGCAGTGGGTTGAAAGCCCCGCCTTCGACCCCGACGCCATCGCCGCCGGCTTCAAGCCCAACTGGTGGGGCCACGTGCTGACGGACTGGGTGCTGAGAAGAGAGTAAGCTCGCCGTAAGCTGCAAAAGGGGCGGTGGACCGACAATGACGATCGACTGGGCCGCGCCGGAAGTCGTCTGCAACATCCTTTGGGCCGTCTGGTATTCGACGTGGCTCGCCGCCGTCGTCTTCTCGGGCCGGACCACCGCCCAGATGGGCGCGGACGCGGGTAGCCTGTACCGCATGCTCAGCGGCTTTGGCGTCGTCGGGCTGTTCTGGCCGGCGGGGGACGGGCAGCCGGTCTTCGGTGTCGCCGGCCTCGGCTGGTTCACCGGCCGGCTCTGGCTTGAGCCGGGCGATGTCGCCTGGACCCTGGTCGGCCTCACCGTTGCGGGATTCGCCTTCTGCTGGTGGGCGCGGCTGCATCTGGGGCGGCTGTGGTCGGGCCTCACCACGATCAAGGAGGGCCACCGCATCGTCGACACCGGGCCCTACGGCCTGGTGCGGCATCCGATCTATGCGGGACTGATGTTCTCGGCCTTCATGACCGCCGGCCTGCACGCCAGCCCGGCCGCCTTCTGCGGCGCCGCCCTCATCGCCCTCGGCTTCAGCCAGATCGCTAGGATCGAGGAGCGGTTCCTGCGCGAACAGCTGGGGGCCGACGGCTATGACGCCTATGCGCGGCGGGTTCCGATGCTGGTTCCGCGGCTCTTCTAGGCGGCGGCCCTACCCCACCTTCGCCGGGGTCATCCGTTTCACCGCCGCCGAGACCCGGTGGCGGAACTGCTGCCAGGCGGCGACGCGGCCCGATGTCACCCAGTTCATCTGCACCACCCGGCGGGGGCCGGCGAAGGGCTTGTGGCCGTGCCAGGAGTTTTCCGAGCGGCGGAAGATCAAGAGCGTGCCGAAATCAGGGGGCAGTTCCTCGGCCACCGCCTCCAGGTCCTCGCCGTTGCGCAACAGTCGCAGTCGGCCGCCGTCCGGCGCCCAGGCCTCGTTGAGGTACAGAAGGACGGTGATCACCTTGGTCTTGGAATCGGTGTGGATCTGGCCGTCGTTCTCGCCGCATATGCCGCGGACGGTGAACATGGTCGGGCAGGCGGTCAGGTCGAGGTCGAACTTCTCCTCCACCGCCTTGCGGAAGGCCGCCCCGTCCAGGGCCTCGATCAGGCCCTTCAGGGCGCCCTGCACCTTGACGTCGTCGAGGGTGAAGGAGCCGGGCTTGTCGATGGCCGGGTAGTCGGCGCCGATGGCGGCCGCCGCCTCGGGGCGCACGAAGTCGCGCACCACCAGATAGTCGTAGGGGTCCCGCTTGAGCGGCGTCTTGCGCAGGGCGTCGAGATCGAGAAAGCGCATCGAAGGTCCAGAACAGTTTCGCGGGGCGAACCGCGCGGCCTACTTATCGGCGATGGGACGCGGCCTGGCTAGACCGCCGGGCAGCCGGCGACCTTCACCGTGCGAGATGTCGCAGCCGGGTACTTGGCCAGCATGACGCCCGTCCGCAAGGGGCGGGCCGTCAGGCCGCCGCCGCAGTTGGGGCAGGCGCCCTTCAAGACGGTGGCCGCGCAGTCCGCGCAGAAGGTGCATTCGAACGAGCAGACAAAGGCGCCGCGGGCGTCGGCCGGCAGGTCCCTGTCGCAGCATTCGCAGCCGGGGCGCATCTGAAGCATGTCAGGCCTCCTCGGGGGGCAGGGCGTTCATCACCGCGGCGACCGCGTCCGAGCGGGGGTCGTGGTCGGCGGCGAGGCCGGCGACGACGCCGGCCTGGTCCGCGGCGGGGCGATTCTGGCTCATCTTCCAGGCGCCGTCGAGGCGGGTGAGGGTCAGGCGAAAGCCGACGATCCCGCGCACCATGGACTGGATGAAGTCCGCCGGGGCGTCGGTCACCGCCCAGGGCTCGGCGCGGCCGGCTTCATGGGCGGCAGTGAGCCGGGTCACCAGATCGGTGAGCGCCGCGGCCTCGTCGAAGATCTCGATGCGGCCGCGGGCCTGGACGGCGAGGTAGTTCCAGGTGGGCACCACCTTGTGGGTCTCGGCCTTGGCCGGATACCAGCTTGGGCTGATGTAGGCGTTGGCGGCGGTGTAGAGGGCCAGGACCTCGTCGCCGTCCGACAGGCTGCGCCAGTGCGGGTTGGCCCTCGCGAAATGGCCCTCCAGCACGCCGAGCGCGCCGGCGGCCTCATTCAGCAGCGTCGGGATATGGCTGGCCTGCAGGCCGTCCGCGCCGTGGCTGACCAGGCTGGCGAAGCCGATCCGGCGGATCGCCGCGTGCAGGACCGCGGGCCGGCGTTCGGCGAAGGCCTCGGGGACGTACATGGGGCTCAGCCCTCCGTCTCGAAACTGGCCTCGACCGCCACGGGGAAGTTCACCGAATTGGCGATGAAGCAGAGATTGTGCGCCCGCGCATGCAGGGCCTCGGCCACGGCGACATCCGCCCCCGCCGCAAGCCGCGCGTGCGGCCGCAGGGTGACGGCGACGAACCGGCCGCCGCCGTCTTCCGTCTCGAGCATCTCGCCGCTGGCCTGGTCGGCGTAGGCGGTGACCACGACGCCAGCGTCCGAACAGAGGTGAAGATACCACAGCTGGTGGCAGGTGGAGATGGAGGCGACCAGCAACTCCTCCGGGTTCCAGCGGGCACTGTCGCCCCTAAACGCCGGGTCGGCGGAGCCAGGGATGGGCGGCTTGCCGTCCGCCCGGATCTCGTGGTCGCGGGCGTAGTCGCGATAGCCGCGCGTGCCGACGCCCCGGTCGCCGGTCCAGACCACGGCGGCTCGATAGGTGTGGGTCTTGGTCGCCATGGCCCCGCTCCCAGGCCTGATCACAGGCGCTGTTCCTAACCGGGGTCGCCGCGCTCGCCAACGGCGAATGAAAATCGGCGATATATTCGTCGGTGATGTGGCTGAGCTGTCGATTTCGACCGGCCCCGGTCGTCTAGTCGTCGGCGGATCACGCCGAACCCTCTTGGAGACCAACGTCCATGCAATACCTGCTGCTGATCTACGAAAACGAAGCCGACTCCGACTACGGCGACCCGGCCCTGATGGCCGAATACGGCGCCTTCACCCAGGGCATCGTCCAGAGCGGCCACTTCAAGGCCGGCGACGCCCTGCAGTCGGTGGCGACCGCCACCACGGTGCGGGTCAAGGACGGCAAGACCATCGCCACCGACGGCCCCTTCGCCGAGACCCGCGAACAGCTGGGCGGCTACTATGCCATTGAGGCCAAGGACCTGGACGAGGCGATCGCTATCGCCGCCCGGATCCCCGCGGCGCGCAACGGCTCGATCGAGGTGCGGCCGATCATGGTGTTCGGCTGAGGCGGGTCCGGACTCGATGATCCAGGAGGAGGTCGAAGCCGTCTTTCGGCGGGAGCAGGGGGCCGCGAGGGCCACCCTGATCCGGCTCCTGGGCGACTTCGATCTCGCCGAGGACGGCCTGCAGGCCGCCTTCGAGGCCGCTCTGGCCCGCTGGCCCACGGCGGGGGTTCCCGCCAATCCTCGGGCCTGGCTGGTCAGCGTGGCGCGCAATCGCGGCGTCGATGAGCTGCGCCGCCGGGCCCGTTTGAGGTCGCGCGACGCGCTGTTGTTGGCGCAGGCCGATATCGCGCAAGCCGCGTCCGCGCCGGCCGACGAAGCGGACGCCGGCGACGACCTGCTGCGGCTGATCTTCACCTGCTGCCACCCGGCCCTGGGCATGGAGGCGCGGGTCGCCCTGACCCTGCGCACCGTCTGCGGCCTGCCGACCCCCGCCATCGCTCGCGCCTTTCTGGTCAGCGAGGAGACCCTCGCCCAGCGCCTGGTGCGGGCCAAGGCCAAGATCCGGGGCGCCGGCATTCCCTATCGCGTGCCGCCCGACGACAGGCTGGCCGAGCGCCTCGATGGGGTGCTGGCGGTGCTCTACCTGGTGTTCACCGACACCTACGCCGGCGCGGAGGAGACCCGCGGCCCGCCCGGGAGCCTGGCCGAGGAGGCCGTCGGCCTGGCGCGGTTGCTGGACGAGCGCCTTCCCGGCCGCCCCGCGATCAATGGTCTCCTGGCGCTGATGCTGTTGCACGGGGCGCGGGCGCCGGCCCGATACGACGCGGCGGGGGAGCTGGTGTTGCTGGAGAATCAGGATCGCGGGCTTTGGAACCGCGCCTGGATCGCCGAGGGTCTTGAGCGGGTCGAGACCGCGCTGCGCGCGCCGGCGGGGATTCCGTCCACCTATGCCGTCCAGGCCGCCATCGCCGCCCTGCATGCCCGCGCCGAGACGCCGGACGAGACGGACTGGCCGCAGATCGCCGGCCTCTATGCCGTGCTCATGCGCCTGCATCCGACGCCGGTGGTGGAGCTCAATCACGCCGTGGCGGTGTCGATGGTCGACGGGCCGGCGCGGGCGCTGGGCCTCTTGGACGCCCTTGCCGCCCGCGGGTCCCTGGCGGGCTATCACCTGCTGCCGGCCGCCAGGGCGGATTTTCTGCGGCGGTTGGGGCGCAAGGCGGAGGCGATCACGGCCTATCGCGAGGCGATGGCCCTGGCGCCGGGCGGAGCCGACCGGCGGCTGCTGGCGCGCCGGATCGCGGGCCTGCAGGGGCCGTGATCGCCGCGGCCGGGGTCAGGCCGGCCGCGGCGCCACGAGCGGACGGCTAGTGGCCCATCGCGCTCGCGGACGACATCGCATCCGAGCCCATCGCGCCGGCGGGCGGCGTCTTCTTCTTGGGGTGGGGCTTCATCTTCGGCTTGGCCTTGGCGTCGGCGGCCATGGCGTTCATCGCCATCGGGCTGGCGGCCATCGGCGTTGCGCTCATCGCCGCGGCGCCCATCGGATGGTCGGCGGCCATCGGGTCGGCGGCGGCGACGCCGGCCAGACACAGGGCGGCGGGGAAGGCGAAGGCGGCGGCGATGCGCAGGGCGTTTCTCATGGGTGTGTTTCCTTGATGGATCGGGACCGTCCGTCAGACCGGACATGCTGCTAGTTCGCCGCGTCGCGGACTTGGTTACATGCGGCGAATCAGGCTGCGCCTCTTGCGGCGTCCGCCGGCTTCGGGGCAGATCAGCACGCGCCACGTGATCGACGCGGGGGGAACGACGATCTTGACCACGCCAGCCGCCGCCGCGCCGCGCCCGCGCCCCTTCGGCCTGTCCTGGACCACCCAGGCCTGGATCGCCGCCGGGGTCGGCATCGCCTTCATGCTGGCCAGCATGGCGACCCGCCCGCTTTGGCGGGACGAATACTGGGCGCTCTATTTCTCCGACGTCGCCCACACCGCCGGTTTCGACCTGACCCAGCGGATCACCAAGGACGTGCATCCGCCGTTCTACTTCATGCTGCTGCACCTCTGGCGGCAGGTGAACGGCTCGGACGGCTGGGCCCGGGTGCTGACCCTGCCGTTGCTGGCCGCGGGGGCCTGGGCGACCTGGCGGCTGGGACGCACGCGGCCGCGGGAGACGGGTATGTTCCTGCTGCTCAGCGCCACCTCCTACTGGCTGATCTACTACGGCGTGGAAGTGCGGATGTACTTCCTGATGTTCGTGCTCTCGACCCTGTCGGTGGTGGTGGTGCGCAATGCGCTGCAACGACCCGAGACCGTCTATTCTTCCGCCGGACTGATGGTTCTGATCGGCGCGCCCCTGGCGTTGAGCCACTTCTTCGGCGCGCTGTGGGTCGCGGTTCTCGGCGCCTGGACAGGCCTGGCCCTGCTGCGCGCCGGCCGCATCGGCGGATTTCTCGCCTGGGGAGCGGCCAGCGCCGTCGCCATCGCGCCGGTGGTCGTCTGGATCGCCTTCGTGCATCCGCAGCACAATCCAGGCGCCGCGACCCAATTTCTGCCGATCGGCGGCGCCCTGGAATACGCCTCCACCCAGTTCTTCCGGGGTTGGTTCAAGACCCTGGCGTCCAACCTCGTGGCCACCCTCGCCGCGCTGCTCTGCGCCGCGCCGTTGATCCGTCGCCGTGACCCTTTCGACGGGGTGCTGGCCCTGGCCATCGTCTCCACCGTGCTGATCGCCTTC
This sequence comes from Caulobacteraceae bacterium, assembly GCA_003165275.1. Taxonomy (GTDB): domain Bacteria; phylum Pseudomonadota; class Alphaproteobacteria; order Caulobacterales; family Caulobacteraceae; genus Poindextera. The sequence continues at coordinate 31,716 of PLSW01000042.1, forward strand.
GGCGTCCACCTCTTCTGGGTGCCGCTGATCAAGGAGCGAGCCTTCATCGTGGTGATGCCGGCGACCAGCTATCTGCTGGTTCGGGCCATGGCCAGCGTGGGCGCGGGCCAGCCGCGGGCCGCGCGGCTGATCGCCTGGGTTCCCCTCGTGGCGGCGCTTTCGCCCCTGCTGCTGGTCAGCGAGTATTTCAAGAATTTCGAGCACACGCCCGAGGTTCGGCAGTTGATCGCCAAGGGGGGACACTGCGCCGGCGCCCCCATCGTCGCCTACTACCGGCCCAGCGACCAGGGCCAGGACTTCGCCGAGTTCATGACACGGCGGATGCTGGCCGGCGCCGCGCACGGGCATGACGTAACCCTGGTCAACGCCGCCGACCTGGCGGCGCGCCATCAGCCGCCGCCGCCGAATCCGAACTGCACCGTCAAGGCCCTGGCCCTGGGCCTGACCACCGGCGAGAGATCCGACCACATCGACGCCCGCAATGGGCTGGCCGCCGCCGGCGTTCCCCTGGCGACCCTGCAGGAGCGGCGGATCGGCCGGGACCGCCAGCTGGTCTGGTTAGGGCCCGCCGAGGGAACCGTCAGCGCCCAAAAATCAGCTTCGCCGTAGCTCGAAAATGACCTAAGCCAGCGGTGTTCAGGCGCGCCCGGCCGCAGTGCTGGACGCTGCGACGAGGCTCCGTCGTTCGGCGAAGGACCACCGGCCAGGGACCAGACGATGCGCTTCCCGAATCTCCTATCCCGGCTGTTGATCTGGCTCGACGCCCGAAGGGTCCGCGCCCGTGGCGATCCGGAACACCATCAGCTCTACAGGTTCGTGGCGCCGGGCCAGATCGCGCTGGATGTGGGCGCCAATCACGGCGTCTATACCTATACCTTGATGCTGTGCGGGGCCGAGGTCCATGCCTTTGAACCCAATCCCATGCTCGCCGAACGTCTGCGCGGCGCGCGGCTGCGCGGGGTCACGGTCCATGAAGCGGCCGTCGGCGCCGAGGCGGGGCAGGCGGAGCTCTTTGTCCCCCGCCACCGCAAGGGCTGGCAGGACGATCCGGCCGGCCGACTGACCGGCGGGGAGGGGGAAGGCTGGCGGTTTCCGGTGGAGATCATCACCATCGACAGCCTGGGTCTGGGGCCGGTCGCCTTCATGAAGATCGACGTCGAGGGTTATGAAGACCAGGCCCTCGCCGGCGGCTGGGGGACAATCGTCCGCGACCGGCCGACGGTGCTGATCGAGCTGGAGGATCGCCATCAACCCGGATGCCGCAGAGACATCATCGGTCGTTTCGCCGATATCGGCTATAGCGCTTGGTTCCTGGACGGCAATGACTGGCGCGCCGAAGCCGGGCTCGGGCCGGACCAGACGACGGACTCCGGCCGTTACATCAACAATTTCATGCTGACGCCCAACGCGGGCAAGCCCCAGGCGCCGGCGGCCAGACCGAACTGACGCCCTCCAGGCCCGGCGAGGCCGCCCGCCGCGGCCGGCGCAAAAAAGGCGCTGGCGCCAAACGGAGAGGCGCGCTCCAATGGGCGTCAACATCGCCAGGGAGGGCCGCCACATGGATCTGCAACTGAAGGACCGCGTCATCTTCGTCGCCGGCGCCAGCCGGGGGATCGGCCTGGGCATCGTCGAGGCCTGCCTGGCCGAGGGCGCGAAAGTGGCCATGGCCGCCAGGGGCGCCGACCACCTCGCCGCCCAGCACGAGCGCCTGGCGGCGACCTATGGCGCCGACAAGGTGTGGAGCGTGGTCGGCGACATGCGGGACGCGGCCGTCATCGAGAACGCGCTCGCCGCTTGCGAGGCCGAGTTCGGGCCGATCTACGGGGCGGTGGCCAATGTCGGCCTCTACGAGACCCCGATGGGCTTCGACATCACTGACGACAACTGGGACGGGGCGTTTTCCCAGAACCTGGATTCCGCCTACCGGTTGGCCCGCTCGGCGCTCAAGCGGATGACGTCGCGGGGCGAGGGCTCGATGCTGTTCATCAGCTCCATCGCCGGCCTGGGCGCGCTCGGAACCCCGCTCACCTACGGCACCGCCAAGGCGGCGATGAACCACATGGCCAAGGAGTTGGCCAAGATCGTCGGCCGCCACGGGGTGCGGGTGAACACCATCGCCCCTGGCAACATCATCTTTCCCGGCGGTGAGTGGGAGGAGCGTTCGCAGGGGCCCAAGGCCGAGTCCTGGGCGCGCTGGATCAACCGCGAGGTGCCCCTGCGCCGCTACGGACGGCCGGACGAGATCGGCGTTCCCGCCGCCTTCCTGCTCAGCCCCGCCGCCAGCTTCCTGACCGGCGCGGTCATTCCCGTCGACGGAGGCCAGACCAAATGACCTTCGACAACCGCATCAGGTGTGTGGGCGCATCCATTCCGTGGAGCCGGTGGCGAAGATTGTCGGCGGCATGGTGAGCAAGTTCGGGGCGACGATCGAACAGCCGGCGCGGGCTACGGGCCGGTGACGGTCTAATGCACCCTTCTCCCGCAAGGGGAGAAGGCCTTTCGATGGAGGAGTCTGATGATCCGACCACTGACCACGCTGTTGCTGACCCTGGCCTTGGCCTTCACCGCAGACGCCGCCCTCGCCCAGCCAGCCGCCCCCGCCGCCTCCGGCCCCGAAGCCACCGACGGCGACTTCGTCATCCCCAACTTCCGCTTCCACACCGGCGAGACCCTGCCGGCCCTGCGGATGCACTACACCACCGTCGGCGCGCCGATCCGTGACGCCCACGGCCAGGTGACCAATGCGGTGCTGATCATGCACGGCACCGGCGGCTGGGGTCGGGTGCTGATCCGGCCGGAATTCTCCGGGGTGCTGTTTTCCCCCGGCGGGCTCCTGGAGGCGCGGCGCTATTTCATCATCCTGCCGGACGACATCGGCCACGGGAAATCCTCCAAGCCCAGCGACGGCCTGCGCGCGCATTTTCCCCGCTATGACTACGACGACATGGTCGAGGCCGAGCATCGTCTGGTCACGGACGGTCTGCACGTGGATCACCTGCGGCTGGTGATGGGCACTTCCATGGGCTGCATGCACGCCTTCCTGTGGGGCGAGCGCTATCCGGACGCCATGGACGCCCTGATGCCCCTGGCCTGCCTGCCGGTCCCCATCGCCGGCCGCAACCGGCTTTGGCGGGCCATGGTGGTGGACGCGATCACCAGCGATCCGGCCTGGAAGGGCGGCGACTACGTCGAAGAGCCCCGCCAGGCCCTGCGCACCGCCGAGGACCTGCTGCTGATCGCCGGCAGCGCGCCCCTGGTGATGCAGAAGACCCTGCCCAGCCGCGAGGCCGCGGAGGCCTATCTCGACAAGCGGCTCGGGGATTTCGTCAAGACCGAGGACGCCAACGACGTCCTCTACTACACCGACTCCTCCCGCGATTATGACGCCGGCCAGCACCTGGAGGCCATCAAGGCCCCGGTGATGTGGATCAACTCCGCCGACGACTTCATCAACCCGCCGGAGCTGGGCATCGCCGAGCAGCAGGTGAAGCGGATCAAGAACGGCCGGTTCGTGCTGATCCCCATCGGACCCGAGACGCGCGGCCACGGCACCCACACCATGGCGGCGGTGTGGAAGGATTATCTGGCGGAATTGCTCAAGGAAACGGAGCGGTAGCCAAGCGAAGAAAGGCTTGCATCAGCCCCCCTTTCGGCCCACCCCGCTCACCCAGCGTTCCCCCTCGCGACCCGGCCGGCGATCCTCGCCAGCGACGATATCCAGGATCGTCAGCCCCGCCCCGCCGAACAAGGCTTCCAGCCCGGCCTCGTCGAGGTCGGTGAACCGGCGGCCATTGTGGTCGCGCTCCTCGGTTCCATACTTGAACGAGGCGAACATGACTCCGCCCTCGCGAAGGGCGCCAACCAGCTTGGCGACCATGGCCGGCAAGTCGGCGCGAGGTACATGTAGCAGGCTGGCGCAGGCCCAGACGCCGTCGAAGCGGCCGAGCCAGTCGACCGCGTCGAAGCGCATCTGGAGCACCGGGACGCCCGCGTGCCGAGTGGCCAACCGCACCATTTCCGTCGAGGCGTCGAAGGCGGTGACGTCAAATCCCGCCAGGCGAAAGGCGAGGGCGTCCCGGCCGCACCCGCAGCCGGCATCCAGGATTCGCCCGCCCGGCGGCAGGAGGGGCAGGAACCGCGCGTAGAGGTCATCGGTTCGCGCCGCCGCGGTGTCGGCGAAGAAGGCCTCGGCGTTCTCGTCGTAGTAGGTGGTGGACATCAGGCCTTCGGCTTGCGGAACCGGTAGGCGAAGCGGTCGGTCTTGCCGCGGATCGAGGGGTCGAACACCAGGGCGGTCTTCGGATCGTCCGGATTGGCCAACACCTTGGATTCGCCGTCGAAGACAAATCCGGCCTTCTCGACCTCGGCCCGCAGCGCCGCCGGGTCGATCCGGTGCAGGTCTTCGGTGTGCTGCAGCCCGGTCCCGGCGACGGCGGCGTGGTCGACAATCACATAGAGGCCGCCGGGCTTGAGCAGTTTGTAGATGGCGGTGTTGAAGGCCCCGACATCGGCGCCCTTCATGAAGCTATCGTGGGTGTCGTGGTAGTTTTCGAACGTCCACGCCACGTCCACCTTGTCGAGGAGTTCCGGCGGCGGCGGCGACGCCAGTGGGTCGGACACCGCCTCGACATTGCCACGGCCCGGCTCTGCCGCCACGGCCTTGGCTAGGCCCAGGGGATCGGACTTGAAACCGGTGATCTCGGCGGGGACATAGGCGTAGACCTTGCCGTTCGGCCCGACCACCTTGGAGAACAGCCGCGTCCAGTAGCCGCCGCCCGGCCAGATATCGATCACCGTTTCGCCGGTCTTGACCTTGGCGAAGGCCAGCATGTCGCCGGGATGGCGGGAGGCGTCGAGTTTGGTGTCCTTTTCCGGACGGCCGGCGTCGGCGATGGCGGCGTCGATCTGTGGCGAGGCCTGGACGATGGCGGGGGCCGCCATGAGGGCGGCGATGCTCAAGGCGGCGGCGATGCGAAGTTTCACGAGGCAATGATCCTTCCCTGCGGTGGCGCGCATAAGGCTCCGCTGCAAGCTATGCGTCAACTGACAAGCAACGGCCGCCGGCCGTACTCGATCAGTTCCACACCCCAGGCCGCCGATCCTTCCACGGACATTCCTTCTCCAGTTGCGCCGCAAGCCGGAAGAGGGTCGCCTCGTCGGCGTATCGGGCGGTGAACATCATGCCGATGGGCAGGCCTGAGGCGCTCATGTGCAGGGGCAGGGAGATCGAGGGCTGGCCGGTGAAGTTGAAGGGGGCGGGGAAGGGGAAGAGCTCGCCGTTGCGGCGGCCGATCTCCCGGGGCGCCACGGTGTTGGGGTCGATGTAGCCGATGGGGGCCGGCGTCGTGCCAAGCACGGGGGTGAGATAGACGTCGAAGCTCTCGAACAGGGCCAGCACGCCGCGGCTCAGCATCCGCCGCTGCTGCAGGCTGTAGAGGGCCTCCTCGCCGGTCACCCGCCGGCCGCCCTTCAGCGCCGCCCAGGTGAGCGGCTCCAACTCGTCCGCTTCCGGCTCGCGGCCGATGACCTCGATGAACCGGCGCATGCCGGCGGCGAAGTTGGCGCCGGCGTGGGCGCCCTGGGCGGCGTAGAGGGCGCGGTAGTCGATATCGAGGCCCTGCGGGACCACCTCGTGGCCGAGCTTTTCCAGCAAGGCGGCGGTGGCCTCGAGGGCCGCCTGGATCTCCGGTTGGATCGGCCGGCCGTTAGCGGTCTCCGACGACCAGGCGATGCGCAGCCGGCCCGGCGACTGAAGGATCTCCTCCATATAGGGCCGGTCCTTGGCCGGGTGGGCGTAGGGGGAGGCGGGCTCGGGAACGCCGGTGACGTCCAGCATGGCGGCGCTGTCGCGCACCGTGCGGGTCATGACGTTCTCGACCACATTGCCCTGGGCGAAGTCGTAACCGTCCGGCAGGTCGGGGTTGCGGTCACGGGTGACCTTCAGGCCCACCAGGCCGCAGCAGGCGGCCGGGATGCGGATGGAGCCCAGGCCGTCGCCCCCGTGGGCCAGGGGAACGATCCCCGCCGCCACCGCCGCCGCCGAGCCGCCGGAGGAGCCGCCGCTGCTGTGGTCCAGGTTCCAGGGATTGCGGGTGGCGCCGAACAGGCCGGGCTCGGTGGTGCCGGTGATGCCGTATTCGGGGGTGTTGGTCTTGCCCAGGGTCACGACGCCGGATGAGCGGTAGCGGCGCATCAGGCCGGAATCCTCGGCGTCGGTGAACTTGGCGTTGGCGCAGTAGCGGCTGCCGGAATAGCGCGGCCAGCCGGCGACCATCAGCAGCAGGTCCTTGACCACGAAGGGCACGCCCTTGAACGGCCCGTCCGGCAACGGCCCCGCGGCCTCGGCGCGGGCGTCGTCATAGGCCTTGTGCACGACGGCGTTGATCGCCGGATTGTGACGCTCGATGCGGGCGATGGCGGCCTCGGTCAGCTCGGCGGGGGTCACCTCGCCCTTGGCCACCAGCGCCGCCAGGCCCAGGCCGTCGTATTCGGAGTAGTCGTCCATGATCGGCTTTCAAAAAGGGGAAGAGGTAACCGCTCACGCCGTCAGGAACGCCAGCTTCGGCACCGGCTCCAGCCTGGGCGCCTCGGCCTTCAGCACCTTGAAGGCCCCCTCGGCGGCGGCCAGGGTCTGGTCGATGTCGGCGGGGGTCATGGCGGCGCAGAGGAACATGTTGTGCCAGGGGTGGGTGTAGATTCCCCGCTCCAGCATGGCGCTGCACCAGCGGAAGCCCAGGCGCATGTCCGGATCATCGTCGAACAGGAAGAGAGGCATGGTCACCGGGCCGGTCTGGCGGAAGCCGAAACCGGCCGCGGACGCGCGTTCGGCGAGGCCCGCGCGCAGGCGCTCGCCCAGGCCCTGGATGTGCTCCAGGTAGTCGCTTTCGCGGACGATCTTCAGGGTCTCCAGGGCCGCCGCCATGGGCGCGGCCTGGAACCAGAAGGAGCCGGTGACATAGATGGCCGACGCCGCCTTGCGGGCATTGTCATTGCCCAGCAGGGCCGAGATCGGGTGGCCGTTGGCGAAGCACTTGCCCCAGGTCGACAGGTCCGGCTCGACGCCGACGATGGACCAGCTGCAGTCCCGGGCGACCCGCAGGCCGGAGCGCACGTCGTCCACGATCAGCAGGGCGCCGGTCTTGTCGCACAGCTCGCGCACCCGGCGGGCGTAGGCGGGGTCGGGCAGGATCTGGTCGACGAAGGCGTCGTGCATCACCGGGGCGGCGAAGATGGCGGCGAGGTCGTCGCCGGCCTCGGCCACCGCGGCCTCAAGGCTGGCGATATTGTTGTATTCGAAGTGGATCTGGTGGGCCCGCTCCTCCGGGGTGGTGCCGGCGGTGCGCGGGGTGCACCAGGGCGCCGAGCCGTGATAGGCGCCCTTGGCCTTGAGGATCGTCTTGCGGCGGGTGTGGGCGCGCGCGGTCACCAGGGCCATGGTGGTGGCGTCGGTGCCGTTCTTGCAGAACATCGCCCAGTCGGCGTGGGTGACCATGCCGACGAAGGCCTCGGCCAAGTCGACGATCAGGCCGCTGGGGCCGGTCATGGAATCGCCGATGCCCATCTGGCGGATGTAGGCGTCGTTCACCCCCTTGTGGCCGTAGCCCAGGAGGTTCGGTCCATAGGCGCACATGTAGTCGATCAGCTCATGGCCATCGGCGTCCCATAGCCGCGCACCCTCGGCGCGGGAAAAGAACTGCGGATAGTCGTCCGGCAGCAGGCCCACGGCCTGGTGGCCGTACATGCCGCCGGGAATCACCACCTCGGCGCGCTCGCGCAGGGCCCGGTCATGGCTATTGGAGGCGGTCATCGCGGGGGTCCTTCCAGTCGGGCGGCCAAGTCGCGACTTTCATCTCGCCGCGCGCCCCTGGCAAGCCTCGCCGGGGCGCAAGGCGTGGTAGACTGCGTGAAAGTGACGATCGCATCACCCTCCGTTCCAGGCTGCGCCTGCCATGTCCGTACCGATCCCCATAGCGACCGCCCGCGCCGGCGCAACGCCAGAGGCGACCCGGCTCGGCGGCCGCGCCTTCTGGTGGGCCTGGGCGGCGCTGGCGGGGATCATGGCGGCGGTGGACGTCCTGGACGTCCTGACCCGTCTGCACGACGGCCGCGCCAACCATGTGTTCGAGCCGGCTTGGCGGCCTATCACCTATGAGTTCTCCAGCGGCCTGATCGCGGCCCTGCTGTTTCCGGCCATCTGGCGCGTGGCCCAGGCGGCCAGGCCCTGGGATGGCCGGCCGCTCCGCGCCCTCAGTCTACACCTCGGGGCGGCCTTGGGGTTCGCCCTGGCGCATGTGGGCGGTTTCGTTCTGGTGCGAAAGGCGGTGTTCGCCCTGGTCGGCCAGACCTATGACTTCGGCGGCGTGGGGCCGTTCTTCTACGAGCTGCCCAAGGACCTGGTGACCTACACCGTGGCCGTCAGCCTGGTCTGGGGCGTGGAGCGGCTGCTCGCGGGCCTGCCGCGGCCGGTGGAGGCGAAGCCGGCGGACGCCTCGACCTTCGACATTCGCGACGGCGCCAAGGTGGTGCGGGTGCGCATTGAGGACATCCTCGCCGTGCGCTCGGCGGGCAACTATGTGGAGTTCCTGCTCGCCGATGGCCGGGCCCCGCTGATGCGCGCCACCCTGGCCGCGGTCGAGGCCCGGCTGGCCCCTCACGGCGTCGCCCGCACCCACCGCTCCTGGCTCGTCAACACCGGCCGCATCGAGGAGATCGAGCCGGCGCGGTCAGGCGATTACCGCCTGTCGCTGAAGGGCGGCGTCGAGGCGCCCCTGTCGCGGCGGTTCCGGCCGGCGCTGAAGGGGAGCGGGGGCTAGGGCGCCTTACGGCGTGCCCGGCCTGGCGCCCCAGCAGATCAGGGCCCGCAGGTGCAGCCGGCAGTTGGCGACCAGCCGGTTGTCCAGGTCGCGGAACACACCCACCCAATCGTCGCCGTCGCGATCCAGCAGGAAATAGCCGTAGCGCTCGAAACTGAGCCGCTTGGCCTCCAGGCCGTCGATGGAGGCGGTGGTGTCGCGCACCCTGGGCGTATCCGCCCACTCGCCGACGTCGCCGCCAGTGCCCACGATGAGCTGGGCGGGGCGCACATTGCCGAAGGAGAGGCTGTCGAAGTGGTGGATATGACCGGAGACCACCATCTGCACCGCCGAGAGGTCGCGGTTCTCCACAGCGACCTGTTGGGTCCGATTGATGGGGACCTCGATGGGCCCGACCGGCCCCAGGCGCGCCACCGGGGTGAGGCCCCAGATCGGTCGATGGGTGAGGATCCAGCCGGGCTTGCGGGCAAGGTCCATCTTCAGCGCGTCCAGCTGGGCGGCCATGTCGGCGACGTTCAGCGCCGGCGCCAGGGCGTCGGGGGCGCCGGAACTGTCGAGCACATAGAGGTTCAGGCCGCCCAGGTCGACGGTCAGCGCCGCGCTGTGCGCCGGGCAGGAGAGGGGGCGCGGCGCGGCGTCGAGCATCCGGAACCAGCCGCCGGCGCCTCGGCCGCAGCCCTCGTGGTTGCCGCGCACGAACACCCAGGGGGCGGCGGCGAGGAGCGGGGCGGCGGGGTCGAAGAAGTCGGCCTTCCAGCTCGCCCGATTATCGCCGCTGGGCGTGCCCGCGCAGCCCTTGTCCGCGGCGGGACAGGGGGATTCGCGGTAGTAGTAGTCGCCCACATGGATGACGAGGTCGGGGTGTTGGGCCGCGGCGAGGCGGGCAACAGCGGCGAAGGGCCACGCGCGGGGATCGTTGCAGGCCTGGTAGTCCCCGTCCTTCAGCCGGCAGCCGGTGTCGCCGAAGATCAGGATGCGCCGGGGCGGTCGCACTGGGAGCGGCAGCGGCCGACCCTCCAGGCGCGCGGTGCGGGCGCCGGCGGGCAGATCGAGCTGGCACAGCCTGTCGTCGAAGCCGGGGGCCGGTCCCGCCCGCAGCTGCATGGGCAGGGCATGGCCGTCGACAACCACCTCGGGGCAGGTCGCCGCCGGGGTCATGGTCCGCGCCTGGGCCCCGCCCTGGACATACTGCACCCAGGCCTGGGTCTGGGCGGCGGCGCCGCCGCCGGTCGCCAGCACGATCAGCAGGCCGAGCGCGGCGATGCGCATGAGGTCAGCTCCTGGATGTTGAGACGCCGGCCGCGGGGAGGCGCGCCGGCCCTCGGGTGCATGGCCGAGGAATCCGGCGCGGTCCAGCGCGGCGACGCCCGCGCCGCCAAATGGCCCTAATCCGGACTTGGGAGGGCCGCATGGGCCCGCAATAAGAACGGTGTCGGCTGATCGCTGCCACCGGTCTTGGATCCTGAACAGCCCCCCCAGCCCCCCGGGATCAGTGGAAACTGCCGGTCAGCCGACACCTTCATTCCCCCGCAACACCCCGGCCATCCCATCGCGCCAGCGCGGCCATTCGCGTTCGTCGGCTCGGCATTCTATGGAAATGGAGCCGCTTTGGTCTAATGAGGCCGGAACGAACGGGCCAGGGCGGCGTCCGGCGGGGGAACATGGCCAATCCAGCCTCGAACAGGGTCACGCGCGACGGGGAGGCGCCGAGTCCGGCCGGCCGCGGCTGGCGCACGCACGCCGCGACGCTGGAGCTCGGTTCGCCGTCGATGATCGTGGTGATGCTCATCGCCGGATCGACCCTGCTGCGGCTGATCATGGCGCGCTTCATCGGCCTGGGGACCGACGAGTCCTATTCCATCGCCGCCGCCGGGGCGCTGCACGCCTCCTATTTCGACCATCCGCCGATGCACTACTGGATTGTGCACCTGTTCGAGCCGGTCTTCGGTCGCGGCCGCGCGGCGAGGCTGCCGTTCATCGTACTCTTCGCCGGTTCGTCCTGGCTGATGTATCGGCTGACCCGGAGCCTGTTCGGCGGCGCCGCCGGCGCATGGGCGGTGTTCAGCCTCAACGTGGCCGCCTTCTTCACCGTCGCCGCCGGAGGCTGGGTGCTGCCGGACGGGCCGTTGGTCTTCGCCCTGCTGGCCGCTGCCGCGGTGCTGGCGGACCTCTGGACCAAGCCCGAGCCGACCAGGGCCGAGCTCTGGCGGGGCTGGCTGCTGGCCGGGGTCTGGATCGGCCTTGCGGCGCTTTCGAAATATCAGGCGGCGCTGTTCTGCCTGGGGATCGGCCTCTTCCTGATCACCAGCCCCGCCCATCGCCGGCAGCTGCTCAGTCCCGCGCCCTACGCCGCGGGGCTGGTGACCCTGGCGATCCTGTCACCGGTGCTGATCTGGAACGCCCAGCACGGGTGGGCCTCCTTCGCCTTCCAGGCCGGGCGAGGCGCGCCGGGGCACGGCTTCCATCCCCTGGGCTGGCTGGGGGCCCTGGCCGGGCAGATGGCGCTGCTGCTGCCCTGGGTGTTCGTCCCCATGGTCGTCGCCGCCTGGCAGGCTTTCCGGGTGGGGCCCGGGGACTCGCGCCGCTGGATGTGCGTGGCCCTGGCGGCGCCGACCATCGCCATCTTCACCCTGGCGCCGGTGTTCGGCCCCAAGGGCCTGCCCCATTGGTCGATGCCCGGCTGGCTGCTGGTGTTTCCGCTCCTGGGGGCCTACCTCGCCCGCGGCGCCTTCGACCGCGGTTGGCGGCGGATCTGGGCGATCGGCTCCCTGGCCTTCGCCCTTCTCGTGGGCGCGGCGGCGACGGGGGAGGCGGCCACCGGCTTCCTCGGCGCGGACTTCCCCAAGGCCTGGAAGAAGGGCGACCCCACCGCCGAGTCCGTCGAATGGACCGGCGCGCGCTCCGCCCTGGCGCAGCGCGGCCTGCTCGGGCCAGGCGGGCCGTTCATCATCGCCCTGAAATGGAACGAGGCCGGCAAGATCGACCAGGCCCTGGGCGACCTGGAGCCGGTGACGGTGTTTTCCGACGACCCGCGGGAGTATCGCTACCGCTATGCGCCCACGGCCTTCGTCGGCCATGACGCCCTGATCATCGGCCGGATCGAGACCGTGAAGGCCCGCGCCGCCGCGCTCTCGCCCTATTTCCGGTCGATGACCACGCTGGCCCCCATCTGGGTCGGCCGCGGCGGGCGGGGCGAAATTCAGCTGGGGGTGATTTCGGCCCACGACTTGCTGAGACCCTACCAAACCGGGCGCTGAGGCCCATTTCTCGCTTCCCGCGACGATCCGTGTCATGAATGGCCGGGTCGGCGGCGGGACTTAAGGACGATCGAGTTGACGATGACCTCGCAGGCGGCCCTCGCGCCGCACAAGGCGGCTTCGGACATGACGGCGATTTTCGCCCGCAGCCTGGCGTCCGCCGCCCGGGACGACGTCCCCTACCGGCACTGGACGCTCACCCATGTGTTCGACGAGGCGGTGGTCGACGCCCTCTGCGCCCTGCCGTTTCCCGCCCCGTCCCTTGACGGGGTCTCCGGCGCCCGCGAGTTGCACAACAACACCCGCCAGTATTTCGACGCCGCCAACAACGCCGCCTATGCGGTCTGCGGCGAGGTCGCCTCGGTGTTCCAGTCGCCGGACGTGGTCGGGATGATCGCCAAGGCCACCGGATCGAACCTGGACGGGACCTACCTGCGTATCGAATACGCCCAGGACCAGGACGGTTTCTGGCTGAAGCCGCACACCGATCTCGGCGTCAAGAAGTTGACCCTGCTCTACTATCTCGCCGACGCCCCCGGCCAGGCCGACCTTGGCACCGACATCTATGCGGCCGAGACCGACTGGGCCAAGCGCTCGGCCTTCGAGCGCAACACCGCCCTGGTCTTCGTGCCCTCCGACAACACCTGGCACGGCTTCGAGCCGCGGCCGATCGCCGGGGTGCGCAAGTCGGTGATCATCAACTACGTCACCGACGAGTGGCGGGCCCGCGAGCAGCTAGCCTATCCGCAGACGCCGGTCCACGCCTAGGCCGCGGCCCGCGCCTGCAGCAGCCGGCGCACCGCCTCGGCGGCGATGGTTGTGGAGTCGATCGGCCCGCCGGCCTTGGCCGAGACCGGATCGCCGGTGAACCGCCGCACCAGACCCTTGTCGATCAGGCCGCCCAGGAAAAGGCTGTGGCGGGCGCCGCCGTCATCGCCGAACACCTCGACGGGATGCGGCGTGGCCAGGGCCTCGGAGACCATCGAGACGCTGTCGCTGGTGGCCACGATCCGGTCGCCGAGGGCGAGGATGCCCAGATAGGGATTCTCCCCCGCTCGGTCCCACAGATAGACCCCGTCATCCCCCGCGAACCTGGATGCGAAGGCCTCCAGCACGTCGTCCGGCGTTCGGCGCGAGGGGGTGACCGCGATGCGCCAGCCCTCGGCCCGCAGCCGCGCCAGGCCGTCGATGAGGTCCCGGGCGCTCTGCGGGGTGAAGGGGTGGTGGCGGGTGGTCCCGCCCAGCAGGACGCCGGCCATGGGACCCTCACCCTGGGCCAGCCGCCCGCGCCAGGCCTCGGCCGCGACGGCCAGCCGGGCCGGGGTCACGTCGTGCAGGGCGGTGGGCACGTTCAGCACATTGGCGCCGGAGACACCGTCATGATCCATGGCCACCACAAGGTCGAAGGCCGAGACGGCGGTCAGCGGGTTCTGCACGTGGACGCCCAGGGTCCGACCCCGGCCGGCCCGGCGAATGGCGATGGCGACCGCGGTGGCCCGCCGCCCGCAGCTGACCACCAGGTCGGGCCAGGGTGGGGCCGGGCGGTCGCTGCCGGGGGTCAGGGCCTGGAAGGCCATCGGCGCGGCCAGGACGCCGGGGAGCAGCCGCCAGGGCGCGCGCAGGTCGACGGACAATTCCCGCGGGCTCTCGGCCAGGGCGCTGGCCAAGCCGCGGGCCTGGGTGCGGAAGCCGGCCTCGCCGGTGGTGACGTACCAGGCGGTGAGCGGACGATCGGGGTTTTCGTGATCAGTGACCAAACGAGTGCGCCATCCTTCTGCGCTCATCCCCGCGAAGGCGGGGATGAGCGCCATAGGAACCAAGCGCGGCGGTCATGTCCGGGCAAGGCCGCGAGATGGACGAGACTGTCACCCTCACGCCGTCCGCTGCACGGCCAGGTCCAGCTCTTCGATCATCTGGTTGCGGATCATGTACTTCTGCACCTTGCCCGTCACCGTCATCGGGAAGGCTTCGACGAAGCGGATGTAGCGCGGAATTTTGTAGTGCGCGATCTCGCCGCGACAGAAGGCGGCGATCTCCTCCGCATCGGCGGTTTCGCCGGGCTTCAGCCGGATCCAGGCGCAGAGCTCCTCGCCGAACCGGGTGTCCGGCACCCCGACCACGGTCACGTCCTCGATCTTGGGATGGCGATAGAGGAACTCCTCCACCTCCCGCGGATAGACATTCTCGCCGCCGCGGATGACCATGTCCTTCAGCCGGCCGACGATGTTGCCGTAGCCCTCGGCGTCGATGGTGGCGAGGTCGCCGGTGTGCATCCAGCCGCCGGCGTCGACTGCCTCGGCGGTGCGTTCCGGGTCGTCCCAATAGCCCAGCATCACCGAATAGCCGCGGGTGCACAGCTCCCCCGCCTCGCCCCGGGGCAGGGTGCGCCCGTCCAGCCCGACCACCTTGCATTCGAGATGCGGCTGCACCCGCCCCACCGTGGAGACCCGCCGCTCCAGGGGATCGCCCTCACCGGTCTGGAAGCTGACCGGGCTGGTCTCGGTCATGCCGTAGGCGATGGTGACGTCGGCCATGTGCATCCGCCCGATCACCTGCTTCATCACCTCCACCGGGCAGGGAGAGCCGGCCATGCAGCCGGTGCGCAGGGTGGAGAGGTCATAGCTGGCGAAATCGGGATGGCCGAGGACGGCGATGAACATGGTCGGGACCCCATAGAGGCCGGTGCAGCCTTCGGCCTGCACCGTTTCCATCACCGCGACGGGATCGAAGGCGTCGGAGGGATAGACCATGGTCGCCCCATGGGTAAGGCAGGCGAGGTTTCCCATCACCATGCCGAAGCAGTGGTAGAGGGGCACGGGAATGCACAGCCGATCGCCTTCCCGCAGGCCGATGGCGCGGCCGACGAAGTAGCCGTTGTTGAGGATGTTCCGGTGCGACAGGGTCGCCCCCTTGGGCAGGCCGGTGGTGCCGCTGGTGAACTGGATGTTGATCGGGTCGCTCGCCGACAGCGTGGCGCCGATCACCGCCAACCTTGCGACATCGCTCGAGCGGGCCAGCCGGGCGACGGCGTCGAAATCCAGCCAGCCGGGCCGGGCCTCGCCGCCGATCTTGATCACGGCCTTCAGGGTCGGCAGGCGCGCCGCGTTCAGGGCGCCGGACGCCGAGGCGGCCAGTTCCGGCGCCAGGGCCTCGATCATGCCGACATAGTCGCTGGTCTTCAGCCGCTCGGCGCAGACCAGAGCCTTCACCGCCACCTTGTTGATCGTGTACTCCACCTCCGACAGCCGATAGGCGGGATTGATCGTCACCAGGATCAGCCCGGCCCGCGCCGCGGCGAACTGGGTGAGCGCCCATTCGGCCTTGTTCGGCGACCAGACGCCGATGCGGTCGCCGGGCTCGAGCCCCAGGGCCAGCAGGCCCGCGGCCAGGGCGCCCGCCAGGTCGTCCAGCTCGGCGAAGGTCAGCCGCACCCCCTGGTGGGCGGCGACCAGGGCCTCGCGATCCGGCCATCGCCGCGCCGCGTCGGCCAGGGCCTCGCCGATGGTGTCCTCCCGCAAGGGCGGGCTCGCCGCGCCGCGCACGTGACTGAGGACGGGGTCGAGGTCCGAGGCGGGGGTGTCGGTCATGGGCGGCGTTCCTCGGCGGCGCGGTCTTTGGTGGGAGATTAGCGCGAATTCTTCGGCGAGAGGCGATTCCCCTCCGGGCGGTTCGCCTTTACGGTCCAGCTCATGAGCCATCCCCCCAGCGATCCCGGCGCCGCCGTCATCCACGAAGTCGTCGGGCCGCCCCTGACGGCGCGCGAAGCCGGCGGCGCGATCGCCATCGGCGTGGTCAGCCTGCTGCTCGCCGGGGTGATGTCGGTGCTGCTGAGCGCCCTCGCCGACGAGCACCGGCTGAGCGCCCAGGGCATCGGCCTTGCGGCCATGACCGAGGCGCTGATCATGGGCGGCGTCACCGGCCTTTGCGCCATGGCGTTGAAGCCGCACCGGCTGAAGCTGATCGCGGCGGTGGCGTCCGTGGCCCTGGCGGCGGCGGACCTTTCCATGCTGGGCGCCCACGGCGCCGGTGTGTTCGTCGTTCGCGGCTTCGCTGGCGTTCCCGAGGGCGTGCTGCTCTGGATCACCATCGGCATGATCGCCCGCACCGAGACGCCGGAGCGGTGGGCGGCGGTGCTGTTCACCGCCCTGACCCTGGCCCAGTTCATCACCTCCGTGGCCTTCGCCGCCTGGGTGGTGCCGGTGCTGCACGCCAACGGGGGCTTCGCCTTCATCGGCCTCGCCTGCCTGACCGGCCTGATCGCCGCGGTCTTCCTGCCCGACGCCTACGCCCCCCTGCCGGACGGGGGCGCAGGCGGCGGGCCGCCGCCGCTCCGGGGCTGGATCGCCCTGGCGGCGACGCTGATCTTCGTCTCCGCCGCCGCGGCGGTCGGCATCTATGTGGTGCCCCTGGCCGAGCAGGCTGGGCTGACCTCCGGAGTCGGCCGGTTCGCGATCACCTGCAGCCTTGCCGCCCAGGTGGTCGGCGGGGCGCTCGCGACCATGGCCGCGGGCCGGATCGGCTATTTTGTGGTGTTCGTCATCGCCACCATCGCCAGCATCGGCGTCTTCTTCGTCTACGGCCTGTCCGCCCCGGCCTGGCTGTTCATCGCCGCCACGGCCTTCGGCGGCCTGGTCAACATCTTCCTGACCCCCTTCCTGGTGCCCATGACCATCGAGGCCGACCCTTCGCGAAGGGCGGCGGTGCAGAGCGGGGCGGCGCAGCTGTTCGGGGCGGCGCTCGGCCCGCTGCTGGCGGCGGTGGTGGTCAGCGAGCGCGACATCCACGGCGCCCTCTGGCTGGGGGCGGGCCTGCTGCTCACCGGTCTCGCCACCATCGCCGGCCTGCATTTCACCGCCCGGCGCGGCGCCGCTGGCTAGGCGCAAGCCTTTCGCCCGGCCGCCGGACCCCCTACATGCCTTGCCGGACAGGCCGCGCGGGTGCGGGCCAAGGACATGGGGGAACATCGATGACCGATACGCTGACGGGGCTGCAACTGCGCTCGCTGATCAAGTCGAGCGGGGAGCTTGAGTTGTCCCTGGTCCCCGTCCCCACCCCCGAGCCGGGCCCGGACGAGGTGGTGCTGCGCATCGAAGGCTCGCCGATCAACCCCTCCGACCTCGGCCTGCTGCTCGGCCCGGCCGACCTTTCCACCGCCAAGGCCTCTGGAACCGCCGAGCGGCCGGTGGTCACCGCCGCTGTTCCCGTGGGCTACCTGCGCGCCGTCGCCGCCCGGGTCGATGAATCCCTGCCGGTGGGCAACGAAGGCGCCGGGGTGGTGATCCGGGCCGGTTCCTCCCCCGCCGCCCAGGCGCTGCTGGGCAAGACGGTCGCCGGCCTCGGCGGGGCCATGTACGGCCAGTACCGCACCCTGCGCGTGGCCGACTGCCTGCCGCTGCCGGAAGGCGCCACCGTCGCTGACGGCGCCTCCTGCTTCGTCAATCCGCTCACCGCCCTCGGCATGGTCGAAACCATGCGCCGGGAGGGCCACACGGCCCTGGTGCACACGGCGGCGGCCTCCAACCTCGGCCAGATGCTCAACAAGATCTGCATCCAGGATGGCGTTCAGCTGGTCAACATCGTCCGCAGCCCCGAGCAGGCGGCCCTGCTGAAGGGCATCGGCGCCAAGTACGTGGTCGACTCCTCGCAAGCCTCCTTCATGGGCGACCTCGTCGCGGCCCTCGCCGCCACCGGCGCGACCCTGGCCTTTGACGCCATCGGCGGCGGCAAGCTGGCCGGCCAGATCCTCACGGCCATGGAGATCGCCGCCAACCAGACCGCCAAGACCTACAGCCGCTACGGCTCGACGACGCACAAGCAGGTCTACATCTACGGCGGCCTCGACACACGCCCCACCGACCTGTCGCGCGGCTTCGGCATGGCCTGGGGCCTGGGCGGTTGGCTGCTGACCCCCTTCCTGATGAAGATCGGCCCGGCCGAGACCGACAAGCTCAAGGCCCGCGTCGCCGCCGAGCTGAAGACCACCTTCGCCAGCCACTACACCCAGGAAATCTCCCTGGCCGAGGCGCTGAACCTCGACGTGATCGCCGCCTACAACCGGCGCGCGACGGGGGAGAAGTATCTGATCAATCCGAACAAGGGGCTGTGAAGCGCGACGCTCCCACGCAAGCCCGGCTTACGTTAATCGTCCTCAAAACCCGTCATGGCCGGGCTTGTCCCGGCCACAATGGAACACGAACGGGATGAGGCTAGCCCCGATGCGACGAGTTCGCTGTCTGTGTTCCCTCGCCACCGGGACAAGCCCGGTGGTGACGAGTAATTTGCGGATGATCGTTCAAACGCGAACATGGTCTGTCGGCCGACTGGAGCGCCAAGTATGGCAACGCTGATCCTGGGCGCTGAGCACGATAGGAAGGTGAAGAGGGCAGCCACATGGGCGTTGAGGAAGATCGGAGCCAGGCGCAAGCGCGGCTGGTTGGGATTTGCTGGTTCGCAAGAGATCGCTCACACAGAGTGGAAGATTGGACGTGAGACGCTGGTTCTTGAGGCCGAAACATTTCTCGGCCTGACTCTCAGTGGTCCTGACGAAATCGTCGATCGAGTCGAGTCTCTTTGCCGCCAGCGGCTGGGTCGTTAAGCGCCACCCACCCCTGCGCCACCGCCGCCTCCTGCCGCACCCGCTCCGGCCCGCCCAGCATCTGCCGGTCAAACCCGATCCGCTTGAACCAGTAGTGCAGTCCCAGAAGATCGGTGAAGCCCATGCCGCCGTGCACCTCGGTGGCGGTGCGGGCGACGAAGGTTCCGGTTTCCGACAGGTGGGCCTTGGCGTGGGCGGCCAACATCGCCGCCTGATCCGGGACAGCGTCGAAGGCGTAGGCGGCGTACCAGACCAGGGAGCGGCAGGGTTCCAGCTCGGCGGCCATCTCGGCGCACAGGTGCTTGACCGCCTGGAAGGAGCCGATCACCCGGCCGAACTGCTTGCGCTCATGGGCGTAGGCGACGGCCTTCTCGATCATCCGCTCGCCGGCGCCGAGGATGTCGGCGGCCAGGATCACCCGGCCGGCGTCGATCATCCGCCGCAGGGTCGCCGGGGCGTCGCCCTCGGTCAGGGGTTCGGCTGTGACGTCATCGAAGGCGAGTTCGCCTATGCGGCGGGTGGCGTCGATGGTGGTCAGGGCCGTGCGGGTCACGCCCTCTGCGTCGCCGCGGACCAGATGCAGGCCGCCGGCCCTGTCGGCGACGATGAAGAGGTCCGCCGCGCCGAAGTCGAGCACGAACAGCGCCTTGCCGGTCAGCCGGCCGCCGCTGGCGGTGATCCCGGCGCCGTCCCGCGCCCCGCCGGCCGCCTCGGCGATGGCGACGCCCGCGACCGCCTCGCCGGACGCCAGCTTGGGCAACCACTCCGACTTCTGCGCGGGGGACCCCGCGCCGACCAGGGCCAGGGGCGCCATCACGCAGGAGGCGATGAAGGGCGCGGGCGCGACCGACCGGCCGAGCATCTCCGCGATCAATGCGGCGTCGAGCAGGCTCAGCCCCATGCCGCCGAAGTCCTCGGGGATCATCACCCCGGCCGCGCCGACCTCGCGCAGGGCCGCCCAGACGTCGGCGGCGTAGGGCTCGTCATTGGCGGCGGCGGCGCGCACCCGCTCCAGCGGGCAGACCCGGTCCAGGGTGCGGAAAAGCGTGTCCTGCAGCATCCGTTGGTCGTCGGTGAGGGCGAATTCCATGGTTCGTTTCCCCTCAGCTTGCCAGACGCGGTTCGCGGGGCAGACCCAGGCCCCGCTCGGCGATGATGTTCTTCTGGATCTGCGCCGTGCCGCCGCCGATGATCAGGCCGAGGTCGAACATGTAGTTTCGCTGCCAATTGCCGTTGTTTCTAAGGTGCGGGCTGGCGCCGTAGAGCACCCCCAGCTCGCCCAGGGCGTCGATGGCGAAGGCGGCCAGCTGGTGGTTCAGCTCGCAGCCCATCAGCTTGACCACCAGGCCGGCGATCCCGGGGTTCTCGCCCTTCAGCCGGGCGGTGAGCAGGCGCAGGCCATGGAACTCCATGGCCAGCACCCGGGCCTGCAGCCTGGCCAGCCGGTCGCGCCAGACCGGGCTGTCCATCAGCCGCTCGCCGCCGACAGTCTCCTCCCGGCAGAGGTCGACCAGGGCCTTGAACCGGGTGCCGGCTTGGTTGGGATCGCCCAGCATGCCGCGCTCGTGCTTGAGGGTGGCGTTGGCCACCTGCCAGCCCTGTCCCCGGGCGCCGACGATCTGGGTGCGGGGCACGCGCACGTCGGTGAAGAACACCTCGTTGAACTCCGTCTGGCCGGTCATGGTGACCAGGGGGCGGACTTCGATGCCGGGGGTCTTCATCGAGAAGATCAGGTAGCTGATGCCGTGGTGCTGTGGCTTGTCGGCCTCGGTGCGCACCAGGCAGAAGATCATGTCGGCGAACTGGGCCGAGGAGGTCCAGATCTTCTGGCCGTTGATCAGGAAATCGTCCCCGTCCTCCGTGGCGCGGGTGGCCAGCGAGGCGAGGTCCGAGCCGGACCCCGGCTCGGAATAGCCCTGGCACCAGAAGATCTCCCCCCGGATGGTCGGCGCGATCCATTCCCTGCGCTGGGCGTCGGTTCCCATCTCCAGCAGGGTGGGGACCAGCATGGAGATGCCCTGGTTGGCCATGCCCATGGGCAGGCCGGCGGCGATGAACGCCTCGGCGATGATCCGGCTTTCCAGGATGTCCGGCTCGGCGCCGTAGCCGCCGTAGTCCTTCGGGATGGTCCGGGCGGCGTAGCCGTGCTCGATCAGCAGGCTCTGCCAGCCGCGCAGGGCGTCGAGGGTCTGGCCGCCGCCCTTGGGCGCGTCCGCGCCATGGGCGGCGATGAAGGCGCGCACCTCGGCGCGGAACGCCTCGTAGCGGGGCCCGTAAGCCAGATCCATCTTCCCCTCCCTAGTCGGCCAGGCCTATGACGCTTCGCGCCGCGCCGTGGCATGTTGCGCCTACGCTAGCCCAACCCATGCGGCCGGCGATGAAAAAACGACAGTGCGACGACCGGGAGATCACCATGACGCCAGGGCTGATGCAGACCACGCCGCTTTCGACGACGTCGATCCTGACCTACGCCGCCCTGAACCACGGCGACCGAGAGATCGTTTCGCGCACCCTGGAGGGGCCGGTCTGGCGCTATGACTACGCGGGTCTGGCCCGCCGCGCGGAAAAGCTGGCCAAGGTGCTGCTGGATCTCGAGGTCAAGCCCGGCGACCGGGTCGCGACCCTGGCCTGGAACACCCACCGCCATCTGGAGCTGTTCTACGCCGTGCCGGGGATCGGGGCCGTGCTGCACACGGTCAATCCGCGCCTGTTCGAGGACCAGATCCGCTTCATCCTCGATCACGCCGGCTCCACGGTGCTGTTCTTCGACGCCAGCTTCGCCGAGCTGGTCGAACGCCTCGCCCCCCACCTGCCGGCCCTGACCACCTACGTCCTGCTCACTGACGAGGCCCACGGCGCGCCGGGGACGGTGGGAGCCATGTGCTACGAGAGCCTGCTGGCCGACGAGGACCCCGGCTTCGACTGGCCGGTGGTGGACGAGAACGCCGGGGCGGTGCTCTGCTACACCTCCGGCACCACGGGCGATCCCAAGGGGGTGCTCTACAGCCACCGCTCCATCGTCCTGCACGCCATGGCGGGTAGCCTGAACTCGGCGTTCGGCTTCACCGCCCACGACGGCATCCTCGTCTGCACCTCCATGTTCCACGCCACCGCCTGGGGTCTGCCGTTCATGGCCCCGCTCAACGGCTGCAAGCTGATCCTGCCCTGCGAGAAGTTCGACGGGGCCAGCCTGCACGACCTGATCGTGGGCGAGGACGTCACCTTCAGCGGCGGGGTGCCGACCATCTGGACCATGTACCTGGCCTACCTCGCCCAGACCGGCGCGCGGCCCGGCAAGCTGAAGACGTTGATCATCGGCGGCTCGGCGGTGCCCCGGGTGATGGCGCAGACCTTCAAGCAAACCTACGGCGTCAACGTGACCCAGATTTGGGGGATGACCGAGACCAGCCCCCTGGGAGTCACCTCCACGCCTACGCCGGCCCTGGACGCGCTGGGGGACGAGGCCCGGCAGGAGGCGTTGTGGACCAAGCAGGGGCGGCTCCAGTTTGGCATCGAGCTGAAGATCGTCGCCGAGGACGGCGTCGAATGCCCCCGCGACGGACAAACCTCCGGCGCCCTGATGGTGCGCGGCCCCTGGGTGTTGCGCCGCTATTATCGCGGCGCGGCGGACGTCACCGACGCCGACGGCTGGTTCAACACCGGCGACATCGCCACCATCGACGCCCTCGGCTACATGCGCATCACCGACCGGACCAAGGACGTGATCAAATCGGGCGGCGAGTGGATCAGCTCCATCGACATCGAGAACATCGCCGTCGGCTGCCCCGGGGTGAAGATCGCCGCGGTGATCGGCGTCGCCCATCCCAAGTGGGATGAACGGCCCGTGCTGGTCATTGAACTCCACGCCGGGGAGACGGTGACCCGCCAGGCGGTGCTGGACTATCTGAAACCCCACATCGCCAAGTGGTGGACGCCGGACGACGTGATCTTCGGCCCCGTGCCCCTCACCGCCACCGGCAAGATCGACAAGAAGGTCCTGCGCGACGCGTATCGGGATCACCTGATGGGGGCGGGGTAGGGGGAGTATCAGTTTTGCGATTCCGCCCCGCGTGCGGGGAGGTGTCGCGGAGCGCAGCGAAGCGACGGAGGGGCAAGTGGAAGGCGCAAACTTGCCCGTCATCTCGCTTCGCTCGATGCCACCTCCCCGCACGCGGCTAGGCGATTTACACATCTCCAAAAACGCATCCGTAACAATGGCTTAGTGGAGACCAGAAAGGAGGCCTTCTCCCGCAAGGGGAGAAGGCCTCGGGCTTAAGGCCACGAACGGTGGTTGAGCGTCGAACTAGCAGATGTGTGCATCCCCTAGCCGCACGCGGGGAGGAATCGGCTGACCGATTATCTGCGAACCCAATCCCCTACTTCCCCCCGATCTCCAGCGTCGGCAGGGCGTGCGCCTCCTGCACATCCAGTTGCGCCTTGCGGAAATGCATCTCCAGATGCGGCGCCCCGTTGAACTCCATCAGGGTGTCGCCGTCCGGGGTGTAGGCTGGCCAAGCGGGGCCGCCGGCGCAGTCGGGCCGGCCGGTCTTGGCGAAGCTGGCCCAGCAGGAATGCACCCGCTTGGTGATCGCCCGGTCGGCGGCGCTGATCGGCGCGCCGTTGCCGTTAGGGCCGACCGTGTCCCAGCTGTCGAACACATAGGGGATCTCCGAGGCGTGGCCGGCCCCCTTGGACGTCGGCCGCTGGGCGTCGAGGACATAGGAGAAATGGTAGAGGAAGGCCGGCTTGCCGCCGGACTCTTGCCCCGCCACCCATCGCGCCGGCCCGCCCATCACCGCGTCGGTGAAGACGGCGCTGGCCTTGGCTTCGGGATCCGGCAGGTCGGCATAGGCGGCCAGCACCGTCGCCGGAATCGTGGCCAGCAGCATCGTCGGCGGGACGCCGAATTCCTTCATCAGCGAGGCTTCAAAGCTGTTGGAGCCGATCATCAGCGGTACGTCGGCGGCGTGGCCGCGGCCGATGGCCTGGCTGGGGGATTCCGTCAGCAGCCGGCCGTCGACGATGGGACCGAATCGGCCGCCGGCGGCGACCAGGGCGTCGGCGCTCAGGGCGCGGATCTGGGCGAGGCTGGCGCCCGCCGGCGCGCCGGCCTTGCGCATCAGCGCCTCGCCTTCGCCCTCCGCCTTGGCCAGCGGCAAGGGCGGCGACCAGCCGCCCCCGGACTCGACGATGGCCTTGACGTAGAGACCCTTGGCGCTGGGGGTCGCCAGCAGGGTGAGGGTGTCCGCGCCGCCGGCCGATTCCCCGAACACGGTCACATTGTCCGGATCGCCGCCGAAGGCCGCGATATTGCGGCGGACCCATTTCAGGGCCGCCACCTGGTCCATGATCGCATAGTCTCCCAGGGGTTCGGACGGCCGGGCCGCCTTGGTCAGGGCCGGATGGGCGAAGAAGCCCAGGGCGCCCAGGCGATAGTTGATCGAGACCAGCATCACCCCGTCGCGCACGAAGGCCGAGCCGTCGTAGGCGCCCAGGGATCCGGCGCCGTACTCGTTGGCGCCGCCATGAATCCACAGCATCACCGGCGCCTTGTGCGCCGCCTTCCAGGTCCAGACGTTGAGGAACAGGCAGTCCTCGCTGGACGGCCCCATGGCGCCGCCGCCGTTGGGGTGGTTCGCATAGAGGGTCTGGGGGCAGACGGGACCGTAGGCGTTGGCCGCGCGCTCGCCGGCCCACGGCGCCACCGGCTTCGGCGGCGCCCAGCGCAGGTCGCCCACCGGGGCGGCCATATAGGGCACACCCTTGAACGAGACCACGTCCCCCGCGGACGAGCCGACCAGCACGCCGCTGTCGATCTTCACCTTCACCGGATCGGCCGCCGCGGCCCCCGCGAGGGCCGCGAGGCCGATAATGGCGGCCAGCGCCGCACCGTTCCGTCTGGTCATCGTCTTCCCCCTTGGTCTTCCGGCGCCCGCCCTTGATCAGGCTTTGCGCCGCCCGAACGCTGTTACTCCATCGTCGCGGGTCAGGCCAGGGCCCGGCCGGCGTAGGCCTTCATCGCTACGGCCAGATACTCCGACAGCCCCGGCTGCACCGCCTCGTAGCGGGCGCGAAAGTCCTCGTGGCCGAGGTAGAGGTCGGCCAGCCCCGCATAGGCCGCCGCCGTGGGCGGCTTCTTCCACGCCAGCGCCACCCAGGCGTGGTGGCGGCGCAGCAGGGGGTCGAGGGCGCTGGAGTCCGCCGGCAGCCCCTTGGCCAGGGCGTCGCCCAGGCCGCGCTCGATGGCCTCGACCTCGGCCTTGTGGGCCTCTTGGTCGGCCTTGCTCCAGGCCCCCATCTTCTGCCTGGCGAATTCGATGTGCGGGGTCATCTCGTCCCCGTAGCGATCCACCAGCCAGGCCTCGTATTCGGCCTGCCGCTCGGGCGCGAAGCCCCGGTAAATCTCCTTGTCGTTCATGTCGGTCTCTCCGTTGAGGGCGGCGAGGGTGTCGTCCAGCGTCTTGAGGAGACGGCGATAGCGGCGGGCCTCGGCGGCCAGCTTGGTCCGGTGGCGGCGCAGGGCCTCCACCCGATCGAAGTCGGGCGCCCTCAGCACCGCGGCGATGGCCTCCAGGGGGAATTCGAGCTCCCGATGGAAGAGGATCTGCTGTAGGCGAAGCAGTTCCTCGCGGCCGTAGTAGCGATAGCCGTTCTCCCCGACGCAGGCGGGTTTGAGCAGGCCGATCTCGTCGTAGTGATGCAGCGCGCGCACGGATACGCCCGACAGCTTCGCCACGTCCTTGACCGTATACTGCGTCATCACCCGACCTCGTCGATAGAGACCGGGGTATGAGGTCTCACCAGACGTGAGGGTCAAGCGGCCTATGTCGCCGCCTTCGCATGGGTCTTCACCCAGGCGTCGAAGGCCTGCATGAAGCTGGTCAGGAAGCCCCGCGTGGAGTCGTTGGTCAGCTTGCCGGCGTCGTCGAAGAGGCCCGCCGCGCCGCCGACATAGGCTTCCGGCTGGGCCATGGTCGGCACGTTGAGGAAGACCAGGGACTGGCGCAGATGGTGGTTGGCGCCGAAGCCGCCCATGGCCCCCGGCGAGACGCTGACCACCGCCCCGGGCTTGCCGTCCCACACGCTGTGGCCATAGGGGCGCGAGCCCACGTCGATGGCGTTCTTCAGCACCCCGGGGACCGAGCGGTTGTACTCCGGGGTGACGAAGAGGACCGCGTCGGCCCCGCGCACCGCGTCCCGGAAGGTCGTCCAGACCTGTGGCGGCGCGGCCTCCAGATCCTGGTTGAAGGCGGTCAGGTCGCCGATCTCGACGATCTTCAGGCTCAGGTCCGCGGGGGCGAGATCGGCCAGGGCCAGGGCCACCTTGCGCGAGAACGACTCCTTGCGAAGGCTGCCGACCAGGACGGCGACGGTGTGGGTCATAGCGGGTCTCCCTTTTCGGGCGCCGGCGGGGGCGGGCGACCTTGACGACGGTCTCAACGAACGGCGCGGCCGCCGGGGTCCAACGGCGCGTCAGGCCGCCTCGGCGGCCTCCGGCGCGGGGGCGGCGGGCCGGCGCGCCGACCGGTGGAGCAGCCGGCCGATGACAATCACCACCCCGATCAGGATCCAGCAGAATTGGGGAATGATCATACGCCCCTGGCTCGCGCCCCAGAACCCCACGCTGAACGCCACCGCGGGCGCCGCGGCCCGCAGGACGCGGGCGAACACCTCGCGGCCGCTCACGCCCCCGACCAGCCGGCCGCCGCCCCGGTTCACCGCCAGCACGAACAGCACATTGGTGAGCGAGGCGGCGATCAGGGCGCCGGAATAGACCTCCCAGATGATCGGGCTGGTGAAATCCTCGCCCAGCAGGCGGGAGACAAACGGCATCAGGGTGACCACCAGCAGAAACAGCAGGTTGGAGACCGCCACCAGGGGATCGAACCGCACCAGCCGCCGCGCGGTGGCCATGTGGGCGAGCCAGAAGACCCCGGTCAGGGCGAAGCTCATCAGGAAGGCGCCGAAGGTGGGGGCAAGGGCTGCCAGGCCCGCTCCCAGCGCCGCCTCGCTGGTCGCCGGCGGCGGCCGCAGGTCGAGCACCAGCAGCGTCATGACGATGGCGAAGACGGCGTCGCTGAAGAACATCATGCGGTGCAAGAGCCGCCCGTCGGCGTCGCGGTCGGCGTGAATTTCCGTGTCGACCATCGCCGCCTCCAAGCCCTGATCCCTATGCAGGATAGTCAGTGATCTGGCCGGCTTGGCAAGGGCGACGCCGGGCGACGCGGGGGAAGGCGCCGACGCGGCCCAATTGAATCGGAAACGGGTGGGAATTCGCCCCACTTTCCCCGTGCGTTTGCGGCGTGGCTGATCAATGATCACCTCAAAACGTTCCAGGAAATGCAAAGGCCGCCCATGCACCCGTCGATCCACGCCGCCGCCAATCCCGACAAGCCCGCCCTGATCATGGCCGGCTCCGGCGAGGTCACCACCTATGGCCAGCTCGACGCCCGCTCCAACCAGGGCGCTCAGCTCTTCCGCTCCCTCGGGCTGAAGGCCGGCGACGCGGTCGCCCTCTTCATCGACAACAACCCGCGCTACTACGAGATCCTCTGGGCCGCCCAGCGCTCGGGCCTGCGCTTCACCTGCATCTCCTCCAAGCTCACCGCCGGCGAGGTGGAGTACATCGTCAAGGATTGCGACGCGAAGGCGTTCGTCGCCTCCCGCAGCCTCGCCGAGGTCGCCGGCCAGGTGGTCCCGCTGATCCCGGGCGTGCCCCTCTACATGGTCGGCGGCGCGGTCCCGCCCTTCGCCAGCTGGGAGGAGGCGGTGGCGGCCATGCCGGCTGCCCCCATCGCCGATCAGACCGGCGGCGGCGCCATGCTCTACTCCTCCGGCACCACCGGCCGGCCCAAGGGCGTGCGCCGGGCCGGGGTCGGCGAGCAGCCCATCGACGCCCCCAATCCCCTCGCCATGCTGGGCCAGGCCCTCTACGGCTGGACCCCGGACACCGTCTACCTCTCCCCCGCGCCCCTCTACCACGCCGCCCCCCTGGGCTGGTCGATGGCGGTGATGCAGATGGGCGGCACGGTGGTGATGATGGAGCGGTTCGATCCCGAGGAGGCCCTGGCCCTCATCGAGCGCTACAAGGTCACCAGCGCCCAGTGGGTCCCCACCCATTTCGTGCGCATGCTCAAGCTCAGTCCCGAGGTGCGCGCCAAGTACGACCTGTCGTCCCTCACGGCCGTCTTCCACGCCGCCGCTCCCTGCCCGATCCCGGTCAAGCAGCAGATGATCGAATGGTGGGGCCCGATCATCAACGAGTACTACGCGGGCACCGAGGGCAACGGCTTCTGCGTGATCAACAGCGCCGAATGGCTGGCCCACAAGGGCTCGGTGGGCCGCGGCCTCACCGCCGAGGTCAAGATCTGCGACGACGAGGGCGAGCCCCTGCCGCCGCGCGCGGAGGGCATGGTCTACTTCGCCGGCGGCGGCGCGTTCGAGTACCACGGCGACCCGGCCAAGACCGCCGAGAGCCGCAACAAGCACGGCTGGACCACCCTGGGCGACGTGGGCTGGCTGGACGAGGAGGGCTATCTGTACCTCACCGACCGCAAGAGCTTCATGATCATCTCCGGCGGGGTGAACATCTATCCGCAGGAGATCGAGAACCTGCTGATCACCCATCCCGCCGTCGCCGACGTCGCCGTGGTCGGCGCGCCGCACGAGGAGATGGGCGAGCAGGTGGTCGCCGTCATCCAGCCCGTGGACTGGTCCGCCGCCGGCCCGGCCCTGGCCGAGGAGCTGGCCGCCTGGACCCGCGAGCGCCTCTCCCACGTCAAGGCCCCCCGCCGCTACGACTTCATGGCCGAACTGCCCCGCCACGCCACCGGCAAGCTCTACAAACGCCTGATCCGCGACACCTACTGGGGCAAGGGCGACGGCAAGATCGTGTAGGGAGGCCTGCGCCTCCTCCATCTATGGCCGGGGGAGGCGCACATCGACGCTTGCGGCGCTCGCCCACCCTGCCGTGGCTGCGGATTCCAGGCCGCTCGGCCCTGAAGCGACTGTGACGCCCACTCATTTCGAAATGGGCGCATCGCCTGGCCATGACTGGGGCGGCGCGACGACTGGTCCGCCCTCATCCCGCCCCCTCACGGCGATCCCCCCGTCCCCACCGGCCCTTCCCCGGGGGCCCAGACCGGCTGGCCGCCGCGCCAGGAGATCGGCGGCGCCGCCGGATCGCCGTAGGGCGAGCCCTGGGCCATGGTCTCGGCCTCCTCCCGCGCCCAGTCCGCATCCTTCCAGTGCGACCAGTCAGGCGTCACCCCCATCTGCCGCAGGATCCGCGCCGCCATCCGCCCGATGGGCAGGTCCGCCACGTCCGAACACTCATGATCCAACAGCTGCGTCTCCAGGGCCCGGCCGATCTCGTCCACGGTCTCGTCGTCGCGGCCCTCCGCCGCCAGGGCTTCCTGCACCACGGTGATGATCTGCCGCCGGCGGATCACCATTTGCATCAGCCGCGCGCGGGTCTTGGCAAGCTGCTCCCGCGCCATCGGCGCGTCGAACGCCAGCGGCGCATGGCCGCCGCCCTCCGCTCCGGCCGTCGCCGCCCCCGCCCGCGCCCGTTCGGCCCGCAGCGACCGCTCCAGGGCGATGGTCAGCCGCACCGTCCGCTCGAACAGGGCGAACGCCCAGTCCGGATTGCGCCCTCCGGCGCTACCGCCGCCGCCGCCGCCAGGGCCGCCGGCCGCGCCGGCGCTGGTCCCCACACCCACCCCGACCCCGCCGCCGAATCCGTAGCGCGTCGCGCCCGAGGCCGAGCCCAAGCCCGGGGCCGCGCGCGGGTCGTCCGCGGGACGGTCGTCGCCGCTCCGGTCAAGGTCGCCGGCCGCTCCACCACCGGCTCCGGCGTCCGCCGCCCCGTCCGCAAACGCCGCCTCGCTCCGCGCCAGGCTCTCCGCCGCCGCCCCCCGCGCCAGCCGCATGGCCATCTGGCGCAGCTCGCGCAGGTCCGCCAGCTGCTCGGCCAGGGCCTCGGCGTCCTCCTCCGCCCACGCCGCCGCCCGCGCCGTCGACGCATCCCGCGCCGCGTCGCCTTTGGTCGCCGCCCCGAGGAACTCGGGCGTCAGGAATTAGCTCATCTTCATGGAACAAAGGAAGAACACCATATTCGGGTAGGGAGTCAAGAAAAACCCGGCCGGGTGGTCCCCGGCGCCCCCGCGCCGCCCCCGCAACACACCCGCCCTTAAACCTTGGTGGCGTCTTCGCTCAGGGGTTTGGCCGCGTCCAGGACGACGCCCTTCGCGTCGCCGCGTAGCGGCGCGGCCGCCCGGCCGCGTCCTTGACGGGGCCAAACCCCTGAGCTCCAATCTGGCCAAGGGTTTTGGGGCGATTTCCCGTCATGGGTGACGGGCCGCGCCACAACTCTGATCCGGCTTTGCGCTGGGAGGGCGCCCGTCACGGGTGGCGGGTGGTCAGATTGGCTTTGAACCCGTTTGTTCTGAAGCTAACCACCTCACCCTTGGCGGTCTAGTATAGCTTTCCGACGCCTTTCAGCCTCTAGAGCAAGCTCCATTGCTTCCCTTTCGCGGTCCGGCAGATTGTGAATATCGGTTCTTATCTTCTCCCGACACGCCTCACCGCGCAGTTGCGCCTCACTCTTCCGCGGTTTCATTGTAGCGAACCATTTGCTGATGATCTTCATGAGCGCAACATAGCAGTGCAAAATCGTCCCCGATACATCTATCGATGGTGAAGCCCCGTGCGCTTAGACACAATCGCGAGATGGGAAACCGACCGTGGCCCCGCGCTCTGACGCCCCATCTTTCTGTGCTTCGCCATCGCGCCGCTACCTCATCCCGTCGCCCGCCGCTAAGGTGCGGCTGAGTCGGGGAGACCATGACGCCAGCCCAGTTCATTCAGAAGTGGAGCGACAGCCGGCTGCGCGAGCGGCAGGCCTCGCAGGAGCACTTCATCGACCTGTGCCGCCTGCTCGGCCAGCCGACCCCCGCCGAGGACGATCCGCTCGGCGAGCGCTACTGCTTCGAGCGCGGCGCGGAGAAGACCGGCGGCGGGGACGGCTGGGCCGACGTCTGGCGAAAGGGCTGTTTCGGCTGGGAGTACAAGNNACAAGGGCAAGCACAAGAACCTCGACGCGGCCCTGCGCCAGCTCCAGGCCTACGCCCTCGACCTGCGGAACCCGCCCTACCTCGTCGTCTCCGACATGGAGCGGATCATCGTCCACACCAACTGGACGAACACCATCAGCCGCAAGCTGGTCTTCACCCTCGACGACCTGCACGAGCCGGAAAAGCTGGCGACCCTGAAACTGGTCTTCGAGGGCTCGGAGAGCCTGAACCCGAAGATCAGCCCGCAGGAACTCACCGCCAAGGTAGTCCAGCGATTCGGCGACCTGGGCCGGCGGCTGCAGGACCGCGGCCACCATCCCCGCGACGTGGCCCACTTCCTCAACCGCCTGGTCTTCTGCATGTTCGCCGAGGACGCCCGGCTGTTGCCCGAGGGCCTGTTCACCCGCATGACCCGGTCGATGCAGGCGCGGCCGGCCGCCGAGGCTACCGCCCAGTTCGATGGTCTGTTCACCATGATGCGCGGGGGCGGCCTGTTCGGGGCCGACGTCATCCGCCGATTCAACGGCGGCCTTTTCGACGAAAAGCCGGCCCTGCCGCTGGAGCCGGCGGATTTGAAGCTGATCCACGAGACCGCCGGCGAGCACGACTGGTCGGAGATCGACCCGGCCATCTTCGGCAACCTGTTCGAGGAGGCGCTGAAGGCCACCCGCGAGCGCCCGGCCCTGGGCGCCCACTACACCGACCGCGCAAAGATATTGAAGATCGTGGGTCCGGTGATCGTCCGTCCCCTGACGGCCGAATGGGAGGCGGTGTTCGCCGATATCCGCGCGGCCCTGGCGGCCCGGGCCGAGGCGGACGGCGAGCGCAAGGCGGTGCTCGAATCCGCCGCCGAGGCCATGCGCGCTGATCCGGGCAACGCCAAGGCGGGGGAGGCGGGCCGCCGCAAGGCCCTGACCGCCATCGCCAAACGCGCCGACGCCCTGCTGGCCGAGGCCAAGGCGCGGCTGGAGGCCTTCCTGGAACGGCTGGCCGCCTACCGCGTCCTCGACCCGGCCTGCGGCAGCGGCAACTTCCTCTATGTGGCCCTGCACGCCCTGAAGGACATTGAGCGCCGGGCCCTGGTGGACGCCGAACGGGCCGGCCTGCCGGTGCCCGCGCCCCGGGTGGGCCTGGAATGCGTCCACGGCCTGGAGATCGAGGACTACGCCGCCGAACTCGCCCGCGTCACCCTGTGGATCGGCGACCTGCAGTGGAACGCCAAGAACAACTACACGGGGCTCGCCGAGCCGATCCTGTCGTCCCTGGACCAGATCGAATGCCGCGACGCCCTGCTGAACCCGGACGGGACCGAGGCGGCCTGGCCGGAGGCGGACGCGATCATCGGCAACCCGCCGTTTCTGGGCGGAAAGCGCGTTCGTGAGAGCCTGGGTGGCGCCACGGTTGAACGGCTGTTCGCCGCATATCGCGGGCGTGTGCCGGCGGAGGCTGATTTCGTCTGCTACTGGGTGGAAAAGGCTTGGCGAGCGATTGACGGTTCAAATCCGACCCCCGCATTCAGCAACCTTCGGGTCGGACTCGTAACAACCAATTCCATACGCGGCGGCGCAAACCGGCGAGTGTTGGAACCCATCGCCGATGCGGGTTTGCTGATGGAGGCCTGGGCCGACCAGCCATGGGTTCTGGACGGCGCGGCAGTTCGTGTCTCGATGGTGTGCTTTGGTGAAGGGTTTTTAGAGCGCCGACTGGAGGGCCTACCGGTTGCCCAGATAAATGCAGATTTGACCGGCGCCATCGACGATCTAACGAAAGCCGGACGACTCGCAGCAAACGCGGGCATCGCTTTTCAAGGGCCAGTAAAAGTCGGCGATTTCGATATTCCAGGCGACGAAGCGCGAAAGATGCTTCAAGCTCCAACAAACCCCAACAATAAGCGCAATGGACAAGTAATTCGACCTTGGGCTAACGGACTTGATATTGTTCGGCGACCGCTTGATCGATGGATTATTGACTTTTAGGGGCTGGATGAGCATGCGGCTGCACTATTTGAAGCACCATTTCGTCACGTAATTTTATTTGTAAAGCCAGGGCGCGACCACAATAGCGACCGCCAGCGACGAGAGAAGTGGTGGCTACTGGGTCGCTCGGGCGGCGAGTGGCGGAGAGTGGCCGCGAATTGCCGACGCATCATGATAACTCCGCGTGTAGCCAAGCACAGGGTGTTTGTTTGGCGCGTGCCTATCCGGTTGACGCACA
>PLSW01000025.1 GCA_003165275.1 Caulobacteraceae bacterium
TCCGTGAGACGGACGCGCAATCATCGCGGTTCGACGCACGATATTTGAGACGGATCATGTCGGCAGGCCGGCGGCCCGCATTTCGTCCATGAGCTCCCGGGTTCGACCAGGATCGAACTCGCCACGGAGGAGCTGACGGATCTCGGTGGGCTTGGCGTCGAACTGCTCGGCCAGGCTGCCGATGTCATAGCCGTTGCGCGTCAGTTGGGGTTCGAGATCGTTGATCTGACGCGAGAGGACGGCTTCGACGATGTTGACGTCGATCGGCTTGGCGCCGATTTCGAACCCGGCCTCAAAGGCGCGCACCAAGTGCTGGCCGATCTGGAGCGGCGTTTTGAGCTTCGCGGCCAGCAGCGTCGCCGCCTCGTCCGTCAGGACCTGGTTGGGTTCTATGGAGTCCTTGAGCGATGCCCTCAGCACCCAGTCGATGTAGTCGCGCTGGCGGTCCCTCAAGCCGCCGAACTCGAACACCGTGGTGCGGTCGCCGATCTCCTCCATCTTTGGGCGCCGGAGGTCATTCTTGAGTTTCGGGTGCCCAATCAGCACGACCGAAAGCTGGCCGCCGCCCTCGGTGACGAGTTCGATCAAGCGCTTGAGCGCGGTGAGCGTCTTGGGATGGAGGTCATGGGCGTCATCGATGAACAGCGCCACGGGCTTCTTCGCCCGTCTGAACAGCTCCTGTAGATCGCGCTCGCGCCGCTCTGATTGGTTGGAGATCGTGACCGTCTTTTCGGTCGACAGGTCGTAGAACAGCGCGGCCAGAAGCAACGGCACGGTGATCTTGGCCTTATCGACCGACAACGAACGCGAGACGATCACCTTGTTTTCGCGTTCGAGTTCGGCCCGAAGACGGCGGGACAAAATGGTCTTGCCCGAGCCGATGACCGCGGTCAGCGCGATCAATCGCCCACCCGAGATCGCGGCGCGGATGTCGCGCGACACCTGGGTGTGGTGCTCCGTCTCGAAAAACCCGGCGTCGATCGGCGGCCGTGCCAAGCCGTAATGTTGCATGACCTCGGTGAGCATCAGGTGGAGCCTCCTCTGCGACCCGGCGGGAAATGGTCGCGGATGGCCGCGAGGATCTCGACGCGCGCCAGCGTCCTGGACAGCAGCGCATCAATGAAGGCCCGATCGTCATCCGACAGGGTGGCCAGCGGCAGCCTGAT
Organism: Caulobacteraceae bacterium; assembly: GCA_003165275.1. GTDB lineage: Bacteria > Pseudomonadota > Alphaproteobacteria > Caulobacterales > Caulobacteraceae > Poindextera. Next base: position 1,167 of record PLSW01000025.1, read on the forward strand.
CTCGTCGGCGATGGCCCGACGGGCGGCGAACGCGCTGACGAAGGCAAGTTCGTGGAACGGGTCTGGATCGCGGAATGTCCGCACCGGCACGGCGACGGCGGGGCGGATCACGACCACGCCGTCCTCGCCGGACACCGCGGCGCGCGGCAACACCAGTTTGTCGGCGAGCTCGGCGACGTGGTCGGCCCTGATCTCCCGGCGCGATTTGCGGTGCTTGCGGTAGCGATGCAGCGGGACCGGACCACCGATCGGCTGGTAGGGACCGAAGCGCTCCTCACCGCGTTCGGCCCAAAGCTCCTGATCGAACAAGCCCCACCAGACCACGACTGTTTCGCCGGCGAACTCTGAGTCCACTTCGTAGGTGACGCCGGCGACGGTCAGACGACAAGTGATATCGACTTCGCGGCGCTCCGGCTCCCGCGCAAAGGCGCAAAACCGCTCCCACGCGCACATCTGGCGCACACCATCGGCGGGCAGGTGCGCCAGCCAGTCGTCGAGCCGCGAGTGGGGCTCGGTTCGGTGATCACCGGCATTGTAGCTGACGATGAACCGCGCCAGCCATTGGTTCGCCTCCCCCTCGGTCTCCGGCTCGTGGAAATGGTAGAGCGTTTCGTGGACGTCCTTGACTGTCCGGAATGGTCGCTCGACCTTGCCTTTGGACCGCGCCGTCGTGCGCCTGCCATCCGACCCGGCCGGCATGTGCGTTATCACCTCGACGCCGAGGCACTCCATCACGCGCTTGAACACCGACGACTTCGCGACAGGGCCATTGTCGAGGTGAATCGTGGACGGGATGCCCTGGAACGGCTCCGCGTCGCTCGCCTTGGGCGCCATGGCGTTGAACAGGAATTTCAGAGCCGCTTCGGCGTCCTCGCCGTAAACGCAGCGATATTCCTGATGCGCCACGCCCGATCGGTCATCGACGACGGAGAACAGCGTCAAGGTCGGCGCGCCATGGCGATCGGGATCGAGCCACGCCGGCGTCTTAAGTTGCTTCAGATCGGACGGGCTCATATCGAAGTGCCAGATCGCGTTCGAATGCTCCGCCTGGAAGCGAACCGCCGGTGGCTCCCGGATCATCCGTCCGTGATCGTAGCCGAGCCGATTGAGGTGCCGGTTGAGGGTGGAGGCGGTGATGCGCCCCTTGTCGGGCTGCACGAACCCGTCCGGGGTGTCGACCCCATGCTTCTCCAACAACTCCAAAACCCGCACCGTCGAAAGATGCCGGCCTTTGCGATTGGTCGTCCTGATCTTCATCGCCGCGACGATCTCGCAGACCCGTTCAAGTTCGTCGGCTGGCATCACGCGGGTGACGCCACGGTCGGCGCGGGATGCGTCTTTCGGGTGCCGGTTCCCACGCAGCAGCCGATAGAGGGTGGCGCGGCTGATCGCATAGAGCTGCGCGGTCGAATCCATCAGCTGTTTGCGGTCGGGATGGCGCGCCGACAGGGCCGCGAGCCGGCGACGGAGCGTCGCCAGCGCCTCGATCGGCACGGCGCTCCCCATCGGCATCACGAACTGCCAGGTTCGCCGAGGCGCAGATACTGGTAGACGGTCTCACGGCTGACACCCATGTCCCGCGCGACCTGGGCCTTTCGCTCTCCAGCGGCGACACGTCGCTTGACCTCGCCGATCTGTTCCGGGTTCAGGGAGCGCTTGCGGCCTCGATAGGCGCCCCGGCGCTTGGCCAAGACGATGCCCTCGCGTTGACGCTCCCGCAACAAGGCCCTTTCGAACTCCGCGAAGCCGCCCATGACGGACAGCATGAGGGTGGCCATCGGGGAATCCTCCCCGGTGAAGGTCAGGCCCTCTTTGACGAACTCGATGCGGATGCCGCGCTTGGTCAGATCCTGCACGATGCGCCGCAGATCATCGAGATTGCGCGCCAGCCGGTCCATGCTGTGCACGACCACGGTGTCGCCCTCGCGCACGAAGGCCAGGAGCCGATCCAACTCGGGGCGGCGGGTGTCCTTGCCGGAGGCTTTGTCGGTGAAGGTCTTGGCGACAGCCACCCCGTCCAATTGACGATCGGGGTTTTGCTCAAAGCTGCTGACGCGGACATAGCCGATACGCTGACCGTCCATGAGCCCCTCAATGCCGAAAGTGTCAGGAAGAACTCTATGGTCCTTGACGGCATGCGTCAATCAATCGAAATTCGGGCTCTAATCTGACGCTCCGGCATGTGGCCGCCTGACGTCTAGTTAGGGTATACCCCAGAACGACACGCACGCCGTCATCACCGGCCGAGCTAGGCCGCCTGGGATTTACGCGGCCTACCGCCGAGCCGACCATTGGCCCTTGAGGCGCCGGCTCGAACAACCGCGCGCTTCATCACGGTCGAGCCGAGTTGGTCAGCCAGCAGCTGCGGCACCGAAATGTCCGCATCCAGGCAAGCGACATGCAGGCCGTAACCCTCGCCCTCCACAACAATGTGGCGCAGTTCGTCCGGTGTGGCCTGTTCCAGGCCCGGAAGGCTCGCCAATGGGAAGCCGACCACGGCCCCGTTGTTCAGGGCGATCATCACGCGTCCGCCGCGCCGATCATATCGGGCGGACACCGCGAGCAGCTGGCGCTTCATGCGTTCGGCGGTGCGTCGCGTGATCGCCTCGAATTGTTCCTCCGTGGGGACTTCAAACTCAGCCATGAATCCTTCTCCATTCGGCGCAGATTGCTTCGAGTTGCGCCGCGACCGCGGCGCCGACCTCCACGACTTCGGTCCGGCGAAATCCTGACTGGTCAACCAGCCGCACCGGGCCGTTTGGGCAATTCAACTCAAATTTCGCGCGCCCGCCGCCCGGCCTGATCGCATGGACATGCGGCGGCGGATGGTCGTTGGCATAGATCGCCACGCGGATATTTCTGATCGTCAGGACGGTCGGCACGCCGCAGAATAACAATAACCTAGATCATCGTCTAGGTTATTGCACGTCGCGCCGCCGACGACGATCAGGCGCCGGCGCGTTCGGGTTTCGGTTGGTGAAGGCGGCGCCGGACGTTTGGCTTCAGGGCGTTCCTCACGTCCTTGTCAGCGACCTCGAGGTCGAACCACTCCGGATCGAAATGGCCGCCACACCATCGCTTCGTCTCAGCGTGCTCCGGATCGTTGCGATCGAACATGGTCGCCAAGAACCGCTCGTAGCCGTCAACGCCCCCGACATCCTCCGGCGGTCTGGCGCGCGCGCCGGCGATACAGGCGGCGGTCTTGGGCGCGACCTCCAACACAAGGTGCTCCTCGAATTCCACGACATGCCGCCAGCCGTCACCGAAGTCATAGATATAGCCAAACACGGCGCCCGGTCCGCCTTGGAAATCGAGGAGTCGCACCCCGCGTTCGTCGAAGCTACGGGCGTCTTCATCGCAGGCGCCATCGTCCATCAGCTCCAGATCGCCATAGCGTAGGCCACCGATGTTGAATTCATGGAGGTGGCAATTCCACCAATTGAACGCGGCCTGGATCGCAAGGTGAAGCTGTCCGAGATCCCAGGTCAGGGGGACGACAAGCCGTCTCCAGACGGCCGGCTCGATCTCGGACAACGTCACCCGAATCTGAAGGGCATTGGGTTCTTGGTAAAGCATGGGACGCAGTCAGCCCCGCCTCGTCGCCGGCGTCAACTTCAGCCATCCCAGGAGTTCAGACCATTTTTCAGCCGAGCCGCACAGGAGACGGCTCGCCCAGCCGAGAGTCTCAATTATCGCGCGTCGAACTCGGACGATTGCGCATTCGTCTCACAGAACGTGCGCTCAGTCTCAAAGAGCCTGCGTCCGGACCGCCCTACAGTCTCAGCTAACGTGCGTCGGAAATGCGCTATGATTGCGCGTCGGGCCGATCATCATTGCGCGCCGCTACAGGGCGACCTGATCCGCAAAGGACGCGATATCGAACGGCGCGTCTTGGCCCGCGCCGTTCGCTGGACCCTGGGCGACCGGGTGCTGCTGAACGGCCGCAAAACCGTCGTATTCAGGGACTGACGTCTGTTCGGGTGTTTTCGGCGTTTATACCGATCGGCGGACTATGCCGACCGTGCGCCGGGATCCCTTGTCCGCCAAGGCGTCGCCGATGATCTGCTCGGCATAGTTTCATGCTTGCCAGGCGGCACGGGGACGGCGATTCTCGCAGTGGCGCGGCCGGTATGGCAGAACGGAACCGTGCCGGTTGACGGAGTCCGATGAAGACCAACCTGGATCATTTGCCGGCCGCCAAGCAGCGCGAGCTTGAGCACATCAAGACCGTGCTCATGGGCGAGTTCGAGGCTGCCCTCGCGGGCGGTACGCAGCCCTGGCGTCGGAACGGCAAGATCCTCAAGCTGATCCTCTTCGGCAGCTTCAGCAGGACCGACTGGGTGGACGAGCCGCAGAACGGCTATCAGTCGGACTGGGACATCCTGATCGTCGTCAGCCACGAGAAGCTGACCGACATCGCCGACTATTGGTTCGTCGCCGAGGACAAGCTGCTCCGCGATCCCGAGGTTGGGAGGCCGGTCAACATCATCGTTCACACCCTGGCGGAGGTGAACCAGGCCCTCGCCAAGGGACGATACTTCTGGGTCGACATCATCCGTGACGGGGTGATGCTGCACGAGCTGCCGGGCTATCCGCTGGCGGCGCCGATGCCGCCGACGGCGGCCGATGCCTATGAGACAGCGAAGGGATATTTTGAAGCCCAGCACGCCGCGAGCCTGCGCTGGTTGAAGTTAGCGGACGTTGCCGCCGCAGAGGGCGAGGCGGACTCCCAATGGTTCCGCAATGCCGCCTTCAACCTCCACCAAGCCGCCGAGACCGCCTACGCCTGCTTCCTGCTCGTTCGCACTTTCCATTTTCCTCGCTCGCACAATCTCAAGTTCTTGCGCTCGCTGGCCGAGGACAAGGACCGGCGGTTGGTCGAGGCTTGGCCGCGAGGGACCAAGCTCGACCGACGGCGCTTCGAACTCCTCAAGCGGGCCTATGTCGAGGCCCGCTATTCCGACGCCTACGAGATCAGTGTGGAAGATCTGGCGGCCCTCGCCGAATCCGTCGGCCGGCTCAAGTCAATCGTGGGCGAGGTCTGCAGCGAACGGATCGAAGCGCTGAGACGCGAAGCTGAAGCTCATAGTCGGTGATCATCGTCGCTCCTCCGGGGCGCATGATGGGCGCGGGGAGCTTGAAACTATGCCGAGCAGCGTTCGCCGAAGTGTCTGACCGACAGGCGAAAATCTATCGCCATCGGCATAGTCCGCCGCTCGGCATAGCCGGAGGCGCAGGGGGCGCGAGACGTGCTGAGCGCGTCGGCTCGACACCGTCTGTTCGGGGTTCCGACCGGTCGCGATGATTTCCAAAGCGCGGCAACCCGAGTTCGGAGCCCTGCGCTCGTGGGCTTGGCACTTGCCTTCTCGGGCGGGGCGGACCTAAACTCCCGGTTGCTTCGTACACGCTGCGAAGCCGAGGCGTGAGAACCTCGCTTGAGATCGATATTCGACAATCCTGCTTACAGGCGGTCCACCTTTCGGTGTCGATCGTGCCTGGGGTGTGGATTGACGGCTTGAGCCCCGTTCTCATTGGCCGGCATGGGCCGGACTCGCCTCGCCCAGTGGAGGCCGGGTTTTGGCGAACGACGCAAGACGATCCACCGCCGACGACTCTATTCGCTCCGAGGGCGCGCTCGGCGCTGTGAGAGCGTACCCGTGAGCGTGGACGGGCTCTCCGACACCTCGGTCAGGCCAATGTCGAAGCGGCCGAGGGATCGCCCGAATTCCATCAGCGAAAACGCCGCCGCGGCCAGTCAGATCGACAGCCTCTTCCGGTCTCAGGCCCCTCAACTGCTGCGGTTTCTACGCCGCCGGACCCAACGTCACGAAGACGCGACGGACCTGCTCCAGGAGGTCTTCCTGCGCTTGATCCGGCTCGTATCGTTTGAGGCGCTTCCAGCCAGTCCCGAGGCCTATCTCCAACAGATCGCCAACAATCTCCTGCGTGATCGATCACGTCGCCAGATCACCCGGTCCGAGGCGTTGCATGAACCGCTCGACGAGCAGTCGATCGTCGACGACAAGCCCGGGCCCGCGGACGTCCTTGAGGCGCGGGACCTGTTGAGGGCCTATGAGGGCGCCTTGGTGAAACTGCGGCCCAAGACCCGGGCGATATTCTTGCTTCACCGCCGGGAGGGCCTCACCTATGCCCAGATCGCTGTGGAGGCGGGACTAAGCGTGAGCGGGGTCGAAAAACACATGATGAAGGCGATCGCCCACATCGATCGCGAGCTTGGTCGTCCTTAGTGGACCGCAGCGACAAGCGCGCGCCCCGCTCGGAGGACGAGCTGCGGCGGCAGGCCGCCGCGTGGTTCGCGCGCCTGCGCGGACCGGACGCCCAGGCCCAGCAAGCGGATTTTGATCGGTGGCGCTCCGCCCGGTCTGGGCGCCAGGAGGCCTATGACCGCCTGGTGCGCCGCTGGGACGACGCCGCCGTTCTTGACCTGTCGGACGCTTATTTCGGCCGAACCGACAGTTTCGTGAACGGCAGGCTGCGCCCGGCGATGGGCCGCTGGGGGTTGGGCGCGTTGGCGGCGGCCGGCGGATTGGCCGCCTTGATTTACCTGGCTCCCGTGCGTCCGGATATGCTCGATGCATGGCCGGTTCCTTCGGCCTGGAGCCAAAGGCTCGCCACCCCCGTCGGCGAGATCCGCATGGTCAAGCTGCCGGATGGCTCATCCGTCACCCTCGATACCGGCACGGTCGTCAGATGGCGTTTCTCGGCCTCGGCGCGGCGTCTGGCGCTCCTGCAAGGACGAGCGCGCTTCGCGGTCGCTCACGATCCAAATCGTCCCTTTGTCGTGTCGGCGGGCGGAGGCGAGGTCGCCGCGCACGGCACCCTCTTCGATGTCTCGCTTTCGTCCTCCCGGGGGGTGACCGTCACCCTCCTGCAGGGCGTGGTCGAGGTGGACGCCGCATCGGGGACCGGCCGCCACAAACGCACGAGGCTGGCGCCCGGCCAGGCGTTGGCGTTCGGCGACGCGCTACCCGTCCCCCAGGTGCGACCCCTTGCGCCGAGCGCCGCGTCCTGGCCCTCGGGCATGCTGACGTTCGCGAGCACGCCGCTTTCGCAAGCCGTGGCCGAGGCCAATCGCTACTCCCGCACGCCCATCCGGCTTGCATCGCCTGACCTGGCCCTGCTCCGGGTGAGCGGGGCCTATCGAGCGAGCGCTTCACGCCCACTCGCCGAGGATCTTGCGGCGGCGTTCGACCTGCGGGTCCGGGAGGAGCCCGACGGCGCCCTCGTCCTGGAGAGGCCACCGACGGCTTCGGCGCCCTGACGTATCGCGACGGCCAATATCCGTGCCGGCTTCGACGCCGTCCTCGTTGATCGGTGGTCCCGCTGTACATTGGGGCTAGCCGGATCTGGCGGAAAATTATGTGAGGTCAGCCGAGGTCCCTGCGTCGAGCCCTTCAAGGAAGCTGCCGGCTTTCGTCAGAGGGGGGACAATCTCATGCCTATTCATCCTGCGCTTGCGCGCCGACTTCTGCTGGCCTGTGCGACGGCCAGCGCCTTGGGATGGGCAGTCCCACCCGCTTCGGCGGCGCCGGCCGCTCCGGTGGCCGGCGCGGTCCAATCCTATGACCTGAAGGCGCAGAGCCTTGAGGCCGCGCTCCGCGCGGTGGCCTTGCGCTCGGGACGCAACATCCTGGCGCCCTCAAGCCTCATGGCCGGCAAGGCGGCCCCGCCACTGCAGGGGCGTTACACGGCTGTTGAGGCGGTCAAGGCGTTGCTGGCGGGCAGTGGACTGGAGGTCGTCGAGACCAGCGACGCCCTGGTCGTTCACGAGCCGGTTGGACAGCGTATCGGCGCGGACGAGGCTTCAACACCGGCGACGTCCCCGGGTGCGGAGGTGCTGGTGACCGGCACGCGCCTGCGCGGCGCGGGCGTGGCGTCGCCCGTCAACGTCATCACGCGCGCCGATATTGAGCGGACGGGGTATTCCGAGACCGGCGATGTCGTCCGCAGCCTGCCCGAGGACTGGGGCGGCGGCCAAAGTCCCGGCGTGGTCGAGGGCGCGGCGCTTTCCAACGCCGCCAATCAGAACGCGACCAACGCCTCCACGGTGAATCTCCGAGGCCTGGGCAGCGACGCCACCCTGGTCCTTATCAACGGCCAGCGGCCGGCGGCCGAAGGCGACTTCCAGGCCGTCGACATCTCGGTGATCCCCCTGGCGGCGATCTTGCGGATCGACGTAGTCACCGACGGCGCCTCGGCCCTCTACGGCGCCGACGCCGTCGCCGGCGTCGTCAATTTCATCCTTCGCAAGGACTATGATGGCGCCGAACTGACCGAGACCCTGGGCGACTCGACCCGGGGCGGCGGCTTCAACCAGACCTATGACGTCCTCGCCGGCAAGACCTGGCCAGGCGGACACATCCTCGCCAGCGTCGAATACTCGCACCAGGACGGGATCTCGACCGCCCAGCGGGACTTCACCGCCGCCGCGGCGCCGGTCAACGACCTGCTCGACCCGCAGACCCGCCTGTCCTTCTTCGCCAGCGGCGGCCAGGACCTGGCCCCGTGGGCGGCCTTCCATATGGACGGAATCTATTCGCAACGTCAGACCGGTTTTTTCTTTGAGGGTACGCCCGGCGCGACGGTCTACCGCTACGCCACCCAGGCCCGGTCCTATTTCGCCGCGCCCGGCCTGAGCTTCACCCTGCCGGGGACGTGGACGGCCGAGCTTGATGGGGTGGCTTCGGGCAGCCTCGATCACGCCCCGCTCTACTATCCCGGCGGTGAGAACGACATCGGCCTCCTCAACACCTCCGACTCCGTCGAGCTCAGCGCCAACGGCGACGCGTTCCGACTGCCCAGCGGTCCGGTGAAGCTCGCGGTCGGCGGCGGCTACCTCTCCCAAGCCTTCGACTTCACCCAGAGCGGTTTTTCACCGCAGAACGCCTCCCGGACGGTCGGCTACATCTTCGGCGAGGCCAATGCGCCCCTCGTGGCGCCGGACAAGGACCGGCTCGGCCTGAACGCCCTCGACCTTTCCGTCGCCGGGCGGTTTGAGCACTACAGCGACTTCGGCGATACCGCCAACCCCAAGCTCGGCCTGCGGTATCAGCCGGTCCCGGGGCTGGCGTTCCGGGCGACCTGGGGCACTTCGTTCAAGGCGCCGGAGTTTTCGCAAGAGGCCCTGCCCGACTACGCCTACCTCTATCCGGGCGCCTACTTCGGCGGCGGCGCCGGCAGCACGGTGCTCCTGGCCTATGGCGGCGCCGCCCACCTCAATCCTGAACGCTCCACCTCCTGGACGGCGGGCCTCGACTGGACCCCGCCGCAAGACTCGACGCTGAATGTCGCGGCCACCTACTTCAACATCGACTACACGGGCCGGATCGTGCAGCCGCTGGCGAACCCGTTCGTCGCCCTGACCTATCCGGTGTATGCGCCCTACGTCACCCGCAATCCCACACCGGCGCAGCTGGCCGCCAGCATCGCCGGCGCCTCCAGTTTCACCAACCTGGCCGGCGCTCCCTATGATCCCGGGGCGGTGATCGCCCTGCTGGAGGACCATTACGTCAACGCCACCGCCCAGAGGGTCCACGGTCTCGACGTCTCGATAAAGCAAGGCGTCGCCCTGCCCCTGGGCGCGCTCCAGGCCTCGGCGAGCGTCACCTGGTTGCACATCGACCAGCAGCTGCTTGCCGGCGTGCCGGATCAGGTCCTGTCCGGGACCCTGTTCAACGCTCCCACTCTGCGCGCCCGCGGCGGCCTGACCTGGGTCTTGAGCGGTTTCACCGCCTCGGGCACGGTCAACTATGTGTCTTCCGAGACCGACACCAACGTTACCCCCTATCGGTCGATCAGCGCGTGGACGACCGTCGACTGTGTGTTCAGCTATAGGTTCGGACAGCTCGCGCCGGCGCTGCCGAAGCTGCAAGGCTCGCTGGCCATCACCAACCTCTTCGACCGGCCGCCACCGTTCGCGCAAGGGGCGGGTTGGCAGACCCAGGGCGTGAACTTCGACAGCACCAACGCGTCCGGCATCGGACGCTTCGTCAGCCTGACCCTCAAGCAGCAGTTCTGACGGCCGCGCGGGCAGGCTGCTGGCCTGCCCGCCGGCCTCGACGACGCTTTCCCACTCCTCAAAGGCGCTGAAGCGCCCCTCAGGTCTCAAGATGATCAGTCTGCTGTTGCGCGCCTCGCTCGTTGTCCTCTTCGCGGTTCTGGCGCCGATGGCGACGGCGCGGGCCGCGCCGTCGCCCAGGCAGCTGGTGGAGACGGTCGACCTCTCGAGCGTCGCCATCTCGCCGGATGGTGCGAGCGTCGCCTTCCGCCAGGACCAGGCCTCCATTGAGCGCAATACCTATGAGACCGGCTGGTTCGTCCTGCCGCTCGATCACACCGGCCCCGCCCTTCGCGTGGCGGACGCCGGGGAGCCGACCCGCGGCCTGTTTGGCGAGGCGCTGACAGAGCCGCCGCATTGGTCGGCGGACGGCCGCTGGATCTATTACCGGGCGGTGTTTGACGGCGCTGTCCAGGTCTGGCGGGCGGCCCGTGACGGCTCGCGCGCCGAACAGGTCACCGAAGATCCCGCGGATGTGGAGACCTTCGCCCTCAGCGCCGACGGGCGCCGATTGCTCTACAGCGTCGGCGCCGCGCGCGAGGCTATCGCCCGGGCGGAAAAGGAAGAGGCCGACCGCGGGGTCCGGATCGATGGCGCCGTACCGCTCGGCCAGGGCGTGTTCCGCTCAGGCTACATCAATGGGCGCCTGGCGGATGAGCGGTACGCGGGCCAATGGGTGGAACTTGGCGGACTTCTGGACGGCCAACCCAAGCGCCGGGTCGTCCTGGACCTCGCCGCCCACGCTGTCCACGAGCCGAGCCCGGCGGAGCTGGCGGCGTTTTCGCGCGAGCTGCCGGTCGCGTTGGTGAAGGCTTCGTCGACCCCGACCAACGCCTACGATCTCAGGGTGAGGTCTGAGCGGGACGGGTCGGTCGCCTTTGCGATGGCCGCGGGCGTCAACACCGTGCCGACCGTGGTGCGTGAGCCCTTGTCCGACGGGGCGATCCCCTGCCGCGCCACGGCCTGCCAAGGCGCCGCCGTGAGCGGGATGGTCTGGCGGCCCGGCCATGATGAGGTGGTCTTCACCACCCGGGACCGTGGAAAGGGCACGCAGTCCCTGTTCGACTGGACCGTGGCGACCGGAGACGCAAGACGGATCGCATCGGCGCCGGGACTGATGGGCGGCGGCCGCGGCTTGAACCCCGGCGAGACCTGCGCGGTGTCCGAAAACGCCGCCGTCTGCGTGATGGCGTCGGCGGACGTGCCCCCGCATCTGGAACGGATCGACCTGCAGACGGGCGCGAGGAGCGACCTTTACGATCCCAACCCGTCGCTGATCGCCGTCCGGGGGCCGCGGGCCGAGTCCCTGAGCTGGACGGATGACAAGGGCCATGTGTTCAGCGGCGAGTATTTCCCGGCCGCGGGCGCGCATGGTCCCGCCCCGCTCTTCATCGCCTACTATGCCTGCTACGGCTATCAGCGCGGCGGCCTGGGCGATGAGTGGCCGCTCGCCAGCCTGGCCGGGGCAGGCATCGCGGCGCTCTGTATCCAGGGGCCGCCGATGGATTCTGCGGGGCAGATTGGCAGCTACGAGACTGCCGTCTCCGGCATCAGCCGCGTCATCGACATCCTGACGGCTCGGGGCGAGGTCGATCCGGCCCGCGTGGGCTTGGGGGGCCTCAGTTTCGGGAGCGACGTGACCCTGTGGGCGATCATGCACTCGGGCAAGGTGGCCGTCGCCTCGATCGCCACGCCCACTGTTAGCCCGAACTACTATCGCATCCACGAGTTGATGGGCGAGAAGTTCAAGGGCAACCTGCTCAAGAATTGGGGCCTTGGTCCTCCAACCGATGCGAGCGCCAAAGTATCGGCGGCATGGAGGCTTCTATCGCCGACCTACAACCTCGATCGCATCCGGACGCCGATCCTGATGCAGATGGCGGAACAGGAATATATGAATGCGCTGGACTACTTTGTGCCGCTGATCGACTCGCCGACCCCGGTCGATGTCTATGTCTTTCCGCACGAGCCGCACCTGAAGTTCCAACCGCGGCATCTGCTGGCGGTGAACGAGCGCAATCTCGACTGGTTCAGGTTTTGGCTGCAGGACTATGTCGACCCCGACCCGGCGAAGGCCGGGCAGTATCGACTATGGCAGGCGATGAGGGCGCGCGCGGTCGCGGCGGGCCAGCATCCAGGCCTGGCCACCTCGCCCTCGTCAACTGAGGCGCAGGACAGCGGTCGCATGCCATGACCCGCCCGGTCGTGTTTCAGTTTGAAATTGGGGGGCTGCGCTGGTCGCGCGCCCTCCTGGTTTGAGAGAAGGCGCAAACTGGGTGCGCGGTGGGAGGAGTTCGATCTTGAACAGGCGATCTGGACCGTCCCGGCCGAACGAATGAAGGTGGGCAAGGAACACCGCATTCCTTTGTCCAGCGCCGCCTTGACGCGCCTGCACGCAATTGGGCCGGAACAGGGGCTGGTGTTTGCGGGTCGCACGAAGACAAGGCCGCTGTCCAACATGGCGATGGTCATGGTCATGCGGCGGATGGGTGTTGACGTGACGATTCATGGATTTCGTGGCAGCTTCAGGGATTGGGCCGGCGAAGCGACCGATACGCCCCGTGAGGTTGCAGAGGCGGCGCTGGCGCATACGATCGGCAATGCCGCAGAACTGGCCTATCGGCGCGGGGATGCGTTGCAGAAGCGCCGAATTTTGACGGAAGCCTGGGCAGATTTCTGCCGAAGCTGACCACTTATTCTCGAATAAGTTTCATGGTCACCGGACTTTTCCGCATCTGAGATGCGCGATAGTTCTTGACGCTGAGGGTCAAAGCGCCGACTTACGCGCATCT
>PLSW01000096.1 GCA_003165275.1 Caulobacteraceae bacterium
GAGGCCAGGGCGGGCAAGGGCGCGACAGCGCGGCTGATCGCGCTCGCGGACGGCGCTCCGCGGCTGACGCGGGCCGCGCCCGCCCTGCTAGAGCGCCTGGCCGTCCTGGCGCCGGGCCTCGCCCCGATCACCGGCATCGCCGCCCGGGACGCCGCCGACGCCGCCGAGGCCGAGGCCCTGGCCATCGAGCATCCCCTGCCGGGCGGCGGGTCCATCGCCATCGAGCCCACCCGGGCCCTGGTCGCCATCGACGTCGACCTGGGCGAGCGGGGCGGGCGAGGGGGCGAGGTCCGGCGGCTGGCGCAGGCGGCCAATCTGGCGGCCATCGACGCGGCCGCGCGGCTTCTGCGTCTCAAGGGGCTCGGCGGCCTGATCGCCATCGACCTGGTCGGCGCCGGCCACAATGGCGCGGCGATCGCAGCCCGCGCCGCCGCCGCCTTCGCGGACGATGGTCCGGGGGTCTCCATCGGCCCGATCAGCCGCTTTGGCCTGCTGCAGCTGGTCATCCCCCACCGCGGGTCGCCGATCGCGGACATCCTTTGCCGACCGGACGGCGTCCCCACGCCCCTGACCCAGGGCCTCAGGCTGTTGCGCGCCCTCGAACGCCAGGCCTGGGCCGACCGCGGCGCCCGACTGGTCGGCCGCTGCGCACCGGTCGTCGCCGAGGCCGCGGGCCCCTATATGGGAGACTTGACGGCCCGGATCGGCGCGCGGTTCGAGATCGAGCCCGACGGTGCCCTGTCGCCCGATCGTTTCGAGATATCCGCCCGATGACCGAACCCCGCTGCCCGATCTGCAAACGCCCGGCCGACCCGGTGATGAAGCCCTTCTGCTCCAAACGCTGCGCCGACGTGGATCTGCAGCGGTGGTTCACGGGCGCCTATGCGATCCCCGGCGTCGAGGCCGAGGAGGACCGTTCGGGCGATCCCAGCGACGACGGCTGAGACCGTGGCTGGACAGGGCGGAGGGCCTCCCTTATAGACGGCGCTCCCCTGATTTCGCGTCTCCCAAGGCCGCGCGGCGAGGGTGAGCCTGGGTAGCTCAGTTGGTAGAGCAGCGGATTGAAAATCCGCGTGTCGGTGGTTCGAATCCGCCCCCAGGCACCATTTTCCCGACCAGTTCCAGCCTCGCGCCGTGTTGATTGACGCTGGCCCCCAGTTACGGGCGCGGCGGCCGACGACCTGCGCCGGCGGACCGGCGTCGTCGAGTTCGAGAACGCGGCCACCAAGGTTCAGCTCGATGATATTTGCGACAGTCTACTCATCGGCATGGTTCGCCCCTGAGGTGATCACCGCAAGGTGAATCGCCCGTCGCGGCGGAAAGCGGTACGGTGTTCTCTGAAATCTGGTGTCGGCGCGTCGCTCGCGTAGCGTTTGTGAACCCACTCAGGTCTGTTTCTTACGCATCGCGGCGCCTTCAAAACAGGCGCCCGCGCGGGAAAGCCGCGTTTCTCGCATAACGTAGGATGCTGCGTTGCAGCATTGTTTTTCGCCCTACGGAAGAAAAAGACGCGAAGCTTCAACCGCCACCTTGTTGTGCGGTGCACAAAACGAAACCTGGACGAACATCGGCCTCCCGATAATGCGACCTTCACACTTGACGATGTAGGCAGGGTTCGCCAAAGGACGAGGGCCGCAAGTCTAAATTCGCGGTAAGACTTCGTCGTCTTTTGACGACAAGGAGAGGCGTTCTTCGAACCGTTCCGTTTGTCCGCGAGGATGAGCCGGGCGTGTCGGGTCGGGCGTAGAAGCGACGGCTCTGGGGTCGGATCGGAACCGATCGGACCTCAGTCATTTTAGTAGGGTGGAGACGCTCTCGCGCGACGACCCATTCGGTCCATAACGTGCTAGACCAAGCAGGAACTGGCGACAGATGTTCGACAACAAACGACTGACCCCCATCATTGCTCTCATCGGCGCCATGACGCTGATGATAAGCGCGCCGGCCTTCGCCCAATCGGCGGCCTCAGCCCCAGCGGATTCGACGGCTCCCGCCGCGTCTTCGGCTGCCGGTGACGCCGCCGCGGCCGAACCGCCGACCACAATAAACAACGGCAAGGAAAAGCTCACCCCCGTCACCATGTTCCTCAACGCGACCCCGGTCGTGAAGACGGTGATCGTGGGCCTGGCGCTGGCCTCGCTCTTCTCCTGGACCCTGCTGCTCACCAAGCTGTTCGAGTTCGGTGGCCTCAACCGCCAGTCGGACCGCTTCCTGGAAGCCTTCCGCAGCGCCCGGTCAATCGCCGACATCAACCGCATCGCCACCTCGGACGAGTTCGAGGGCAACCCGATGGCCGACATGGCCGCCGCGGCGGCGACGGAAGTCGAGCTTTCGCGTCAGGCCGGCCTGAGCGTGACCGGCGAGCACCGCGACTCCACCATCATGCGCGCCGGTTCGGCCGTTCAGGCGGTGCAAGCGTCGCTCTCCAAGCGCCTGTCCAGCGGCATGCAGTTCCTCGCCTCCGTCGGCGCGAACGGCCCGTTCATCGGTCTGTTCGGTACGGTTTACGGGATCATGTATTCCTTCATCGGGATCGCGAACACCAACACCACCAACCTCGCCGTCGTGGCGCCCGGCATCGCCGAAGCGCTGCTGGCCACGGGCTTCGGTCTGTTCGCCGCCATCCCGGCGGTTATCTTCTACAACTACTTCCAGACCCGCATCACCGGCTACGGTACGCGTTCGGAAGGCTTTGTCGCTGAACTGTTGAACGCCATCTCGCGTCAGCTCGACAAGGGGGCCTAACACCCATGGCCGCCAAACTTTCAGGTTCGGGCGGGGGTAAATTCGGCATCGAGGCGAACGCGGATATCAACGTCACGCCCTTCGTGGACGTCATGCTGGTCCTGCTGATTATCTTCATGGTGGCCGCGCCATTGGCCACCGTGTCGGTAAAAGTCGATTTGCCGCCAGCCGTGGCCCAGCCATCGCCGACCCCGCCGAAGCCGATTTACATCTCCATCCAGAAGAACGGAAATCTCCACATCGGCGACTTCCCGACGGACCTGGATAAAATGGGGGACGATCTGAAGACACAGATCGGTAAGCGGGATCCGACGAAGGAGCGCATCTACATCCGCGCCGATAAGGACACCATCTACGGCGACTTTATGGGCGTGATGAACAAGCTCCAGGACAACGGATTTTACAGCGTTGCATTGATCGGCACCGATCAACGCGGCAACAAACCGAAGTAGGGCTTGGTGACGCATGGCTGAAGAGCAACACCCAGAGCCCCACTACGACCCGCTGACTTCTGAACGTCCGCGGCGTCGTCGGAGCGGCGGCTTGATAACGGCCCTCTCGATAGCGTTGGTCGCCCACGCGGCGCTCGGCTTCTATCTGTGGAAGGCCAAGTTCGAGGTGAAGTACAAGGAGTTTTCGGACACCGCGGTGAAGGTCGATATCCTGAAGCCGCCGCCTCCGCCGCCTCCGCCTCCGCCGCCCCCGCCGCCGCCGAAAGCTGAGAAGCTGCCGCCGCCACCGCCGATTCAGCCGCACTTGGCTGCGCCGCCGCCGGCCGACGTTACGCCGCCGCCGCCGCCGCCGGTTCACGTGGTGCCGCCGGCTCCGCCTGCGCCTCACCCTGAGGCGCCGGCGCACCATACGATCGTGGGGGCGCAATACTCGCGGCTGCCGGATAGCGATGACATGGCGCGCTGCTACCCGGATCGGGCGCAGCGCAACAACCTCGAAGGCCACTCGAAGTTCACCTGCACGGTGACCTCCAAGGGCCAGCTCACCGGTTGCACGGTGGTCTCGGAAGATCCGCCCGACGCCGGGTTCGGCCAGGCCTCGCTTTGCGTCGCCAAGCTGTTTCGGGTCAAGCCCGCGTCAACGGACGGCTCGGCCACGGACGGCGGCGTGATCACCATCCCGCTTCGCTGGCAGCTGCCGAAGGAATAGAACGACCCAATCGGCCTTCGAAAATGGGACCGCCCCGATCACTCGGGGCGGTCCTTTTTCATGGCGCCGGCGAGGTGAGCCCCTTGGCGCCCATCCAGGTGACGAGGGCGGCGTTGACCCCCTCCGCGGCCTCCTGCTGGACCCAGTGGGAGGCGTCGGGGAACCGCTGGATGGTCAGGTCCCGGACCAGATCCCCGTGCAGATCCAGCAGGTCCAGGGCGAGGAACGGATCGCGCTCGCCCCACTCGATGAGGGTGGGCGCCTCGACCATTGGCGCCTTGCCCGGTCCCCAGCGCTGCAGGGCGGTGGTGTTGGCCCGGTAGTAGTTGATCATCGCCGTCAGGGCGCCGGGCTCGGCGGCGTTGTCGCGGTAGTGGGCGATCATCCGGGGCGTAAAGCAGGCGGGATCGACGGCGGTGCGGAGGAAGCTGTCGCCGATCGCCCGCGCATGGTTCGCGCCCAGGAGCGCCTCCGGCAGCCACGGCAGCTGGAAGAACAGCACATACCAGGACTTCGCCAACTGGGCGGACGAGCGCCGCAGCTGGGCCAGGTAGGCGGCCGGGTGCGGCACGTTCATGACCACCAGCCCGTCCAGGGGCCTGGCCCGCTCCAGGGCGAAGGCCCAGGCGATGACCGCCCCCCAGTCGTGGGCGATCAGCAGCCGCCGTCGCGCGCCGAGGGCGTCGAACAGCGCCGCCGCGTCGGCCACCAGGTGGTCCAGGTGATAGGCGCCGCGGGCCTTGGGCCGACTGGACTGGCCATAGCCGCGCAGGTCCGGCGCCACCGCCCGCCACCCCTGCGCCGCCAAGGCGGGCAGCTGCGCCCGCCACGAATGCCGACATTCCGGAAAGCCATGCAGGCAGAGGGCGACGCTGTCGCCCTCGCCCAGCTCGTCGATGGCGAAGGTCAGGCCATTGGCCTCGATCTGCCTGCTACGGACGACGTCGGTCATGGGCCCTCGATGGCTTTCGAAATCACGGTCCGTAAGCGTGCGGCCAGCGCTTGATCGAAACGTCCGGCCCGACTAGAGATGTCGCCTCGCGAATGTGCCGCCTTAGCTCAGCTGGTTAGAGCGCTAGATTGTGGATCTAGAGGTCCTCGGTTCGACCCCGAGAGGTGGTACCATCGCCGCACGGCCAGGGCGCTGTCAGCGCCCCTTGAACTGCGCCGGCCGCTTGCTGAGGAAGGCGGACACCCCCTCGACGAAATCCTCCGTCTTCCCGGCCGTCCGCTGAGCGATCCGTTCGCGGTGCAGCTGGGCGGCCCAGTCGGTGTCCAGGGAGGCGGTCATGATCTGGCGGCTGAGGCCCAGGCTGGCCGGGCCAGTGGCCAGGGCCTGGGCGAGGGCCATGGCCGTGGGCATCAGGTCCGCGTCGGGCACGCAGCGATTGATCAGGCCCCACTCCAGGGCGGTGGCGGCGAGAACCCGCTCGCCGAGCAGGGCCATCTCCATGGCCCGCGCCTTGCCGATCATCCGCGGCAGCAGGTAGGTCGAGCCCCCGTCTGGCACCAGGCCGATGCGGCGGAAGGCCTGCAGGAAATAGGCGCTCTCGCCGGCGACGATCAGGTCGCCGAGCAGGGCCAGGGAGCAGCCCACGCCGGCGGCGGCGCCGTTGACCGCGGTGACCAGGGGCACCGGCATCTCCCGCACATAGGTGACCAGGGGATTGTAGACCGTTTCCAGGGCGGCGCCCGCGTCCGGCTTGCCGTCGGCGTCCAGCCGCTGGCCGCGGGGGGTGGCCGACAGGTTGGCGCCGGAGCAGAAGGCGCGGCCCTCGCCGGTGAGGACGAAGGCGCGGGCCGGCTCGGCCCCGGCCACGCCGACCTTGAAGGCGGCGAGCAGTTCCGACGCCAGGTCCATCCCGGCGGCGTTCATGGTCGCCGGGTCGTTGAGGGTGATGATGACGACGTCGCCTTCGCGCGCGACTTTGATCTTCTCGTAGGCCATGGCCATTTCCCTGTGTGCGTCCGCGTGTCGCCGACGGTCGATGTGAAGTGACCCGGGGTTCCGTACGGGCTGTCAAGCGGCCTAGTGGTGGCCGCCGTCCACCCGCACGATGGCCCCGGTGGTGAAGGACGACGCCGGGCTGGCGAGATAGAGGGCGGTGGTCACTACCTCCTCGGGGCGGCCCGGGCGGCCAAGAGCGTTATCGGCGTGCGCTCGCGCCGCCTCGGGCCAGGCCTTGGCGATTTCTGTGAGAAAGGGCCCGGCCGACAGGGCGTTGACCCGCACCTTGGGCCCGTATTCGTGGGCGAAGGAGACGGTCATGGCGTTCAGCGCCGCCTTGGCGCCGCTGTAGGCGACGACCTGGGGCAGGGGGTTGAGGGCGCCGGAGGAGGAGACGTTGAGGATCACCCCGCCGTCGCCCTCGGCCATGCGCCGGGCCACCTGCGAGGCGATCCGGAACGGGCCCTTGAAGTTCAGGTTCAGCACGCTGTCGAACAGGGACTCGCTGACCTCGTGCGAGGCCACGCGGGGCGACATGCCGGCGTTATTCACCAGGATGTCGATGCGCCCGAACGTGGCGTAGGCCGCCTCGAGCATGGCGTCGATCTCGTCCCACTTGCCGACATGGGCCGAGATCGCCAGGGCGCGTCGGCCCAGGGCCCGCACCTCCTCGGCCACGGCCTCGCAGGCGTCCAGCTTGCGGCTGACGATGATCATGTCGGCGCCGCGGGCGGCGAAGGCGCGGACCATCTCCAGCCCAAGGCCGCGGCTGCCGCCGGTGACCAGGGCCACCTTGCCGGTGAAGTCGAACAGGGGATCGATCATCGCCGAGGTCACCGGCCGGCGAAGACGGGGGCGCGCTTCTCGACGAAGGCGAGGGAGGCGGCCTTGTGGTCGTCGGTCATCATGGTGCGGACCATATTCATCGCCTCCAGGTCCAGCACCTCGGACAGGGTGGCGTGGGCGGCGGCGTTGAGGTTGCGCTTCATATAGCCGACGGCGATGGTCGGCAGGCCGGCCAGGCGGCGAGCGTATTCGGCGGCGACCGTCGCCAGGTCCTCGGCGGGCACGGCCTTGTTGACGATGCCAAGGGCGAAGGCCTCCGCCCCGGTGATCACGTCGGCGGTGAAGTAGAGTTCACGCACCTTGGCGGCCCCCACCAGATGGCTGAGGAAATATGAGCCGCCGTAGTCGCCGGCAAGGCCGACCTTGGAGAAGGCGGTGGTGAGCTTGGCGGTGTTGGTGGCGATGCGCAGGTCGCAGGCCAGGGCCAGGGAGAGGCCGGCGCCGGCGGCGGGGCCGGGGATCACCGCCAGGGTCGGCTTGGGCATCTCGTACAAGATCTTGACCACGTCCATGGCCTTGCGCAGGCCGGCCACCCGCTGCTCCATGTTGAAACCCGCACCCGGCTTGGCGTCCCCGCCGCGGCTGGTGTCGGCGGCGAAGCCCTTGACGTCCCCGCCGGCGCAGAAGGCTGCCCCGGCGCCGGTGAGCACCACCGCCCGCACCGTCGGATCGGCCGCCAGCCGGCCGATCGCCTCGGACAGGGCGTTCTGCATCTCGCCGGTGAGGGCGTTGCGGGCGTCGGGACGGTTCATCGTCAGGGTCGCGACGCCGTCTTCCTGGGTTTCGATGAGTTGGTCCGTCATGGTGTGTCCTCCAGGCCGCCCGGGCTTCAGCCGGGTCCGCGTCGACAGCTATGCAACCCCCGTTCGGGGCGGGTCAACGGTCGTTCCGCTGTCCCAGGGGGCGGATATTGGCGGCTTCGCCTGACCGGCCCGCAAGAAAATTGTCCCCCGCAATCCCGCGACGCTGCGGCGTGCCGCTAGGGAACGGTTGGCGTTGACGGGCAATGCGCCGTAGATTTCCCGCGAACACGGCGCGGCCTTGGCGGCGCTGACGGATTGGGATGAAACGACATGGCGGATTCCGCAGAAACCCTGGCCATCGACGCCTTTCGCGCCCAGGCGCGCGACTGGCTGGAGGACAACTTTCCCGCCTCCCTGCGCGGCAAGGCCGGCATGGCCCTGGAGGTGATGGAGGGGGGCGCGCCCACGGGCGACCTGCTGCTGTGGCGCCAGCGGATGGGCGCCAAGGGCTGGGGCACGCCCAGCTGGCCGGCCCGCTACGGCGGTGGCGGCCTCACCCAGCAGGAGGCGCGGGTCCTCGGCCAGGAAATGAATCGGATCGGCGCCTTCAATCCCCTGCTGCAGGGCATGGGGGTGACCATGATCGGCCCGACCATCCTCGACTGCGGGACCGAGGCGCAGAAGGAAAAGCACATCCCGCCCATCGTCCGCGGGGATGTGCGCTGGTGCGTCGGCTATTCCGAACCCAACGCCGGCTCGGACCTCGCCAGCCTGCAGACCAAGTGCGAGGACGTGGGCGACCACTACCGGATCAACGGCCAGAAGGTCTGGACCTCCGGCGCCCAGTGGTCCGACTGGTGCGGCATGCTGGTGCGCACTGACTTTGCGGCCAAGAAGCACGACGGGATCAGCTTCCTGCTGGTCGACATGCACCAGCCCGGCATCGAGGTGCGGCCCATCGCCCTGATCTCCGGCGCGTCGCCCTTCTGCGAGACCTTCTTCACCGACGCCGTCGCCCCCAAGGAGGCCCTGCTGGGCGAGCTCAACAAGGGCTGGACGGTGGGCAAGCGCCTGCTTGAGCATGAGCGCGCCAGCCAGACGGGCGCCTCCAGCGGCGGCAAGGCGACGCCGTTCCAGGATCTGGCCAAGACCTATATCGAGGTGGACTCAGGCGGCCGCATCGCCGACGGGGAACTGCGCTCGCGCATCGCCCGCCACCTGATGGACACCAAGGCCCACGGCCTGACCCTGGCCCGCGCCATGGCCGAGGCCAAGGGCAATGGCGGGCCGACCGCGGCCGCGTCGGTGTTGAAGAACTCCGCCACCACCGTCGCCCAGACCCGCGCCGAACTGACCCTCGAGGTCATGGGCCACCAGGGGCTGGGCTGGGACGGCGAGGACTTCACCGCCGAGGAGATCGAAACCGTCCGCACCTGGCTGTTCGGCAAGGCGATGTCGATCTACGGCGGCTCGGCCGAGATCCAGAACAACATCGTCTCCAAGCGGATCCTTGGATTGCCGGACAATACGCAGTCGGGGTGAGGGGGCTTGTCCCCTCGCTCTCTCAACCGCCATGGCCGAGGCCCTCTCCTCCCCCATAGATGGGGGAGGGAGGCTACCGCGGCGGCATCCGGATCGCCCCGTCCAGGCGCACCGTCTCGCCGTTGAAGTAGCCATTGCGCAGCATGGTCAGGGCCAGGTCGGCGTATTCCGCCGGATGGCCCAGGCGCTTGGGGAAGGGCACCGAGGCGGTCAGGCCGTCGAAGATCTGCGGGGCGCGGGTCTTCACCCCCAGCATCGGCGGGGTGGCCATGATCCCCGGCAGGATGGTGTTGATGCGGATGCCCTCGCTGGAGAGATCCCTCGCGATGGTCAGGGTCATGCCCTTGATGCCAGCCTTGGCGGCGGAATAGGCGACCTGGCCGATCTGGCCGTCCTCCGCCGCCACCGAGCCGGTATTGACGATGGCGCCGCGCTCGCCGTCCTCCTGCTTCTCCAGGGTCGCCATGCCCGCCGCGCTCTTGGTGATGCAGCGGAAGGTGCCGACTAGGTTCAGCCCCAGCACCCACTCGAAGTCGCTGACCTTGAACGGCTTGATCTCGCCGGTCTCCCGGTCGCGGGCGATGGTCTTGCCGCCGCGGCCGCCGCCGGCGCAGTTGACCAGCACCCGCTCCTGGCCGTTGGCGGCCCGCGCCTTGGCGAAGCCGGCGTCCACCGACTCCTCGCTCATCACGTCGACCTCGCAGAAGAGGGCGCCGAGTTCGGCGGCCTTGGCCGCGCCGGTCTCGGGGTTCTTGTCGAAGATGGCGACCTTGACGCCGAGGTCCCGCAGGGCCTTGACGGTCGCCGCGCCGAGCCCGGAGGCGCCGCCGGTGACGACGGCGGAGACGGAGCTGTCGAGTTTCATGGGAGCGTTCCTTCCAAGGGCCGTGTTCTGTTGCGGCAAATCGAACGCGACTTGCCGCCCGCGGTCAACGGCGCCCCGACGTAAGCCCTTCGCGCGGCTTGTCGCCGCGATCACAGCGGCCTATCTCGCGGGAGGACGATCCCGGCCCGGACGCGCGCGTTCGATCCAAGCCGGTTTGGTCCTGGCTGACGCATAGGGGAACGAGCCATGTCGAGCTTCTGGCTGACCGAGGAACAGGAAGCCATCCGCGAGGGGGTGGGCCGGGTCTGCGCCCAGTACGGCGACGACTATTGGCTGAAAACGGACGACACGGGGAATTTCCCCGAGGACTTCGTGGCCGACATGGCCGCCGGCGGCTGGCTCGGGGTGGCCATGCCGGAATCCGTCGGCGGGGCGGGGCTGGGCCTCACCGAGGCGGCGGTGATGATGCAGACCGTCACCCAGTCCGGCGCGGGTTTCTCCGGCGCCTCGGCGATCCACCTGAACATCTTCGGCCCCATGCCCCTGGTGAAATTCGGCACCGACGCCCAGCGGGACTTTCACCTGCCGCGGATCATCTCCGGCCAGGACAAGATGTGCTTCGCGGTCACCGAGCCCAATTCCGGCCTCGACACCGCCAGCCTGGAGACCAAGGCCGAGCGCACCAACGACGGCTATCTGATCAACGGGCGGAAGATCTGGACCACCGGCGCCCAGCGGGCCAACAAGATCCTGATCATCGCCCGCACAACGCCCAAGGATCAGGTGGCCAAGCCCCACCAGGGCCTCAGCCTTTTCTACACCGACCTGAACCGCACCTACATTGACGCCAAGCCGATCCCCAAGATGGGCCGCAAGGCGGTGGAGTGTAACACCCTCTTCATCGACAACCTGCCGGTGCCCATGGACGATCTGGTGGGCGAGGAAGGCAAGGGGTTCCAGTACCTGCTGCACGGGTTGAACCCGGAGCGGGTGCTGTTCGCCGCCGAATCCGTCGGCCTCGGCCGCGCGGCCCTGGCCCGCGCGGCGACCTACGCCAACGAGCGGATCGTGTTCGGCCGACCCATCGGCCAGAACCAGGGCGTCGCCCACCCGCTCGCCAAGTCCTGGGCCGAGCTGGAGGCCGCCAACCTGCTGGCCTTCAAGGCCGCGGCCCTCTACGACGCCGGCCGCGAATGCGGCGCCGAGGCCAACGCCGCCAAATACCTGGGCGCCGAGGCCGGCTTTCACGCCTGCGAGAACGCCGTCCTCGCCCACGGCGGCATGGGCTACGCCAAGGAATACTTCGTCGAACGTTACTTCCGCGAAGCCATGCTGGCGCGGATCGCCCCGATCAGCCGCGAGATGATCCTCAACTACATCGCCGAGCGGGTGCTGCACCTGCCGAAGAGCTACTAGGCCGAAGAGCTACTAGGGCGGCTTTATTCTCCTCTCCCATTTGTGGGAGAGGAGAAGGGGCGTTGCTCCCCCTTACCGATCCCCCGGATCAAACCGGATGTTGATCCGCACCACCGCGCCGTCCACCGGCTGGCCGTTGACGGTCTGCGGGGTCATCCGGAAGAAGCCCGCCAATTTCAGCGCCGAAGGGCCGAAGCCGTAGCTCGCCGGGGTTTCGCTCTCCACCCGGCAGGCGGTCAGGGTCCCGGCGGTGGTGACCAGGCAGGCGAGGCCCACCCGCCCGCCAAGGCTGTGGTCGAGGGCCCGGGGCGGATAGTAGCGCGCCATTTCGCCGACGGAGGGCTGGCTCAACCAGCGCGGATCACCGATCACCCGGACCGGCGGCTGCGGAGGCGTTTTTGCTTCCGTGAAGACCGGGTCCTGAGGGATGTCCTCCGTCTTGGCGTCGGGGGGCGTGAGCAGCGGCACGCGCAGGGGATCGACGGTGGGGAGAGTCGTCTGCGGCGTGCGGTGGACGGCGATGGGGCGGGGCGCCGGCGGCTGGGGTGTGGTCCGCGGCGGCGACCACATGGACACCACGATCGGGTTCGCCGCGGGCGCGGCCTCGAGCGCGGGTTCGGCGACGTGGTGCTGATAGAGGTAGACCACCAGCGCCACATGCGCCGTCGCCGAGAGGCCGATGGCCAGGACCATGCCTGGCGAAAGCCGTTTCAGGCGGTCGGATCCGTCGATCGCGTGGACGAAGGCGTAGGCGTTTGGGTTTTGCCGAAGGGCCATCACGGGGTCGCACTCCCGTTGGACTAGAGTGACGTAGCGTCAACCTGATCGGAAAGGCTGTAAACGGCGCCACGGCAAGTGAATTGCAATCACGTAACAACGTTTCGTGATTGAGCGGGATGGGGAAGGGGCCGGCGTCGGGATGGCATGGTTAATCGCCCGTTAACCATAAATCTTCACCTCTAGACGCATGACGGTGCAGACCATCAAGGGAGTCGTCGAGGCGGCCATCCAGCGCGCCTCCAGTGCGACGGGGGTGGACTTCGGGTTCCTGCTGGGCGCCGCCAAGCGCGAGAGCGGCTATAACCCCGCCGCCAAGTCGCAGACCTCGTCCGCCACCGGCCTCTTCCAGTTCGTCGACCAGACCTGGATGTCGACGCTCAAGAAGCACGGCGCCAAGTACGGCTACGCCCGCTATGCCGAGCTGATCCAGCAGGGCGGCGATGGACGCTACCACATCGACGGCGCCGAGGCGCGC
Source organism: Caulobacteraceae bacterium (assembly GCA_003165275.1). Lineage (GTDB taxonomy): Bacteria > Pseudomonadota > Alphaproteobacteria > Caulobacterales > Caulobacteraceae > Poindextera. Next base: position 12,483 of record PLSW01000096.1, read on the forward strand.
AAGGCGGTGATGGACCTGCGCCTGGACCCCCACGCCGCGGCGCTGATGGCCGGGGAGCTGACGTCGGACCACGCCTCCTATCTCCGCGGCCGGGTGGGTCGCTCGCCGACCGCGGGGGAGCTCTACGCGGCGCACTTCCTCGGTCCCCAGGGCTCGGCCAAGCTGATCGAGGCGGCGCGGGACACGCCGCAGGCCTCGGCGGCGGCGCTGTTCCCGGACGCGGCGGCCTCCAATCGCGCCATCTTCTATCGCGGCGGCCGCCCGGCCTCGGTGAGCGAAGTCTATCTCAACCTGACCCGCACCGGCGGCGCCTCGCCCGTCGCCGCCCCGGCCGAGGTCGCCGCGCCCCCGGCCGCCGACCACTTCCTGCAATACGCCTCCGCCCGCCGCCTCGACCGTTTCGAGCAGGAGCGCGAGCTGGTGGACATGGTCCTCCGCGGACCGGAGGAGCCGGACCGGGGCGGATCGCGCGGAGTGACGGGGTCCATGTTCTCCGCCGAGATGCTGCGGGTGCTGTCGGACGCGCGGCATGGCCGGGGGCAGAGCTAGGGGGCAGGCTCCGGCGCCTGGCGCTCATCGTCGGCGAAGCCCGGGCGCGCGCGCAAGCAGACCTTCGGAAGGACTGTGAGGGTGGCGAGCGGACCTTTGGCGCCAAACGACCGGCAAGGCGTTTACAGTTCGATGATCGACACAGAGACCCCGCAATTCCCGGCGTCGCCCGACGCAACGGAGGTCGCGCACACGACGGCCCAACTGCGCGCGATGCACAGGCAGGAAGCCAGCACGTTGCAGCAGGCGTTGGACCATCTCACGGCATTCGTCGGCTGGCCGGGATTCGTCGCGCTGCTTAGCCTGACGATCCTAGCCTGGATCGTCGCCAATCTGGCGGTGGCGCAGCTGGGATTCAGCCCCGTCGATCCACCGCCCTTCGTTGGACTCCAGGGGGTGGCCTCAACCGGCGCTCTGCTGGTCGCGGCCCTGATTCTCACCACCCAACGGCGCGAAGACAAGCTCGCCGATCACCGCGCCCAACTAATCCTGGAGCTTTCGATCTCAAATGATCAGAAGATCGCCAAGATCATCGGATTGCTCGAAGAGAGCCGGCGGGACAATCCGGAGATGGCGGACCGCATCGATGACGAGGCGGCGGCGATGTCGACCCCCTCCGACACCCAGGCGGTTCTTGAGGCCATCAAGGAAATCCGTAACGACGTCGCCTGAGGCGGCCGAGAGTGTCCGGCCAACCGATACATGGTTCAATCGTATGGCCTCCTTTGGGTCGAGCCGTTGGGCCCCGGCGGCCGGAAAGCTACCATTGCACACCGCCGAGGCGCCGGCGCCGAAAGCAGGACCGCGTGAAGGGCTCATGAGGGTGGAGGTGCTCAGACTTCGGCTCTGGCGGGTTGCCCGCTCAGTTTGAGTTCGCGCTGAGGACACCGTGCAAATGAAACTCCCGCCCTTTTTGCCATCCACTGCCTGGACCAGTCCTGACAAAATCGGGCCGAGCGCGTCAGCGCCGGCAAGTGGCCCCGGGTGTTGATCGGCCGATCTGTACCGCAGAAGGCAGGAGGCGCTTTGGTTGAAGCGACTCCTGCTCTGACGCCAAGTCGCCTAGAACCGCACCTTGACCGTCCCGCCAAACGTCCGTGGGTTGCCAGGGTAACCTTGCACGATACCCGTCGACTTCGTCAGGCCGAGCAGGTTGATATAGTAGGGCGTATCCAGCAGATTCTCGACCCAAAGCTGCATGTCGACCGAACTCTTCCGCAACAAGGTGCCGACCCTCAGGCTCATCAGGGCATAGGGGTCGATGTTGGCGGCGGGATCGAGAGTGATGGTGGTGTTCTGTTCGGAGCGCCAATTCACATCGTAGACCACGTAGCTGGTAGTGTTGGGCACGATTTCGCGAGAATATTCGACCGTGAGGTCACTGGTCCATTTCGGCGCCCAAGCGACTTGCCGTCCGGTCAGGTCGCAGGACAGGGCGGTGGATTCCGCGGGGCAGACGGAATTGTGAAAGGCCGCGTAGATGGCCTTGTCGTAACCCACAAAGCCCTTCAGGTGCAGACCGTCCAGAAGCCAGGCCTCGCCTTCCAGCTCGACCCCGACAGAGCGCTCGGCGCCGACATTGGCGAGGAACTTGGTCGCGGTGTTGCCGACGCCGATGGATTCGTTAGCCTGGGCGTTGGTCACCAGCGTATCGAAGGCCGTGGCGTTGAGCAGCAGGTGATGATCCAGCCACTCGCTCTTGACGCCCGCTTCCACATTGTCGGCCTGTTCGCCCCGGATGTCCTGGGTGGCGCCGTGGGCGATGGCCGAGGCGACGCCGGGGTCGGGATTGCTCGCATTCTCGGCGAGCAGGTTGAAGCCTTTGGATTTATGCCCTCTGGAGAACTGGACGTAGGCCATCACGTCGGGGGTGAGGCGATAGCTGAGGCCAACCTGGCCGGACAGGGAAGCGTCGGTGATCGCGTCGGTCGCGTGGCCCAGCTGGGCGTTGGCGCCGCTGGCCGACATGACATTGAGCTGAGCCTGGGTCAGGCCGCCTGGGTTGGAATCCACCCAACCGTTGTAGCTCATGTGTTTGGCTTCCCAGGTCTGCCGCAGACCGAGGTCCAAGGCCCACTTCCTGGCGGCGTCAGGATGCCAGGTCGCATTGCCGAACACGGCTTCGGTGTCGGTATGGAAGTTGGCCTGCGATCGGAAGCCGGCGCCGGTCAGAGCGTTGGCATAGGCGCCTGAGGCCCAGGTGCTTGCAGGCAGGATTTTCGGGAACGCGGTGGTGGAGGGGTTGGCCGCCCAGATGTTGTATTGGCTGCCGAACTGAACACGGGAATCGACCTGAAGGTCTTGGCGGGAGAAGAAAGTCCCGACCACAGCTTCAAGCGGCTCGTCCTTGCGCGAAGCCCAGCGCGCTTCCTCGGAGAACTGACGTTCGGTGTTGCAGGAGCCGTAGTCCCGTAGCGCGTCGAGCTGCGTATAGTCGTTGTCATTGTTCGTATAGCAGGACCACGCCTGGTAGGCGGTGATCGAGGTCAGGGCTCCGCGATCGCCCAGGTCATAATCCGCCTGGGTGCTGACCAGGTTGGAATGGGTCACGGAGGTTTGCGGGGAGTTGATGTCGATTTGCCGGTTCGAGGCGCTGCCGGTCGTCAGCGTATAGCCGGCGGCGGCCATGCGCGCCTGCAGGGCGGCGGGGTTATAGACCGACAAGGTGACCGGTGAGATCGAGTTGAAAGCCTGGTTGGCCACGGCGCCGATCACCCGCACCGTCAGCTTGTCGGTGACATTGCCCAGCAACTGCAGCCGGATGCCCTCACCCTGCCGCGCGTTTTCTTCGCTGCCGTTGAAAACATTGTGGTAATTTCCGTTGATGTCACTGTAGAAGGCCGACAACCGCACCGCCAGCTTGTCAGCGATAAGCGGTCCCGAGGCGCTGAGCTTGAATTGCTCAAAGCCCTCGTTGCCGCCCGTCGCTTCGGCCGCCAGTTCCGGGGTGAAGCTGGGCTTCTGGGTGTTGATGATGACCGCGCCGGCGGTGGTGTTCTTGCCGAACAGGGTGCCTTGTGGGCCGCGTAGCAGCTCCACCTGTGCGATATCGTTGAAGTCGCTGCTGACCATTCCCGGGCGGCCGGTATAGACGCCATCAACGAAAACGCCGACCGAGGCGTCGATGCCGTCTGTGTTGAACCCATTATTGCCGATGCCACGAACGCCAAGGTTTAGCTGCTTGGGGTTGGTGAGGTAGACCGAAAAGGCTGGAAACTTAAACTGGAAGTCGCTGAAGTTGACCAGGTTCTGCCGCGCGATTTCGCGCGTGGTCAGCACGGTGACAGGAAGGGGGACCATTTGCATGTCTTCAGCCCGCTTGCGCGCGAAGACGGTCACCTCTTCAACCCGGTTGGTGTCGGGGTCCTTGGTTCGGCTGGCGGCCGCCGTCGTAGCGTCACCCTCTGCGTGGGTCGGCGAGATCCCCAGGACTAGGCTGCCGGAGAACAGGAGCGCGACGCCGCTCATATAGTGGCGTTTGCGTTTACTCATCGATACAGTCAAGATTTGGCCCCCACAGGCTAACAATTCTAGAGATAACGTTTGACGACGTGACTAATTCAGGCGCTTTGTCCGGGGCGTTTGCCCTTGAAAGTGGCCCATGGTGAATATACAACTGTAAAACAGCTTTGAGACACGCAATTTAGTCATTGGCGCGGACTTGCAGGGCCCGTGCATAGGGGCATTTTGCGACAGTTTTATTATGGCCATGCAGTGAAGGCGTGAATGCGACGGGTCGTGTCTAGCGCGCGATTGGGCGCGGCCCCACCCCAGTGGGCGGAGCGCCTAAAGAGCCTCGTCAGTTCAAATAGGTGACTACGCCGTGCCGCAATGCGGACCTGGCGAAGGTCTGAGTTGGGTCGATTCTCACCGTTCGCTTTCGGTTTGGAATCGGACCTTCGACCGATAGCCTCGCCATCGGCCAGCCGGGATCCAAGCGTCAGAATTTGACCACTAGCCTCTGGGGTCAGGCCCTGAGGCTGCGCGCCTCACGGCGGTCATCCCGCGTCACCGAGGCCAGGGCCCGCGCCGCGGCGGCGACGCTGATCGGCTTGCGCAGGACGTCGTCGGCGCCGGCCTGGAGGCAGGCCTGGGCCTCGTCGGGGTCGCCGCCGATGATGGCGATGATCGGGGCCCGGCTGGCGGAGCCGGTGAGGGCGCGCAGGGCGCGGATGGTCTGGGCGCCCCCCGTGGGCGCGAGCTGGCTGTCCAGCATGATCAGGTCGATGTCGCAGACCTGGGCCAGGTCGAGGGCCCGCCGGCCGTCCTGGGCGTGCAGCACATGGTGGCCCAGCTGCTCCAGCACCGCCCGCAGCATCGCCGTGGCCAAGGGGTCGTCCTCGGCGATCAGCACCTTGAGACTGCGGGCGCTATCGGGGGCATCGACGGGGGCCGCGTCTGTTGCGTGGGCGCGTTCGATGCGGGCGGCGGGATCGAAGGGCAGGTCCAGGCGAAAGCAGCTGCCGACGCCCAGGGCGCTCTCCACCGAGACCGACCCGCCCATCAAGCCGGCGAGCTGGCGGGCGAGGGACAGGCCCAGGCCGGCGCCGGGAATCCCCGCGCCGGTGCGCTCGATGCGGCGGAAGGGCTGGAAGGCGACCTCCAACTCGTCGGCGGAAAGGCCGGGGCCGGTGTCGGCCACCTCCAGCCGCACCAGGGTCTCGCCCAGTCGCTCCACCCGCACCTCGACCCGACCGCGCAGGGTGTATTTGACAGCGTTGCCGACGAGGCTGGCGATGATCTGGCGGGCCCGCGCGGCGTCGCCCACCACGGCCCCATGGGCCATGATCAGACTCTCGTCGACGTGGACGGACAGCTCCAGGCCCTTGGCGGCGGCGGCGGCGCGGTGGGCCTGGGCGGCCTCGCGGGCCAGGCGGCCGGGGTCGAACGGCCGCCGCGCCAGGGTCAGGCGTCCGGCGCTGGCGGTTTCTGTGTCGAGGGTGGCTTCGAGCACGCCGAGGAGTTCCTCGGCGGAGGCCAGGGCGGCGTTGAGCTGGTCGCGGGAGGGGGCGGAGCGGCCGCCGCGCCCGGCGGCGGCGGCCAGCACATGGGCGACGCCGGTGAGGCCGTTGCGGATCTCGTCCGACAGGGTGGCGATCAGGTCCGACTTGGACCGCGCCAGGGCGCCGGCCTCGCCCAGGGAGCGGTCGCGGCCGGCGATCAGCCCCTCCCGCTCGCTGGCCAGGGCGAACAGGCTGCGGAACAGGCGGTTGAGGATCAGCGACAGGGCCATCACCAGGGCGATCGCCGCCAGCATGAGCCGCCCCGTGGGTCGGGTGGCGTCCTCGGCGTAGAGGGCCAGCAGCGGCGGGGCGCAGGCGGCGGGGCCGACGATCAGCAAGCCCGGCAGGCTGGGGGCCGAGAAGAAGACGCAGGTCGCCCCCGCCCCAACCGCCATCAGCAGGATGGACTCCCGCTCCGGCCCGGCGCCGAGCCCCAGGCCGGTGATCTGGGCGATGGCCCCGGCCCAGAGCAGGCCGCCAAGAATGTGGATGCGGGTGCGGGCCCGGGCGTCGATCCGGGTCTCGGGGTGGCGCTTCTGCCAGTCGATCACCGCGTAGAAGCAGGCCCAGTTGACGGCGAAGACCACGAAGCTGAGGCTCATCCAGGCCCGGTCCGGCGCGAACGAGGCGGCCCAGGCGTAGAAGGGCAGGGCCACGGCGAAGAAGGCCAGGGCGTAGGGCAGCAGGCCCGCCTGGGCGTCGAGGGAGGCCAGAACCACGGCGTCGCCGGCGCGCGCGCTCGGCGCTGGCGGCCGGGCCTCCGGGCGCACCGGGCCAAGGTCAGGGTCTTTCCAGAGCATGACCCCAGTCTAACCATTTCAGATTGCGGCGGAGTGAAGCGGCGCGGTTAACGGCAGGATGCGGCCCCCGCGGACAGGCGCGCGCTGCCCAGCCTGAGGAACGGCATAAAATACAAATGCTTGTGAGTCGCAATTCGGGATGGTCGCGGCTGCCCATCGCCGACACGCCAGCGTCGCGACAGCAAAATGTTAAGTTTAACGGATCATGGTCGCCTCGGAATCATCCGCCGTGGGGGCGGGGCTGTTGAGGGCGAGACCATGGCGACGACGCGGGCGGCGCTGACCGACGTCGACATCCATCAGCTGGTCAAGGGCGCGACCGCGGACGAGCGCGCCGTGGCGGCCCACAAGCTGTGCCGGACCATGGACCGCGAGACCCTGTCGCCGGAGGACCGCCGGGCCGCCGAGGAAATCCTGCGGGTGATGGCCGCCGACGCCGCCGAGCTGGTCCGCCGGGCGGTCGCCGTCACCCTGCGCTCCTCGCCCCTGGTGCCCCGGGACGTGGCCATGCGGCTCGCCCGGGACGTGGAGAGCGTCTCGACGCCGATCCTGTCCTTCTCCCCGGTGTTCACGGACGAGGAGCTGCAGGAGATCGTCCGCATCGGCGGCCCGATCCGCCAGGTGGCCATCGCCAATCGGCCGATGGTGTCGGAAAGGGTCAGCGCCACCATCGTTGAGCACGGTGTGGAAAAGGCGGTGCAGACCCTCTGCGCCAACGACAACGCCCATTTCGCCGACTCCACCCTCAAGCAGGTGGTCGAGCGCTTCGCCAAGTCGGAGGCGGTGCTGGCCGCCGTCGCCTACCGCCGCGCCCTGCCGCTGGCGGTGACCGAGCGGTTGATCACCGTGGTGAGCGACCAGCTGCGCGACCACCTGATCAATCACCAGGCCCTCTCGCCGGAGACCGCGATCCAGATCGCCTCCGGCGGCCAGGAGCGGGCGACCATTGACCTGGTCGATCAGGCCGGACGCACCCCGGACCTGAAGGCCTTCGCCGCCCAGCTGCACGCGGCCAGCCGGCTGAACGCCTCGCTGCTGCTGCGGGCCCTGGCCAATGGGCACATGGGCTTCTTCGAGTGGGGATTGTCGGAGCTTTCCGGCGTGCCGCACCATCGCACCTGGCTGATGGTGCATGACGCGGGGCCGCTGGGGCTGAAGGCGATCTACGAACGCGCCGGGCTTCCGACCAAGCTATTCAGCGCCTTTCGGGCCGGGGTGGACACCTTTCATTCGATGGAGCTCGACGGCGGACCGCAGGATTTGGTGCGCTTCCAGGAGCGGATGCTGCAACGGTTCCTGACCCAGCCCAAGGCGGCTTCCCGCGAGGACATGGACTATCTGATCGACAAGCTCGACAAGGCCCGCAAGGAAAGCCGGGCGCTGGCTCGTCAGGCCTGAATGGGCCGGACCGCGCCCCTGCGCGTTGGCCTCGCATGATCGACTTCATCCGCCTGCACTGGCGCCTGTTCCTGGCCGTCGCCTCGGGACTCGCGGCCGGCTTCGCGGCGGCCCTGGGCGACCGTTTCGTGGGCGCGCCGTTGCTGGTCGGCTGGAACGTGGGCGCGGCGCTGTTCGTCTTCACCGCCGGCTGGATGTTTCTGCGCACCAGCGAGGAAACGATCCGTCAGCGCGCCAAGCGCGAGGACGAAAGCCGGGTGGTGCTGACCGCCATCGTCCTTGGCGCCGTCGCCGCGAGCATCGCGGCGGCCCTCCTCGCGCTTCGCGAAACCAAGGGTCTGACCAACGCCCCCGGGGAACGGGACCTGGTGCTGATGCTTTCGGCCCTGACCCTGGTGCTCTCCTGGATGGTCGTCCAGTGCGTCTTCGTCCTGCACTATGCTCACCGCTATTTCGGCGACAGGGACGGGGACGGGGAGGTGGACGGCGGCCTGACGTTTCCGGGCGAACCGCCGCGAACCTATCATGACTTCATCTATGTGGCGGTCTGCGTCGGCGCGACCTGTCAGGTGTCCGACTTCAACATCACCACCGCGCGGTTTCGCAACCTGGTGACAACGCACGCCATATTCGCCTTCTGTTTCAATACGATGATCCTGGCCCTCGGCATCAACATCATCGCCGGCCTGCTCGGCCAATAGGCCGCGGCCGCTGGCGGCTTGCCCTTTCGTCCCGCATCGTCACCATGGACCTCGAAAAAGCGTTCGAGGAAGCGACCATGACGACAGAGCCCGTGCCGATCCGGCCGGCGGCGACGATACTGCTGGTGCGGGACGAGCCGCATTTCCAGGTGCTGATGGTCAAGCGCCATCACCAGATCGACTTCGCCTCCGGCGCCCTGGTGTTTCCCGGCGGCAAGACCCACCCGGGCGACCACGACCCGGCCTGGGCCGACTGGGCGATCGGCTGGGCGACCACCCCGGAGGATCAGCGCGCCCTGCGCGTCGCCGCCATCCGCGAGGTCTATGAGGAGGCCGGCGTTTTGTTGGCGCGGGACTCAGCGGGCGCGACCTTCCGTGGCGATGATCGGGCCGCCGCGGCCCGCGACGAAATCGCCAAGGACGACCGCGCCTTCATCCACCTGGTCGATGAACTGGGCGTGAAGATCGACCTGGACGCCCTCACCGTCTTCGCCCGCTGGATCACGCCGCCGCTCACCCCCAAGCGGTTCGACACCTGGTTCTATGTCGCCAGGGCCGACAACGACCAGCTGGCGGTCTGCGACGGCTGGGAGACGGTGGACGCCGAATGGATCGCGCCGGCCGAGGCCCTGCGCCTGGCCGCCGCCGGCGAGAGGAAGGTGATCTTTCCGACGCGGATGAATCTGCAGCTGCTGGCCGAGGCGGCGCACGCCGCCGACGCCGTTAGCCGGGCGGCAGGCCGCACCCTGGTGACGGTCGAGCCCAAGGTCGAACGCCGGGCGGACGGCCCCGTGCTGGTGATCCCGCCGGACGCCGGCTATGGCGCCGTGGTCGAGCCGCTGTCGTCCGTGGGTATCTAGCTCAGCCTGCGTGCTGCGCTTCGTAGTCGGTGACGCGCCGGCGCAGCTCCTGCAGCAGCGAGGTGGCGACCGGGTGGTCGTTCTCGCGGATGTCGCCGCGCACGGACGCCTTGATGGCGTCGATGTGGGCGTCGAGGAGGAAGACCGGGGCCTTCAGGCGGGTGGCTGGATCGTCGATCAGCCGGCAGAGCAGGCCGGCGATGCTGGTCACCAGGGGATAGCCGTAGGTGGAGCCCAGGCCCTTCAGGTCGTGGCCGCGGAAATAGAGGTTTTCCGCCGTGTCGGCGTTGTAGCCCTCCGAGCGGATCCGCTCGCGGGCGGCGTCCAGCTTGACGAGCTCGTCCTGCATCCATTGATTGAAGTTGCCGGCCAAGCCCTTGAGGGCGGCCTCCGCCTTGGCGAGGGCGGCGGGGTCGATGCCACCGAAACGGCTGCCGATTTTCAACTTCAGGCTGTTGGAGGCCGGAATGACCTGCCCGGGGTTTTGCTCGCTCAAGTCCGCCTCCAATACGGCGTCCGTGTGGGGACGCATTGCTTATCGAACGCAGTTTGCCATTCCATCCTTAATAAGTGGTGAGACGCCTTCAGACTGAAAACTGTTCGGCGAGCACCCGCTCCTCAAGGCTGCGGCCCGCGTCGAACAACATGCGAAGGCGGATGTCGCGATCCTCGGCGATATGAACCGTGACGACGTCGCGCACCTCAAAGTTGTCCGCCACGGCGCTCACGGGCCGCTTGTCCGCCTCCAGCACCTTCAGGGCGACCTTGGCGGTATGGCTGAGCAGGGCGCCGCGCCAGCGCCGCGGGCGAAAGGCGCTGATCGGGGTCAGAGCCAGCACCCGCGCGTCGATGGGGATGATCGGCCCGTAGGCGGAGAGATTGTAGGCCGTGGATCCGGCGGGGGTGGAGACCAGCAGCCCGTCGCAGACCAGCTCATGCATGCGCACCTTACCGTCGATGGAGATTTCCAGCTTGGCGGTCTGGCGGGTCTGCCGCAGCAGCGAGACCTCGTTGATGGCCAGCGCGCGGTCTTCCCGGCCGCCGCGATCGACGGTCCGCATCACCAGGGGATGGATCACCGCGCATTCGGCGGCGTTGATCCGGTCCAGCAGCCCGTCCTCGCTGTACTCGTTCATCAGGAACCCGACCGAGCCCTGGTTCATGCCGTAGATCGGCCGGACGTCGTCGAGGTTTCGGTGCAGGGTCTCCAGCATGAAGCCGTCGCCGCCGAGGGCGACGATGACCTGGGCGTCTGTTTCCTGGCAATCCCCATAGCGGGCGATCAGCCGCGCGCGGGCGTCCTGCGCCTCCGACCGGTCGCTGGCGACGAAATGGAGGCGTGTGATCTGCGAGGGGAGGGCGGTCATCAGGCGAGGAGACAAGCCGCGCCCGGCGCGAAAGTCAAACGCCCGCGAGCGCCTGTTTGAACGCGGCCGCCGCCTGGTCGACCCGATCGGCCCCGAAGGCGTCGAAGGCGCGCCGCGCCTGCTCGTTGTCGCCCCGCGGCCTGCCGCCGTTCAGGCCGCGCACCAGCCCCAGAACCGTGGCGAAGGCGCCCCGGTCGACACCGACGCCGGCGCAGGCGAGCGCCAGGTAGTCCGCCCGGTCAGCGTCCAGCGCCCGGCGCACGTCCTCGGTGCTGTAGCCGCCGAGGGTGGCGAGGGAAATCTGGAACAGGGACAGGCGCTGTTCGCGCAAGGACCGCAGCATGTAGCTGGGCCGCAGCTGGCCGGCCTCGTGCAGCTTGGCGATGAGCCGGCGCTCCATCTCCAGCTGCTCGTTGGAGGCGAGGGATTTCGACAGCCCGGGTTCGCGCTGCGGCAGGACCTGAACCTGGCCGACGGCGGCCTGCAGGGCGGCGTCCAGCACGCGCTGGTCGACCTTGAACCGAGCCACGATGGCCGAGCGCAGGGACTGTCCCACCCAGACGTAGAGTTTCTGCGCCAAATCCTCGGTCAGCCGCGGATGGCGGGCGAGGGGGGAGCGCATCGAGGCGATCTCCCGCGAGGCCTCGACCAGCTTGGACATGGCCGCCGGATTGATGTCGGCCGTGTCGTTGGAGGCCAGCGCCGTCATCACCGCCGGTTCGGCCCGCGCCACGATGCGGTCGACGACAGGCGGGCTGAGGCTAGGGCGGCGCGCGACCTCGATTCGGTGATCGATGGTGGTCTCGACCAGCAGCTTGACCAGGTCCAGGTCCTTAAGCACCGGGCTGGCGGCGATGATCGGACGGGCGACGTCGATGTCGTCGTGGGCCAGGGCGTTGATCAGGGCGTGAGGAGGCCAGGCCGCGTCGGCGAGCTTTTCGGCGAGGGCGAGGCGAATGTCCTGCTCGGCGCCGGCGACCAGGCTCATCAGCACCGTGCCCAGAAGGTCCTGGGACTGCGGCGAGTTCACCCCATGGCCGCTGCTGGCGCACAGGTCGACGATCGCCAGCAACAGGCGTTCCCGATCCGCCGGTACACGACTCTGGGCGAGAACCTTCAGTTCTTCGGCGGTCTGAGCCCTGCTCACGCAGCCCTCCGGCGTTTCGACGCGACCTGCACAGTGCGATATCGACGTGAAAACATATCTAAGATTCCGCTGAGTCGGAGAAATTACCTTTACGCGAGTGGTCAAAAGGGACGCCTGCGCGCCCTTGACGCATGCGTCAGCCCGGAGGATTCTGCCCGCCACATAATCAAGGCTCGATGGAAGGAGACCCCCGTGGCGGATGGATCGATGGCGGGCGTCAGCTCGCTCAAGGGCAAGGTCAGCGAAGACGAGTGGAAAGCCCGCGTCGATCTGGCGGCGCTCTATCGCCTGGTCGCCCTGCACGGCTGGGACGATATGATCTTCACTCACATTTCCGCCCGCATCCCCGGGCCGGAGCATCAGTTCCTGATCAATCCCTACGGCATGTTCTTCGAGGAGATCACCGCCTCCTCCCTGGTCAAGGTCGACCTGGACGGCAACCTGCTCCAGGAAACCAACTACATGATCAATCCGGCGGGCTTTACGATCCACTCCGCCATTCACGCCGCCCGCGACGACGCCCACTATGTGATGCACCTTCACACCGACCAGGGGGTGGCCGTCTCGGCGCAGAAGGACGGGTTGCTGCCGCTCAGCCAGCACGCGCTGATCGCCCTGCCCAGCGTCGCCTATCACGACTACGAGGGCATCGCCCTGAACCTGGACGAGCGCGAACGCCTGGTGGCCGACCTGGGCGACAAAACCCTGATGCTGCTGCGCAACCACGGCACCCTTTCGGCCGGATCGACGGCGGCCGGGTGCTGGATGGGGATGTTCTATCTGGAACGCGCCTGCCAGCAGCAGGTCATGGCCCTTTCCGCCGGCCGCGACGGCGTGCTGATCGCCCCCGAGGCGGCCCAGGCCGAGGTGCGCAACCAGATCGGCCGCGGCGTCGGCGGCATCGGCGGCCTCGCCTGGCCCGGCTGCCTGCGCCGGCTGGATCGGGAGTCGCCGGGCTACGACGCTTAGGGTTTGCTTGTAGCACGGTCCGCTCCTCCCCCGGGTGAGCCATGGGTGCGCACGTCCGCGAATGGTCGTTCAGTCGAACTCAACGTCCATTTGACGTAGGCCTTCTCCCCTCGCGGGAGANNAAGGGCCGGATGAGGGGCCGCGCCGGCGGTTGGACTTATATTTCAGGGCCTTAAGCTTGGTTTCCACAAGAAGTCGGACGGGCCGGCGCGGCCCCTCATCCGTCGCGCATTCGCGCGCCACCTTCTCCCTCGAGGGGAGAAGGCCTGCTTTTTAGGGCCCCTAAGCAAGATGGGGCTGGAGCAGGCTCCCCTACTTGCCCGGCGCGCTGGTGGCGACCTTCAGATAGGCGATCACGTCCGCCCGCTCCTTGGGGTCCTTGAGCCCGGCGAAGGACATGCGCGTGCCGGGGATCACCGCGCGGGGATCGGTGATCCAGGTGTCGATGTGGGCGGCGTCCCAGGTCCAGCCCGCCGCCTTGAGGCCATCGGAATAGCTGAAGTTCGCCGCCGTGCCCGCCTTGCGGCCGAATATGCCGTAGAGGTTTGGGCCGGTCATGTTCGGGCCGCCTTCGCCGGCGGTGTGGCAGGCGGCGCACTGGGTGAAGCGCCGCTTGCCGTTCTCGATGTCGCCGGCGTTGTAGGGCGCGGGCAGGGTGGCCAGGGAGGCCTTGATCTGGTCGGGGGTGGGCGCCGCGGGCGCCGAGGCCGGCTCGGTGGGCGTCGCGGCCTGGTCCGGGGCTGAGGCCGGCTTGCTGCACCCGGCGAGCACGGCGGCGACAGCGGCCAGGGACAGCAGGGTGGGTGACGCGCGCATGGGCCGGACTCCTCAAAAGCGATGGGCGGGGGAAACTAGCGCAGCCGGTCGGTCTTGCAATGGGCGCCTTAGAGCGTCGCGCCCAAATCCTCGGCGAACCGGCGACGGCCGACCGGCGTGAGGGTCAGCGCCCGCCGTTCCGGGCCCTGGCGTACCCAGCCCAGTTCGAGGCTGCGCTCGAGGATCGCGGTCCCGACCAGCCCCGCCAGATGCGGCCGCCGCTCGCTCCAGTCCAGACAGGGCCGGCACAGGAGGCGGCGGGAGCCCGGCGGCGCGGCGAGGCGCAGGCCGATCCGATCGAAGAGGGCGCCCCCCGCGGCTGTGACCTCGCCGGCGTCGGCGCCCAGCACGATGGCGCCGCGGGCCGTCAACCCGTCGGCGATGGCGACCCCCAGTCTGCCGGCCATGTGGTCATAGCAGGTGCGCGCCTCGCGCAGGTGCGCCGGCACCCTCGGGGTGGCCCGCGGCGCCGTGGGAACGTCGCCGGCGACCACGGCGATCTGCTCCAGCATCCGCGCCACCTCGGCGGAGGCCAGGCGGAAATAGCGGTGGCGGCCCTGGACGGCGACGGTGACCAGCCGGCCCTGGACCAGCTTGCCCAGGTGGCCGCTCGCCGTCGCCGCGCTGACCTCGGCGGTCTGCGCCAGTTCCCCGGCGGTCAGGGCGCGGCCGTCGAACATCGCCGCCAGCATGTTGGCCCGGCTGGGATCGCCGACGAGGGCGGCGATTTCGGCGATGTTGACAGCGGCGATCATGGGGGCTGGATACGCTCATCGAGCGCCCAGCGCACGCGGGGACGTTTCGCCCGCGGCCGAAACAAGCCGGCTAGTCGTCCGAGGGCCTGCCTCGCAGGGACTTCACCCCCGCCCGCCGGGTCTTCGACTCCAGACGCCGCAGCTTGCTGGCCTTGGTCGGCCGGGTCGGCCGACGGCGCTTGGGCCGCACGGCGGCCTGGCGGATCAGGTCGAACAGGCGGCCCCGGGCGTCCTGGCGGTTCATTTCCTGGGAGCGGGCGTTCTGGGCGAAGAGGATGATCACCCCCTCCAGGGTCAGGCGGCTGCCGGCCAGGGCCTCCAGGCGCGCCTTGACGTCCTCCGGCAGGGACGGCGAATTGCGGATGTCGAAGCGCAGCTCCACCGCCGTCGAGGTCTTGTTGACGTGCTGGCCGCCCGGGCCGCTGGCGCGGACGAACTTCTCCACCAGCTCGTCGTCCTCCAGGCTGATGGAGTCGGTGACCGGGATCATCGCCGCGGCCCCAAGGCCTTTGATCGCAGGGACTTGACCACCGCCGTGTCCAGGGCCTGCAGGAAGCGCGAGCGGTCGTTGCGGTCGAAGGGCTTGGGGCCGCCGGTCATCATTCCGGTGGAACGCAGGTGCTCCATCAGCGCCCGTTGGCCGAGGGCGGCGCCGATGGAATCCTCGGTGAAGGCTCGCCCGGTCGCGCCGATCGCCGCCGCCCCGGCCTTGAGGGCCCGGGCGGCGAGGGGAATGTCATTGGTGACGACAATGTCGCCGGGGCGGGCGTGCTCGGCGATCCAGTCGTCGGCCACGTCGGCGCCGGCGTCGACCACCACCCGCTCGATCAGTCTGGAGACCGGGACGACCATATGGCTGTTGGAGACCACATAGGTCTTCAGCTTGTAGCGCTGCGCCACCCGGTACGCCTCGTCCTTCACCGGACAGGCGTCGGCGTCGATGAAGATCGCGGGGAGGGTGTCGATCGGCTCCGGCGGGGCGGCGGCCGGAGGCCCGTCGGTCATGGCGTCAGTCTAACATCCTTGGTCTGGCCGTCCCGCACGCTCACCCGCTGCAGGATCACATGGTCGCTGCGGCTCTCACCGGGCCGCAGAATCCAGACGTGTGCGATCAGGTAATAGCCGCCGCCGGGCAGGCCGTTCAAGATGAACTCGCCGCGGGCGTTGCATTGGGCCGTCTGCACTGGCGCCGTGGCGTCCTCCGGTCCCAGGGCCGCGGCCCGCGCCTTGACCACGGCGACGGGCTGGCTGGCGTGCTCCAGCGAGCCATAGAGGGCTTCGGCCCGGCGCCGGAAGCGGGGGCTGTCGGCCATCAGGGCGACGGAGAGGCCCGAGCAGGAGCCATGGCCGCCCTCGCCCTCGAAATCCGTGGCGCCCAGGATGGTCGCGCCGGCGGCGACCGGCCCGGACGGCGGCGCGGGGGGAGGCGGGGCCTGCTCGGTGGTCGCGCAGGCCGCCAAGCCGAGCGTCAGGGCAAGCGCCGCTGCGAGACGGGTGATCGACGATTGTGTTTCGGACATGACCTAGGATAGCCGTGCATGAGCGCGGCGTCACGCCGGGCCTTTTCGACCAAACGCGCGCGCTGGACGTTGGCGCCGGGGCTGGACGAAATTATGGCTAGGCCGCCGCTCGCCGCGGCCTCGACCGGAGCCGGCCCTTGACCATTCCGAACAACATCCTGGACCACACGCCGCTGCTGCAGTTCGAGGCGGCGCGCTCGGTGGTCCAGACCGGCGACCTGTTTCTGTGCTCGGGCCAGCACGGCATGTCGCGGCTGATCCGCTTCGCGACCCATAGTCCCTGGAGCCATGTCGCCATCGCGGTGCGGGTGGAGTCCATCGACCGGGTGCTGGTCTTCGAGAGCGTCGAGAAGATCGGCGTGCGCGCCTTGCCGCTGCATACCTTCCTGTTCGGGGTGGGCGGCAAGAAGCCCTATCCCGGCAAGGTCCTGTGGGCGCGCCAGGCCGAGCTCAACGCCGCCGGCGCCCCCGCAATCCAGGCCATGACCGACTTCGCCCTCGACCAGTTGGGGGATCCCTTCGCTCTCGCCGACATCATCAAGATCGCCGCCCGCATCCTCTGGGGCGCGACCGAGCAGCCGACGCCGGCGGGCCTGGAGGCGCAGGACGAATACATCTGCTCGGAATACGCCGCCCTCTGTTTCGAGAAGGCCGGGGTAACGATCCCCTGGGACGGCCGCGGGTTCATCGCCCCCTGCGACTTCGCCCTCGATCCGGCCGCCTCGGCCATCGGCCAGGTCGACATCGCGCGGGACAGGGCGTGATGACGCCAGTCTTGATCAAGGAGCAGCCATGACCCTGCCCGCCCTACCGTCGCAGCCCGCCGGCGTTCCCTGGCCCACGGTCAATTGGCCCGAGGGCGCGCCCCGGGTCGACTTGGCGCGGCTGAGCGCGGTGACGGCCGAGGCCTTCGGGCCGGCCGCCTCGCCGGATTTGGGGGTGACCGAAGCCCTGGTGGTGATCCAGGCCGGCGAGCTGGTGCTGGAGCGATATGGGGAGGGCTTCGGCCCGGAAGGGACCTACAAGTCCTGGTCCATGGCCAAGAGCATCACCCAGGCCCTGGTCGGGATTCTGGTCGGCGACGGCAGGCTGGATATCCACGCCGCCGCCGATGTTCCGGAATGGTCGGCGCCGGGGGACCCGCGCGGGGCGATCACCCTCGACCAGCTGCTGCGGATGGTCAGCGGCCTCGCCTTCGTCGAGGACTACCGCCCCGACCAGGCGTCCGACGTGATCGAGATGCTGTTCGGCCGCGGCGAGACGGACGTGGCCCACTTCGCCGCCGACATGCCTCTGGCCCATGAGCCGGGTGGCTTCTGGGCCTACTCCAGCGGCACGACCAACATCATCAGCCGCTGCGCCGCCCGCGCCGCGGGTGCGTTCGGGCCCGACTTCGAGGCCTTCATGCGCGCGCGATTGTTCGATCCCATCGGCATGACCACGCCGGCGCCCAGGTTCGACGCCGCGGGGGTCTTCATCGGCTCGTCCTTCTGCTTCTGCTCGGCGCGGGACTTCGCCCGCCTTGGACTGCTCTATTTGCGGGGCGGCGTCTGGGACGGCCGCCGGATCCTGCCGGAGGGCTGGGTCGACTACGCCCGGACCCCGACGCCCCGCCAGCCCACGGACGAGCAGGCCTACGGCGCCCAATGGTGGCTGGGCCTCGCCGGCCCGGGATCGTTCTCCGCCCAGGGGTATGAGGGCCAGTACATCGCCGTCGTTCCCGATCTCGACCTGGTCGTGGTGCGCAACGGATCGACGCCGCTTGAGCTGAAGGAAAACCCCAAGGCCTGGATCGCGCGGCTGGTGGATTGTTTCCGGTGATTGCGCGCCGGATTTGGCTATAAGGCCCCATGACCTCGCCCCCCATCTTCGGCGGCGCTTCCCTGGCGTCCTTCATCGATCACACGCCCCAGGCGCGCGCCCTGGGGATGCAGCTGATCAGCCTCGACAAATCCGGCGCGGTGCTGTCGATCCCCTATCGCGAGGATCTGATCGGCGATCCGGACACCGGGGTCATCGCCGGCGGGGTGGTCACCACCCTGCTGGACCATGCCTGCGGCCAGTCGGTGTTCGCGGCCCTGGGGGTTCCGACCTCCATCGCCACCCTCGACCTGCGCATCGACTACATGCGCGGCGCCGAACCCGGGCTGGCGGTTTTCGCCCACGCCCACTGCTACAAGCTCACCCATTCGATCGCCTTCGTGCGCGCCACCGCCTACGACCGCGACGCCGCCGATCCGCTGGCCACGGCCCAGGCCGCCTTCATGCTCAGCGCCAATTCCACCGTGCCCTCCCTGGACCTGCCGCCATCGGGTGCAGGAGCGGGAGCGGGGGCATGAGCGAGGCGGCGGACCGGCTGAACGCGATCCTGGCGCGCATTCCCTACGCCCGGTTCCTGGGCCTGCGCGCGGACCTCGCCGGCGACGAGATGACCGTGATCCTGCCGTTCTCCGAGCACCTGATCGGCAATGTCCAGCTGCCGGCGATCCATGGGGGGGTGCTGGGCGCGCTGCTGGAAATCACCGCCCTGGCGCAGCTGTCGCTCACCCAGGGCCTGGCCCGCCAGCCGCGGCCCATCGATGTGACGGTTGAGTACCTGCGCTCGGGACGCCCCCTGGACACCTTCGCCCGGGCCCAGATCAAGCGCCTGGGCCGCCGCGTCGCCAATGTGCAGGTGGAGGCCTGGCAGGAGGAGCGCGCCCGGCCGATCGCCAGCCTGCACGGCCACTTCCACGTCACCCCCGCCGAGGGCGAAAAGGCCTAGCTCAGGTCATGCCGTTCAGCCCGACCCATATAAGGCCGAGGAAGATCAGCAGAGCGCCGGCGAACGAGAGCAGGAACAGCAGCACCATCCGCGCCAGGGTCCCCAGCACGCTGGTCTGATAGACTCCGCGCATGTGGAAAAAGAGGTGGACCGGCGCGGCGAACAACACGATCCCCGACGCGCCGGCGGTGATCGTCTGCAATGCGCTGGAAAAGGCGAACAGCACCCCGACCGCCGATAGGGAATGCAGGCTGAAGATGGTGTGGTCGAAGACGTAGAACCGGCGCTGGCCCAGGAACAAGAGGCTCAGGATGCCCGTCGCCAGCGGCAGCATCAGGAAGGCGAACCGCTCCGACCACTGCTCCAGCACCAGCCGGAACCGCTCCGGGTTTTCCAGCGCCTTGATCACCCGGGCCTTCAGCCAGTTGCTGACCGCGGAATGTTCGCCGCCGATGTTGACGTGGACGCTGTTGACGTCGGCCTCCATCTTGCCCCGCTCGGCTGGGGTCAGGGACTCGAAGGTCCGGGTCTTGGTGTCCACGATCTTGCCGTGATCGTCGACGGTGGTGGTGATCACCGCGGACTTATGGCCGCCGACCGATCCGGCGAAGAACACCAGCAGCAGCACCACCAGAAAGAGCCGCAGGGGCGGTATCTGCGGCGCCCTGTGCCCTTCGAGGTAGGCCTGGGTCAGGCGCGCGGGGTGGCGGAAGAGGTCGGGGAGGGTGGTCCACATCCGTCCATCCAGATGCAGGATGCCCTCGAAGGCCTCCCCGACGAGCTTGAGGGTCGAGCGATGGAAATCCTCGCCCAGCTGGCCGCATTGGTGGCACCAAGGGCCCTGCAGGGGCGTCGCGCAATTGGCGCAGGGCGTGCCGATCGGCACGACGTGCTCCTTGCGCCGCCCGAACCTGAAAAAGCCGCCCAACGCGCCGGCGACTGCGGTCTCGATCTCCTGCGACATTCATCCCCCCGTGCAGTCCAGCCCGTAACGCAAAACGCGCCGCCGCTTCGCCGTCAAGCGCGCGGCGCGGTTCGGGTCAGGTCTTCATGCGCAGCGCGCCCATGTAGTCACGCTTGCCCAACGGAACGCCCTTGGTGCGCAGGATGTCGTAGGCGGTGGTGGCGTGAAAATGGAAGTTCGGCAAAGAGAAGGACAGGATGAAGTTCTCCGCGGTGAACGGCACCTTGAAGTCGCGCATCTGGAAGGCGACGTCCTTGCCGCTGAGGCCGTTGATCTCGTCCGGGCTGATCGCCTTCAGCTTGGCGAGGGTTTCGGTGATCAGGGCCTGCAGGCCCGTGTAACCGGGAAACGGCCCCTGCGGCGGGCCGAATACGCCGGCCTTGACGCCCTCGATCGCGCCCAACGAATGGTGCGAGATGCAGTAGACTTGGAAGGCGAAGGGCAGCATGTCCGGGAACAGCCGCGACTGGGCCACCTCGTCCGGATCGATGTTGTTTTCGCGGAAATGGTCGGCGCCGCGTTCCAGAAAGCCGCTCGCCGCGCCCAGGGTCTGAAGATAGCAGCCGACGCTGAGGTCGTAGAGTGAGGTGGTCATGGGGTGTTCCTCCGGATTTGGCGGGACCGTATCGGGGGGCGGGGCGCCGGCGCAAGGGACGCCGCTTCGTCCCGCGCGCAAATTCGCAACCCGCCGGCCGGCCGTGACAATCGGGGTGAACTCGCGCACCATGCGAAGGTGACGACGGCGTCAGCTTCGCCGTCGGCCAAGCCGCCCGAGGATCGCCATGGACGACGCCGCCCAGGACTTTAAAGCCGACGCCCGCGCGGCGGCCTACGCCACGCCCCTGGCCGACATCAATGTCGGCGATCCGGAGATCTTCCGCTCCAACACCTGGGAGCCGCTGTTTGAGCGGCTGCGCAACGAAGACCCGGTGCACTGGACCCGGTCGACCCGCTACGGCGATTTCTGGTCGATCACCAAGTACGACCACATACTGGAGGTCGACACCAACCACCAGGTCTTCTCGTCGGAGGCCTCCCTCGGCGGCATCACCATCTTCGGCGAGGGCGGCCCCGAGGGCATGCTGCCGATGTTCATCGCCATGGACCCGCCCAAGCACGACGTGCAGCGCAAGACCGTCAGCCCCATCGTCTCCCCGGCCAATCTCGCCAATATGGAGCCGATCATTCGCGAGCGCGCGGGCAAGATCCTCGACGAACTGCCCATCGGCGAGACCTTCGACTGGGTCGACCGGGTGTCGATGGAACTGACCACCCAGATGCTGGCCACCCTGTTCGACTTCCCCTTCGAGGAGCGGCGCAAGCTGACCTGGTGGTCGGACGTGGTCACCGCCGTGCCCGGTTTCGGCGTGGTCGACACCATGGAGGAGAAGCAGGCGGGCATCCGCGAGTGTTTCGAATACTTCACCCGCCTCTGGAACGAGCGGGTCAACGCCCCGCCCAAGGGCGACCTGATATCCATGCTGGCCCACGGCGAGGCCACGCGGAACATGGATGCGCGGGAATACAACGGCAATGTCCTGTTGCTGCTGGTGGGCGGCAACGACACCACCCGCAACTCGATCAGCGGCGGCCTTGTCGCCCTCAACCAGAACCCGGATCAGTACGCCAAGCTGCGCGCCAATCCGGAGCTGGTGTCCAGCATGGTGCCGGAGATCATCCGCTGGCAGACGCCGCTGGCTCACATGCGCCGCACCGCCGTCGCCGACTTCGAGTTCCACGGCAAGACCATCAGGAAGGGCGACAAGGTCATCATGTGGTACGCCTCCGGCAACCGGGACGAGGAGGCGATCGAGACCCCCAACCAGTTCATCATCGACCGTGAACGCCCGCGCCACCACATGGCCTTCGGCTTCGGCATCCACCGCTGCGTCGGCAACCGGCTGGCGGAGATGCAGCTGCGCATCGTCTGGGAGGAGATCCTCAAGCGCTTCCCGGTGGTCGAGCTCGCCGGCGAGCCCAGCCGGGTCTACTCCTGCTTCGTCAAGGGCTACGACCACGTGCCGGTGCGGATTCCGGCGCGGTACTAGAGCCGGTCGCGAGTAGCTGGAGTCTCCGTCGCCTCTGCGCGTCATCGCGGCTGCAGCGAAGCGCAAGCGAAGCCAAGAGCCGGGGCCCCGGCGACGGGGGGCCGGCTTCCGGGGCCCGGCTCTGACCGCAAGGGCGCCGCGGCCGGAATGACGAACTGTCGGGTGGATCAACGTAAGGTCAACGCGCCCTGGCCCGTTCGCCGGCGGCGGTGCAGGTTGAGTTCAGGGCCGTTGATTGCAGAGATAATGACTTGCAATCGCGATCGTCTATGTTGAAGGCCGCCAAGCTTGAACGTCCAATTCTAGCTTCATTCAGCCCAGGGTCCACAAGATCAAGTTGATGTGTTTCGCCTCTGTATTGCGTTTTTCCCGGATCGCGGTATCCTTATTTTAATAATTCGGAAACGTCTTTGTTGGGAGGAGTGACTGGCATGGCAAATGCACAGTATCCGGGCCCGCGTGCGGGTCATCATGTTCTCGAAGATTTAGCGTTCATAGGCGTCGGCGTGGTCGGCCTCGGCGGCGCCCTGGTCGCGGTCGTTATGTTCGGGATGTTCGCCGCGGTGAGCCTCTTTCACTGAGCCGGACGGCGCTGCGGTCTGGCCGGAGTCCGGATCAGCCCGCAGCGCAGCCGCCGGTCTTCACCGGGGCCGCGCCGCCGCCACGCCCGGCGATGGGGCAGGTGTTGGCTACCCCAGTCGGCGTCCATAGAGCGAAAACAGCCTCTCCCAGTGCCGTTCCGCCGCGTCCTTGTTGAAGGCCGCGCGCTGGGGGAAGGCGAAGCCGTGCTCCACCTTGGGATAGAGTTCGACCTCGACGTCGAGGCCTTCCGTCGCCTGGGTGAACTGCTCCACCATCTCCAGGGGCGCGTAGGAATCGATCTCCGCGCATCCCACGTAAAACTCGGTGTTCGGCGCCTTTCGCACGGCCAAGTGCGGGCTGTCCGAAGCGTCGGTCACCAGCCGCACCCCGTAGATCGAGGCCGCGGCGCCGACGCGGTTCGGATAACGGGCCGCGGCGTTGATGGCGTACTGGCCGCTCATGCAGTAGCCCACCGTCCCGATCAGGCCGGGACTGGCGGCGGAGTCCTTGCCCAGGAAGGCCACCAGGGCGTCGGTGTCCTCCATGATCAGGGGGATGCTCAGCGCGCCCATCAGCTCGAACATCTTCTTGCGGGTCTCCCCGTCCGCCGGGGTCGAGAACGAGCCCAGCTCCATCACCCCCGAGCGATAGTAGAGGTTGGGCAGCATCACAATGTCCCGACCGGTTACAAACAATTTTCGGAAACGATTGCGCTCCGAACCGGAGGGATAGTCAGACCACCCCAACTTCCGCTTCGGGTGTGCGCCGTGAGAAGGCGCCACTTTTCCAGTGGGTGCAAGACCCACCCGGCGACCGCTCCAGCCGGAAGCAACCGGAGCAGGCATGGAGGTGACGAAATGTCTGAAGCCTTCGGATAGCTGG
>PLSW01000365.1 GCA_003165275.1 Caulobacteraceae bacterium
CCGATCTCGCGCAGCACCGCGATCGAGGCGGCGCGCATGCGCTGGTATTCCTTGTCCGTCAGAGTGAGCGCGGGGGCGACGGTGATCGAGTCCCCGGTATGCACCCCCATCGGGTCGATGTTCTCGATGGAGCAGACGATGATGCAGTTGTCCGCCTTGTCGCGGACCACCTCCATCTCATACTCCTTCCAGCCCAGGACGCTTTCCTCGATCAGCACCTCGTGGGTGGGGGAGAGGTCCAGGCCGCGTTCGACGATCTCGCGGAACTCCTCGACATTGTAGGCGATGCCGCCGCCGGTGCCGGCCAGGGTGAAGCTGGGGCGGATGATCGCCGGCAGGCCGACGAAATCCAGGCCCCCGAGGGCCTCGTCCATGGAATGGGCGGCGCGGGACTTGGGGCTCTCCAGCCCCAGGTGGTCCATCGCGTCGCGGAACTTCTGCCGGTCCTCGGCCTTGTCGATCACCTCGGCCTTGGCGCCGATCATCTCCACGCCATACTTGGCCAGTGTGCCATTGGCCTCGAGCGAGAGCGCCGTGTTCAGCGCGGTTTGGCCGCCCATGGTCGGCAACAGGGCGTCGGGGCGTTCCTTTTCGATGATCTTGGCGACCATCTCCGGGGTGATCGGCTCGATGTAGGTGGCGTCGGCCACATCCGGGTCGGTCATGATCGTGGCCGGATTCGAATTGACCAGGATGATCCGATAGCCCTCGGCGCGCAGGGCCTTGCAGGCCTGGACCCCGGAATAGTCGAATTCGCAAGCCTGGCCGATGACGATGGGGCCGGCGCCGATGATCAGGATCGACGAAATGTCGGTGCGTTTGGGCAATGGGTTCTCGCCTCTACTCTGTCGCCATTCCGGCCGTCGCGAAGTGAAAAGCCGGGACCCAGGGCGGCGCGCGCCATGCTAGGGCTTCCGACAGCGCTTCACGCTCTCCGGGTGATGGGAATTGGGGATCGGTGTGGAAAGGCTGTTTTACGTCTACATCCTGGCAAGCAGTCGCAACGGGACGCTCTACGTCGGCGTCACCAATGAGCTGGCCAGGCGGGTGTTCGAGCACCGCACCGGCGCCGTTAAGGGGTTCACCGCCAAGTATGGGGTGAAGTTGCTGGTTTGGTACGAGGTGCATCCGTCGATCGTCGAGGCGATCGCGCGCGAAAAACGGATCAAGCGCTGGCGACGCCGATGGAAGCTGGCGCTCATCGAAGAGATGAACCCTGACTGGGCCGATCTCTACGAAACACTCAATCAGTGACCCACTACTCATCGTCATCCCGGCCGCAGCGAAGCGAAGAGCCGGGACCCAGCCTTCGCGCCAGCCCGCTGGGTCCCGGCTCTCCGCGCAAGGGCGCTCCGGCCGGGATGACGAGAAGGGGTGCGGCGCGGCGAATACGATTTCGGTCAACGGTATCTCGCGCGCAAAGGCGAGGCCGCGCGGACGCGCGTCCCTCACCGACGGAATGCAGGTTAAGGGGGTCGTTTAGAGGGGGAGTCGCCCTGGGGCAAGGCCGGATGCCCTGTTGACAGCATGATACATCGGATAACATAGTATCGTGCATACGGGTTGAGGGCGCGGAAGCCCGGCGCGGGAGGCGGGCATGGCCATGGATTTCGGGATTCCGGCGCGGTCGCCGCAGGGGGTTCGCGCGCGGTTGCGGGACTCCAAGCTGTTGATCCTGGTGGAGCTGGCGGCGGTGGCGGCGATTTTCGTCGCCGACCAGCCGGGCCTGCACCTGATCTGGTTCAGCAAGACCCTCTACCTGCTGGCCCTGGGCTGGGCCTCGCTGCTGGTGCGCGGGATGGGTTGGCGGGACGTGGGTTTCCGCATCACCCGCGGCTGGTGGTTTCTGGCGTTCTTCGGCCTCGTCGCCGGGATCCTGATGGAGGGGCTGGAACTGTTCGTCACCCAGCCGTGGCTTCAACAGCTGACAGGGCAGGGGCCGGACCTATCGGCGCTGCCGGATATTACCGGGCGCCCGGGCCAATTCGCCCTTGGCCTCATCCTGGTCTGGACCCTGGCGGCGTTCGGGGAGGAGCTGGTCTGGCGGGCCTGGCTGCTGAACCGGCTGGCGGACCTGATCGGCCGGCGCTGGTGGGGATGGGCGATCAGCCTGGTGGCGATCAGCGTGGTCTTCGGCCTGGCCCACCTCTATCAGGGCGTGACCGGAGTGGCGGAAAACGCCGTCGACGGCCTGCTGCTGGGGCTGGTCTACTTCGCCTCGGGCCGAAACCTGTGGGCGACGATCATTGCGCACGGGGTGACGGACAGCGTCGATCTGACGCTGATGTTCACAGGGCATTACCCGCCGTGCTGAGAGGCAATCGGCGGGGCGCGCGGGGCTACATCCGCCTACCTCGCCGCGTCCATCAGCTCCGCGAACCGCTGGAACAGATACAAACTATCCGTCGGTCCCGGCGACGCTTCCGGGTGGTGCTGCACCGAAAACACCGGCCGGCCCTTGAGCGCCAGGCCGGCGTTGGTGCCGTCGAACAGCGACACGTGGGTCTCCTCCAGGGCCTCGGGCAGGCTGTCCCGGTCGACGGTGAAGCCGTGGTTCATGGAGACGATCTCCACCTTGCCGGTGGTCAGGTCCTTCACCGGGTGGTTGGCGCCGTGGTGGCCCTGCTCCATCTTGGCGGTGGTCGCCCCCATGGCCAGGGCCAGCATCTGGTGGCCGAGGCAGATGCCGAACACCGGCTTGCCGCTGTCCACCAGGGCCTGGATCACCGGCACGGCGTATTCGCCGGTGGCCGCCGGATCGCCGGGGCCGTTGGAGAGCAGCACCCCGTCCGGCTTGCGGGCCAGGATGTCCTCGGCGCTGGTCGAGGCCGGCACCACGGTGATCTCCGCGCCGATGCCGGCGAGGGCGCGCAGGATGTTGCGCTTCACCCCATAGTCGATGACCACGACCTTATACTTGTGGGCCGGGGCGGTGGCGTAACCCTCGCCCCACTGCCATAGGCCTTCGTCGAAGGCGAACGGCTGCAGGCAGCTGGCGTCCTTGGCCAGATCCAGCCCCTCCAGGCCCGACCAGGCCCGGGCCTTGGCGACCAGGGCGTCGAGGTCGAATTTGCCGTCCGGATTATGGGCGATGACCGCGTGGGGCATGCCGCTTTCGCGGATCGAAAGAGTGAGGGCGCGGGTGTCGACGCCGCTGAGCGCCACCACGCCGCGGGACTTCAGCCAGCCGTCGAGGTCGCCATCGGCGCGCCAGTTGGCGGCCGGGGTGGGCAGGTCGCGGAAGATCCCGCCCCGGGCGGCGGTGGCCGCGCCCATGCCGAAGCCTTCCACGTCCTCCAGGTTCACCCCGACATTGCCGATGTGCGGGAAGGTGAAGGCGACGATCTGGGCCATGTAGGAGGGATCGGTGAGGATCTCCTGGTAGCCGGTCATGGCGGTGTTGAAGCAGACCTCGCCGAGGGCCTCGCCCACCAGGCCGGCTCCGAAGCCCTGCAGGACCGTCCCGTCGGCGAGGGCGAGAACGCCGGTGGCGCCGGGCATCAGCTCCAAGGCCATGGGGGACTCCTTCGTTTCGCGGGGACAGGGGGATCATACGCGCAAACGGCGGGCCGGAGGAGGTCTCCGCCCGCCGTTCAAACGGCGCGCTGTTTAGGGGCGGGGGCGAGTCCGGTCAAGGGTTGCGGCGTCGCAGGTCTCTCATGTCAGGGGGCAACAGACCGAGGCCTTCTCCCCTCGCGGGAGAAGGTGGCCCGAAGGGCCGGGTGAGGGGCCGCGCCGGCGATTGCGGCGGCGGTGTTGACATCACACGGATGGGGCCGGCGCGGCCCCTCATCCGTCACGCATGCGCCCGCGCTCTCGACCCCTTGAGGGGAGAAGGCCTCAAGCCTTCGTAAGCGGGGCAGATTCCCGTGC
>PLSW01000120.1 GCA_003165275.1 Caulobacteraceae bacterium
TGATTTCGGACAGACACTCAGCGGCCGGCGCCCTCGCGGCCGTTGTCGCCGGCGGTGCACTCGCGCTGAGCGCCACCACTGCCTCCGCCGATACGGCCTGCAACCGCTACGGCGAATGCTGGACCGTCAAGGACCACTACACCAACTATCCGGCCAATCTGCGCATCCAATTTCATCCCGACGACTGGCGCGCCAAGCACCAGCACCACTATCATTGGCGCAAAGACCAGACGGATGACCACGGCTACTACGTCCGCGGCGTGTGGCGCCCTTTCGACCATTGACCTGACGGCCTGATTTCTCTCACAGGGGATCGGTCGCCCGATACCATCAAAGCACCCGTCAGAGCTACGCTCGGGCGGGTGTTTTCGAAGGGCTGACGACCGCACAGAGCAAGGGCGAAGGTCAGCAATGGATGATGGGCAGACATTCTCGCGATCTCTAGAAATTTCGCTCATCCCGGCGAATGCCGGGACCCAGATCACATGACTCGATGCGGGAATTTTATCACAAACGACTATCGAGACGCTCAACGGATTACGCCACAACCTATAATCTTGGTCCCGGCATTCGCCGGGATGAGCGGATTATTGAACGCAGCCAGAACATCATCTAACTACCGCTATGGGGTCGAAAGCGGTAGTATCGCCTCGGGTGAACCGCCAGTCAATTCTACCCAGGCGCGGCAAGCGCGGCCTTCCCGGCGGCGCCCGCGGCGGCAATAGGGCGCTGCGCCTACACCTTCACCGGCGGCACGACACGGATGTGCAGTTCCTTCAGCTGTTTGTCGGTGACCTCCGACGGCGCCTTCATCATCAGGTCCTGGGCCTGCTGGTTGAAGGGGAAGGCGATCACGTCGCGGATGGCCGTGGTGCCGGCCAGCAGCATGACGATGCGGTCGACCCCCGGGGCGATGCCGCCGTGGGGCGGGGCGCCGAAGCGGAAGGCGTTCAGCATGCCGCTGAAGTTCTCCTCCACGAACGCGGCGCCGTGGCCGGCGACCGCAAAGGCCTTCAGCATGATCTCCGGCATGTGGTTGCGGATCGCGCCGCTGGAAAGCTCGATGCCGTTGCAGACGATGTCGTACTGGTAGGCGAGGATATCCAGGGGATCCTTCTCCAGCAGCGCCTGCATCCCGCCCTGGGGCATGGAGAAGGGGTTGTGCGAGAAGTCGATCTTCTTGTCGTCCTCGTTCCACTCGTACATGGGAAAGTCGACGATCCAGCAGAACTTGAACTGGCCCTCTTCCACCAGGCCCAGGTCCGTACCGACCTTGGTGCGGGCGAGGCCGGCGAACTTGTAGAAGGCGTCCGGATCGCCGGCGGCGAAGAACACCGCGTCGCCGACCTTGAGGTTCATCTGTACACGGATCTTCTCGGCCCGCTCGGGGCCGATATTCTTGGCCACCGGGCCCGCGGCCCCGTCATCGCCCTCGCGCCAGAAGATGTAGGCCAGGCCCGGCTGGCCCTCGCCCTTGGCCCAGTCGTTCATCCGGTCGCAGAAGGCCCGCGATCCGCCCCCCGGCGCCGGGATCGCCCAGATCGCCGTCTTCGGCTGTTCCAGGATGCCGGCGAAGACCTTGAAGCCCGAGCCGCGGAAGTGCTCGGAGACGTCGTCCATCTCCAGGGGGTTGCGCAGGTCCGGCTTGTCGCTGCCGTACTTGCGCACCGCCTCGCGGAAGGGAATGCGCGGAAACGGCGTCGGCGTAACGGTTTTCCCGTCGGCGAACTCCTCGAACACCCCCTGCATCACCGGCTCGATGGCGGCGAAGACGTCGTCCTGGGTGACGAAGCTCATCTCCATATCCAGCTGATAGAATTCGCCGGGCGAGCGGTCGGCGCGGGCGGCCTCGTCGCGGAAGCACGGGGCGATCTGGAAATAACGGTCGAAGCCGGAGACCATAAGCAGCTGCTTAAATTGCTGCGGCGCCTGCGGCAGGGCGTAGAACTTGCCGGGGTGCATGCGCGAGGGGACCAGGAAGTCCCGGGCGCCCTCCGGCGACGAGGCGGTCAGGATCGGGGTCTGAAACTCGGTGAAACCCTGCGAAACCATCCGATTACGGAGCGATTGGATGACCTTGGAGCGCAGCACGATGTTCTTGTGCAGGGTCTCCCGGCGCAGATCGAGATAGCGGTAGGTCAGCCGCAGGTCTTCAGGATAGTCCGGCTCCCCGAACACCGGCACCGGCAGCTCGGCGGCTTCGGACAAGAGTTCCAGCCCACGCACGCGGATCTCGATCCCGCCGGTGGGCAGGCCGGGGTTCACCGTCTCGGGGGAGCGGGCCACCACCTCCCCATCGACGCGCACCACGCTCTCGGCCCGCGCCCGCTCGGCGATGTCGAAGCCGGGGGTCTCGGGGCCCAGCACCAGTTGGGTCAGGCCGTAGTGGTCGCGCAGGTCGATGAACATCAGCCCGCCGTGGTCGCGCTTGCGATGGATCCAGCCGGACAGACGCACGCTCGCGCCGGCGTGGCCTGAACGGAGGTCGCCGCAGGTATGGGTGCGATAGGCGTGCATGGGCTTCAAAGCGCTTCTGAATCAAGGATCGGGAAGGCGCGGAAGGGCGCATGGAGGGGGTGGATTGTCAAGATTTGGGGGCGGTGGATTCGCGACGGGCGCGCAGCCGGCCTGATATCCTCCACCGCGAAGCGGGGGAGGTGTCAGTGAGCGAAGCGAACTGACGGAGGGGGCGTCGGTCCGACGCACGTACGGCTGACCGACGCCCCCTCAGTCGGCTTCGCCGACAGCNNCTCCCCCGTTTCACGGTGGAGCAAACGGTTTCAGCCCCCTCACTTCACCTCGGCGGCGATCTCCAGGTCGCAGGGATTGAACGCGTCCCCCGCCGAGGCCTTGGCGGCGGCGACTTCCCTGGCGAAATAAGCGCTGGCCGTGTCGACCACCCGCACTTGCGGGCGGCTGGCGGCGGGCATGTCGGCCAGGACCTGCACCTTCAGCATCCGGTCCAGGGGGGCCTGGGGCGGCTCGCCCGTCTTGATGGCCCGCACCGCGCCCTCCCCGGCGATGACCCGGCCGAAGGTGGTGTATTTGCCGTTCAGCGTCGGATAGTCGTGGCGCATCAGGAAGAACTGGCTGTTGCCGGAATCGGGATCGTCCGACCGGGCGAAGCCGATGGCGCCGGAGCAGAACAGGCCGTGGGCCGGCACCTTGCCGTCGGCGGTGAAGGCGGCGAGCGCGATAGGCTTGCTCTCTACCGGCAGCGGTCCGACGAAGCCGACCTCGCTGGGGCCCTTGTCGACGACGGCGAAGGGGGTCGCCGGTCCGCGGCGGAAGCTGAATTCCGCGGGCACGTTGGGCAGGCTCGACGCCCCCTCGCCGGTGTTCTTGGGATCTCCGGTCTGGGCCATGAAGTCATCGATGACGCGGAAGAAGCTCAGGCCGTCATAGAGGTGCTGGCGGGCGAGGGTCTTGACCCGCTCCACCGTCTGCGGCGCCACCTGTGGTGTCAGTTCGACGAACACCCGGCCCTGGTTGGTGTCGATGACCAGCACATTGTCCGGATCGGGGGTGCGCCAGTCGCCCGGGCCGGGCTTGGCCTGGGGCGCGGCCGAGGCAGACGCCACGGCGGCAAGGGCGAGGATCGAGGCGAAGGCTGCGACGGCTTTCATCGATGGTCCTTGAACGGCGGATCGCCCCCCGGCGAAGCGCGCCCTGAATCGCACGAGCCCGCCGCAAAGGGAAGATGCCCCGAGGTCTGCGACCGGTCGAAGGGCCGGGCGCAATGTAATGAGGTCGACAATGCGACGAGATGTCCGGGACGGAAACAAGAATCCCTCAAAACGGTATTCAGTTACTGCATTGCAATCAAGGCTTGAACAATGCATTCGCCATGGTAGGTCTTGTCGCCATCGGCAACTGCAACGGTTGCGGATTTTTTGGGGGAACACCATGAAACTGACCATCATCGCGGCGGCCCTGGCCGTCGCGGCGCCTCTGGCTGTCGCCGGCGTCGCCCAGGCTGACGCGCCATCCGGCACGCTGGAAGTCGGCTACACCCGCGCGGACTTCAAGGTCACCGGCGCCAACGACTTCGGCGTCAACACCGTCGAACTGCGTGGCGGCTACCAGCTCAACAAGAACGTCGGCGCGGAGATGGAGGGCGGCTTCGGCGTCGGCGACACCAACATCACCGCCGGCGGCAACAGCGGCTCCGTGAGGCAGGATTGGCAGGTCGCCATCTACGGCGTCGGCTATCTGCCGGTGTCCAAGGACGTCGACCTCCTCGCCCGCGTCGGCTACGGCCGCACGCAGCTGAACATCAGCGGACCGGGCGGTTCGGGGGCCGGCCAAGGCAACGGCGCGACCGCGGGCGTCGGCATGCGCTTCTTCCCGGGCGCCGGCAAGAACGGCTTCCGCATCGATTACACCCACTACTTCTACAACGCCGGAACAACCGTCGACGCCTTCGGCGCGACCTACGTCCGCAAGTTCTGATTCGGACACGCCGCTTCTAACGACGAGGGCCGCGGAGCGATCCGCGGCCCTCATTTTTGGTCTGACCTGAGCGCCCAGCAACATCCAGAATCACGCCCTCCGCTCGTCATCCCGGCCGCAGCGCAGCGGCTACCCGATTCACACATCTGCGAGTGCGACGCTAAACCGAACCGGCAGGATCTGACATCTAGGCCTTCTCCCCTCGCGGGAGAAGGTGGCCCGAAGGGCCGGATGAGGGGCCGCGCCGGCGATTACCACGCTATTTCAACATATTATCGGATGGGCCGGCGCGGCCCCTCATCCGTCGCGCATTCGCGCGCCACCGTCGAGAGCGGCGTTCGCCCCTAGCGAACGCATCGGGCGCGCAAAGCGCGCCCGCGCTCTCGCCCCCTCGAGGGGAGAAGGCCTACACCGCAATTCACCTAAATCATTGTTAGATATGGCTTTTTTGCGATGCGTAAACGCTGTAGAGCAAGGCGGAGAGCCGGGATGACGGCCGACCGGGCGCTCAAGGCAATACAGAGAACCCTACCCGCCGCGCACCTTCTCCATCAGCCGCTCCGCCACCCCCGCCGGCACAAACAGCCCGATGTCGCCGTTCAGCCGGGCGATCTCCTTCACCAACCTTGAGGCCACCGCCTGGTGGCGGGGGTCGGCCATCAGGAAGACGGTCTCGATGTCGCGGTCCAGTTGCTGGTTCATCGCGGTCATCTGGAATTCGTATTCGAAGTCGGCCACGGCGCGCAGGCCGCGCACCACCATGCTGGCCCCCACGGTGCGGGCGAACTGGATGGTCAGGGATTCGAACGGCCGGACCTCGATCTCGGCGAGGGCGCGCAAGGGCGTCGTCTCGCGGATGATCATCTCCACCCGTTCCTCAAGGGAGAACATCGGCCCCTTGTCGCGATTGATCGCCACCCCGATCACCAGCTTGTCGACCAGCTTCACCGCCCGGCCGATGATGTCCAGATGGCCGTTGGTCATCGGGTCGAAGGTGCCGGGATAGAGCCCCACGCGCGCCATGCCTGATCCCCATTCTCTGTCGCCCACCGATCCGCCGATGGACCGGCAAACCGCGCCGCTGTCAATCCGTGGAGGGCGTATCGCCGTCCGGCTCGCCGCCGTCGTCGCCCAGATCGGCCTCGTCGACGACTTCGCCTTCGCCGCCGGCGCCCTCGAGCCGCTCCACCGAGACCACATGCTCGTTCTCGGCGGTGCGGAAGATGGTCACCCCCGAGGTGTTGCGGCCGGCGATGCGGATCTCGGTCACCGGGCAGCGGATCAGCTGGCCCTGGTCGGTGACCAGCAGGATCTCGTCCCCCTGGTCGATGGGGAAGGAGGCGACCAGCTTGCCGCCCTTCTTGGACAGGTCATGGGCGATCAGCCCCTGCCCGCCCCGGCCGGTGCGGCGATAGTCGTAGGCGGAGGTGCGCTTGCCGAAGCCCTCGGTGGAGACGGTGAGGATGTACTCCTCCGCCCCGCCCAGCTCGGCGATGCGTTCGACGCTGAGCGAGGCCTCGCCCTCGGCGGCGTCGTCGTCATCCTCGGGCGCCGGGGCGCTGTCGTCGGCCTCGCCGGCCTCGGCGAGCCGCATGGCGCTGGCGTGCTTGAGGTAGGCGGTGCGTTCGGCCGGACTGGCGTCCACCCCGTGCAGGATGGCCATGGAGATCACCTGATCACCCTCACCCAGGCGGATGCCGCGCACGCCGGTGGAATCGCGGCTGGCGAACACCCGCACCTCGTCCACCGGGAAGCGGATGCAGCGCGCCAGGGCCGTGGACAGCAGCACGTCGTTGGCGGTGGTGCACAGGCCGACGCCGATGATGGAGTCGCCCTCGTCCAGCTTCATGGCGATCTTGCCGTTGCGGTTCACATTGACGAAGTCGCTGAGCTTGTTGCGCCGCACGCCGCCGGAGCGGGTGGAGAACATCACGTCCAGCCGGTCCCAGGTCGCCTCGTCCTCCGGCAACGGCAGGATGGAGGTGATGGTCTCGCCGGGTTCGATGGGCAGCAGGTTGATGAAGGCCTTGCCCCGGGCCGTCGGCGCGCCGAGGGGCAGGCGCCAGACCTTGAGCTTGTAGACCTTGCCGCCGGAGGAGAAGAACAGCACCGGCGCGTGGGTGGAGGCGGAGAAGACCCGGGTGACCGCATCCTCTTCCTTGGTCGCCATGCCGGCCCGGCCCTTGCCGCCCCGGCGCTGGGTCCGATAGGTGGCCAGGGGCGTGCGCTTCACATAGCCGCCGTGGGTGACGGTGATGACCATGTCCTCGCGGGCGATAAGGTCTTCGTCCTCCACGTCCCCGTCGCCGTCGACGATCTGGGTGCGGCGCGGCACGGCGAAGGCGTCGCGGACGGCGACCAGCTCGTCGCGGACGATGCCCATCACCCGCTCGCGGGAGGACAGGATGTCCAGGAAGCCCTGGATGGCGCCGGCCAGCTCGTTGCCCTCGCCGAAGATCTCGTCGCGGCCGAGGCCGGTGAGGCGCGACAGGGTCAGGGCCAGGATGGCCCGGGCCTGGTCCTCGGTCAGCCGCACCCGCGGGTGCTCGCTTTCCGGCTCGATCACCACGGTGCGCGGATCGGCGATCAGGGCGATCAGGGGCATCATGTCCCCGGTCGGCCAGTCGCGGCCCACCAGGCGCTCGCGGGCCTCGGCCGGGTCCTTCGACGAGCGGATGATGTGGATCACCTCGTCGATGTTGGCGACGGCGATGCCCAGGCCCACCAAGGTGTGTCCGCGATCGCGGGCCTTGCCGAGCTCGAACTTGGTGCGCCGGACGACGACCTCTTCGCGGAATTCCACGAAGATGTCGATCAGCTTGCGCAGGCCCATCTGCTCGGGCTGGCCGTGGTTCAGCGCCAGCATGTTGACCCCGAACGAGGACTGCAGCGGGGTGTGCCGATAGAGCTGGTTCAGCAGCACCTCGGCCGAGCCGTCGCGCTTCAGCTCGACGACGATGCGCATGCCCTGGCGGTCGCTCTCGTCGCGCAGGTCGGCGACCCCGTCGATGCGCTTGTCGCGCACCAGCTCGGCGATCCGCTCCACCAGGGACGACTTGTTCAGCTGGAAGGGAATGGCGGTGATGATGATGGCTTCGCGGTCCTTGCGGACCTGCTCGATGGTCGCCACACCGCGCATGATCACCGAGCCGCGGCCGGTCATCAGCGCCTGGCGGGGCCCCGATCGGCCGACGATCTCGCCGCCGGTGGGAAAGTCCGGCCCCGGCACGATGTCCAACAGATCGTCCAGGCCTATGTCGGGATTGTCGATCACCGCCAGACAGGCGTCGACGATTTCGCCGAGGTTGTGCGGCGGGATGTTGGTGGCCATGCCGACGGCGATGCCGCCGGCGCCGTTGACCAGCAGGTTGGGGATGCGCGAGGGCAGCACCACCGGCTCCTTGAAGGAGCCGTCGTAGTTTTCGCGGAAGTCGACCGTGCCCTTGTCCAGGTCGGCCAGCACCATCATCGCCGCCTTGGTCAGGCGCGATTCGGTGTAGCGCATGGCCGCCGGCGGGTCGTTGTCCACCGAGCCGAAGTTGCCCTGGCCGTCGATCAGCATCAGGCCCATGGAGAAGGGCTGGGCCATCCGCACCAGGCTGTCGTAGATCGCCAGGTCCCCGTGCGGGTGATACTTACCCATCACGTCGCCGACGATCCGCGCCGATTTCACATACGACCGATCCGGCGTGTGCCCCTCTTCGTTCATCGAATAGAGGATGCGGCGGTGCACGGGCTTCAGCCCGTCCCGGGCGTCCGGCAGCGCGCGGCTGACGATGACGCTCATCGCATAGGCGAGGTAGGACCGACGGAGTTCGTCCTCGATGCCGATGGGGGCGATGTCCCCCCGCCGGCCGCCGTCCGGGGCAATGATCGGATCGTCGCTCAAGGGGGTGTCAGACGCAGGAATCGGGCGCGGAGTTCATCCCCTTTGTTAGCACCCAGAACGCTGCGGTGCAAAATAGTGCGACGCTTTTCGGACATCCGTGGGCTAGCCTCGCGGCGGAAGGCTTGGGGGCCTTGTGGGGGATGGGAAATGACGAACGCGGCCACGGACGCCACGGACGCCGCCGTGGGCCGATCGGCCCTGCGCAAGGCCGCCTGGAGGCTGCTGCCCCTGCTGGGGGTCGGCTACTGCGTGGCCTATATGGACCGGGCGAACATCAGCTTCGCGTCCCTGCAGATGAACATCGACCTGCATTTCAGCGCCGCGGTCTACGGCCTGGGCGCGGGCCTGTTCTTCCTCAGCTACGCGGCCCTGGAGGTGCCCTCCAACCTCGCCCTGGTGCGTTTCGGCGCCCGGCGCTGGATCGCCCGGATCATGATCACCTGGGGGGTGCTGGCGGTGATGATGATGTTCGTTTCCACCCCCATCCAGTTCTACATCATGCGCTTCCTGCTCGGGGCGGCGGAGTCCGGCTTCTTTCCCGGGGTGATCTTCTACCTGACCCAGTGGTTCCCCTCCGGCCAGCGGGCCACCGCCGTCAGCCGGTTCTACATCGCCTATCCGCTCAGCACGGTGATCATGGGCGCCCTCGCCGGCTGGCTGCTCGGCCTGCGCGGAACCCTGGGCCTGGCCGGCTGGCAATGGCTGTTCCTCATCGAGGGCGCCCCCGCGATCGTGCTCAGCCTGGTCTTCCTCACCGCCCTCCCCGACAGCCCGGCCAGCGCCAAGTGGCTCACGCCCGCCGAGCGGGACTGGATCACCGGCCGCCTCGCCGCTGAACAGGCGGCCCGTGGCCCCGCCGATCATCGCCTGGCCGCCACCTTCGCCAACCCCGCCGTCTGGCTCCTGGGTCTGGCCAGCTTCTGCATCCAGTTCACCGCCTACGCCCTCAACCTCTCCGCCCCGGCGATCCTGCAGGAGGCGACCCACCTCAGCGCCGGCAAGATCGGCGGGCTGATCTCGATCATCGCCCTGGTGGGGGTCGCCGCCATGATCTTCACCGCCTGGAGCTCGGACCGCGCCCAGGAGCGGGTCTGGCACGCGACCCTGCCGCAGGGGCTGATCGTCGCCGGCTTCCTGGCCTGCGGGTTGGTGGCCGGACCCTGGGCCCTGGTGGCGGCCTATGCGGTGATCGCCACCTGCCAGTACGCGGTGCAGACCGCCGTCTGGGCCATCCCCGGCGACCTGCTCAGCGGCCGCTCCGCCGCCGCCGCCGTCGCCGCCATCGGCGCGATCAGCATGACCGGCGGCTTCCTGGGGCCCTACGCCTTCGGCCTCGTGCGCCAGACCACCGGCGACTACCGCCAGGGATTGCTGATGCTGGCGGTTCCGTCGCTGGCGGCGGCGGGATTGATCCTGATGTTGCGGCGGCGAGGCGGCGCTTCGCGCTAAAAAGACCTTCTCCTCCAAGGGGAGAAGGCCTCCGATCGAACGCGTCGCAAGTCTGCCGATCCCCTACGACGCATACTCATACGCCGGATCCCCCAGCCGCCGCATGGCCTGGGCGTCCGGGGCGACCTCCATGGAAAACCCTGTCCGATGGCTGCGCCCCTCGGGGTCGCGATAGGTCAGCCGGCCGAAGACCGCCACCCGCACCGGCCCACCGTCCTTGGCGCCGCGCGCCTCCGGTGATCGGGCGACGACCGCCGGCCCGAAGCCCTTGGTCTCGAACACCGCCCCCGGCCCCAGGTGGCGCGGGCAGGGAATGGCGACGCCGGCGGCGTAGTCAGGCTGCGCGGGAAGCTGTTGCAGGTCATCGCAGCGCACGACGCAGTCCTCAATGGCCGCGGGAGCGTCGCCGACATTCTTCCAGGTCAGCCGGACGAAAAAGGCGTTGGGCCGCCCCGCCCCCTCCCGGCGGCTGACGCTGACCCCGTCCAGCTGCAGCAAGGGCCGGGCCGCCGACACCGGCATGGCCGCCTGGATGGGGGCGAACGTGGGCGCCGGCTTAGCCTCGGTCCCGCCCTCTCCGCCCGCAGGCCCGCGTCGCGACAGGGCCCAGGCCGCCCAGAGCATGGCCCCGAGGATCCAGCCGGTGAAGATGGTCCCCGCCAGCAGCACCCGCACCAGGCCGTAGACCAGCCGGGCCTGGGCCCAGCCGGCGTGGGCGGCGGTGGTCTGCGCCTTCAGGGCCTCGATCTGCAGCCGATGGCTCTCCGCCGCCTGGGCGCAGCGATCAAGCCGCGGCCGGAAATGGGGCCCGCCGCGCAACAGGGCGATGCGGGCCGGCCGGCAGCCGGAGCCGCCAGGGAAATAGCCGGGAACGGATCGGGTCGCCGCCGCCGGATCGCCCAGCGCCGCCGCCGCGGGCCGCAGGGTGATCCAGGCGAGCGCCGACAGCAGCACGCCCGCGACGATGACGCCGAGCGCGACACCTGCGGTCTTGCGACCCGCATGTCGGCGAACAGCAGCCATGCCTCACGCGCCCCCCTCTATCGGACGGCGACATTAACGATATTCCGTGGCGATCATGCGACCCCCTCAGCGGTTGAATCTTGCCGCCTTCGGGGTCGCAATCGGGCCGCAGCCTAAATTTAGAACGGAATCTCGTCGTCCAGGTCAGCCGAGAAGCTTTCTCGGGGGCCGGACGGCGCCTGGGCGCGGCCCTGGGGCTGGAAGCCGCCACCGTAGCCGCCCTCGCTCTGCTCGTCTCCGCCGCCGGCCCGGCCGTCGAGCATGGTCAGCTCGCCGCGGAACTTCTGCAGCACGATCTCAGTGGAGAACTTTTCCACCCCGGACTGATCCGTCCATTTGCGGGTCTGGATGGAGCCTTCGATGTAAACCTTGGCCCCCTTCTTCAGATAGCTTTCAGCCACCTTGACCAGGTTTTCGTTGAAGATCACCACCCGGTGCCACTCGGTCTTTTCCTTCTTTTCCCCGGACTGGCGGTCGCGCCAGGTCTCCGAGGTCGCCAGGCTCAGATTCGCCACCCGATCCCCCGAGGTCAGCGTGCGGATCTCCGGGTCCTTGCCCAGATTGCCCACCAAAATCACCTTGTTCACGCTGCCCGCCATCGGACGTCACCTTCTGATGTCTGTTTCCCGGATATGGGTCCGGATGCCGTTAACGACCCTAGCGAAGTGCGAGGCGGGACGCAATGATAATGTTCTTGGTTTGTTCGATCTCGCTCACCGTCCCGTCATGGCGGCAGCTCACGGAGTTTCGGTGACAGTTTACTAAANNTTAGTAAACTGTCACCGAAACTCCCTGCTTGCGGACCGCATTCGCCCTACGGCTGCGGCATGGCGCTGGCCTTCACCAGCCGCCCGTCCCCCGACCGCACCAGGAACAGATACCGCCCGCCCTTCAGGGTCTGCGACGTGAAGATGCCGTCGTCGGCCACGAACAGGTACTGGCCCTGGTAGGCGCCGGTGATCACCCCCTGGTCGGAGCCCAGCCGCTGGAAGCGGATGCGCATGGCCTCCAGGGAGGCCGCGCAGGCCTCCAGGGTCGGCTGGTGCTCGCTGAGCTTGTTGAACTTGATCTGGCCGTTCGGCAGGCTGGCGGCGTGCCAGCAGACGCCGGTGTCCATGGGGGCGTCGATCTGTTTTTCGCAGGCGCCTAAGGTCGTGGCGAGGGCGAGCGCGGCCAGGGCCGCGAGGGGGGCGTGACGGGTCATGGGCGAAGGCTACACCGTCAAGTTTGCCGGCGCGAGCCCTCAGGAT
This sequence comes from Caulobacteraceae bacterium, assembly GCA_003165275.1. Taxonomy (GTDB): domain Bacteria; phylum Pseudomonadota; class Alphaproteobacteria; order Caulobacterales; family Caulobacteraceae; genus Poindextera. The sequence goes on from PLSW01000120.1 coordinate 12,064, forward strand.
AGCCCCGGCTCCAGGCCCGGATAGCGCGGCGCGTCCTGCGCCGTAGCGTCCCAGTCAGGGGCGTCCTCGATGAAGATGTGCGCCTCGATGCGCAAGGCCGGCGGCGCGGCGTCGAGGCTTCCCAGCCGTAGCCGCATCACCGCCGGATCGGCCGTCCGGCGGGACCACAGCGGCGAGGCGCAGACGCCGCAGAAGGCGCGTTGCTTGCCCGGTGAGGACTCATAGCTGCGGATCAACCCCTCACCCCGGGTCACAGAGAAACCCGCGGCGGCTGCCGGCGCCACCGACACCGGGCCGCCCTGGGCCTTGCGACACTGGCCGCAATGGCACTGGGTCACCGCCCCCAGGGCGCCGCCCAGTTCGCCGGCATAGTGGTAGCGCACACCGCCGCAGAGACAGCCGCCGTCCAGATCGACCTCCACCCTACGGCGCGTCCGGAATTGAGCAGCCCGCGTCGGCCTGTTCGACCAGGGTGCGGAAGCTCTTGTTGTCGCTGGAGATTTCGACCCGGTGCGGCACCAGACGAAGGGTCTGCGTCGCCCAGCGGCCATAGCTGGCGCCGCCGGACTTCTCGCAACGGCCGGCGAACAGGGCCTGGACGCAGGCGTTCAGCGACTGGCTCTCCCCGACCTTGCGCCAATCCTGGCCGGAATAGCGCAGGCAGTCGCCGACGGGGCCGCGCTGGGCCGTCACCGGGCCGGGGCCGGGGATGTCAGAGGTTGAGGCGACGGCCGCGGGGGTGGCCGGCGGCGGCAGCGGGGTCAGGGCCGATCCCTCCCCCGCCCCCAGGGCGCCGGTCTGGTCGATGCCCACGTCAAGGGCCTGGGTGGCGACGCCGTTTTTGCGGGCGCAGTCGGCCAGGGTCTCCAGGCCGACGAACTGGCCGTTGACGAAACAGCGCAGCTGCCTAGTCGGATCGACCTTGGCGTCGTCGTCCCGGCCCATCTGCACCACCAGCCCGCCCACCGACGCCGGCGGCGCGGCCTTGGGCTTGTGCTCGCGCGACATGATCCCGACGCCCAGGCCCGCGGCGATCAGCACCGCGATCAGCCCGCCCCCCACGGTCAGCAGAAACCTGCGGTCGTTGAAAAGATCCATGGTCGATGGCTACGACGGCCCGAAGCCGGTTTCAAGAGAACAGGGAGGCGAGGCCGACCGAGCCCGAGCCGCTGGAGGAGGTTTGGCCGCCGGTCAGACGGTCGAGGCCCGCCTGATAGTTGGCGATCTCGCTGGATAGATACGCCGGCACCGGCCCCGTCGCCGTCGCGGCGGCCTTGGGTTTGCCGGCGGTGACCAGGTCGTTGTAGGCGGTCTGGACCTTGGCGATGGCCGACTTCAGCGTGGTCTGCGCCGCCTGGATCCCGGCCGGTGTGGTCAGGTTGAAGCCGCCGTCGATGTTCAGCCCGTAGGTGTTCTTGGCGATGCCGGTGGTGGCGTTGAGCGTGCCGTTCTTGGCGTTCAGCGACGACGAGGTCTGGATCACCCCGGCGTTCAGGCCGAGGGCGCCCAGGGCGTCGGTCCCCGCGGGACCCGGGAGCAGTTCCACCGTCGAGTGGTCGTTGACCGGGGTGATGGTCAGCTGGTTCTTGCCGCCGAGGGGAACGACAGACACCGTGACATTGAAGCCCGTCGCCCGCTGGATCTTGGTGGCCAGGGTCTGCGGCGTATCATTGGCGGCGATGGTGACCGTCGACGCCGAGCCGCCCTGGCTGGTGCGGATCTGGAACTGGTCGCCGGCCCGCACCGACGTCGCCGAGGTGAGCAGCTGGGAATCGGTGGTGGTGATGGTCCCGTCGGGCAGGCCGAGCCGGTCGAGCACGCTGGCGCCGGTGGCGCTGACCGCGATCGAACTTGGGGCCGCGTAGCCATCCTGCCCCTTGAACGCCTGCGACCAGGTCACCCCCCCCGAGGCGAGGTCGATGCTGGCGACGTAACCCTCCTTGGCGCCGAGGTTGGGCTTGGCGGGCTGGCCCGGCAGGTCGCCCGTGGACGAGCCGGTGATATAGGCCTGGCCGCCGGAGACCGCGAGGCCGGTCACGGTGTCGGCGCCGGCGCCGCCGAAATAGGTCAGGCTGTCGGTGGGCTGGCTGGACAGGTCCTCGGACACGCTGGCCACGAAGCCGTCCTGCCCGCCGGACGCGGGGGTGGTCACGGTTCCGGCGTTGAGGGCGGAATTGGCGGTGTTGCCGGCGACCACAACCTGCCCCGACTGCACCGCCACGCCGCTGATCGTGCCGCCCTTCAGGTCGCCCAGGTCGCGGGTGGCGGTCAGGGTCGGCGCGCCGGAGCTCTGCAGGGCGTAGTTGCGCAGCACCCCGTGGCCGCCTTCCACCCCGCCGACGATGATGGTGCTCCCATCGACCGCGAGACTGGTGGCGGCGTCGGTTCCTGTGGTGCCGAACTGGGTCGTGAACTGGGCCTTGCCGGCGGCGGAGAAGCCTTGGAGATAGCCGTCCTGGCCGCCGATCGCCGTCGCCCCGGGCATCTGGCCGGTGGTCTGGCCGGCCACATAGACCGAGCCGTCCGCGCCGAAGGCCACCGCATTGGCCTGGTTGGCGCCCAGGCCGCCCCGGGCCTGGGTCCAGACCTCCTGGCCCTGGTTGTCGTAAAGGGTGACGAAGCTGTTCTGCCCCGCGGCGTTGGCCGGGCTGTTGGGGTCCAGGGCGCCGGAAACCGACCCGGCGATGGCCACCTGGCCCGTGGACGACACCGCCAGGGAATAGCCTGCCGCCGCGCTCTCGGCCCCCAGGGTGCGGGTGTAGACGAGGTTGCCGGCCGAATCGAACTTCTGCAGGGCCACGTCCTGCGCGCCCTGGATCGGCTGGCCGGCGATGGTCCCGTTGACGTTGGCCAGCACATAGACCGAGCCGTCCGGCCCGGTGGCCGTGGCCTTGGCCGAGGCAACGGCGCTGGCGAGGGTGTCGCCGAACGCCTGTCCCGCGACGGCGTTGGACGCCCCCGGCTGGATCTGGGCGGCGGGAGGCGGCGACGGATTGCTGGGATCGGGGGCCTGGAACTTCAGCAGCTGCTGCACCGGCGCGGTGACCCCCGTGGCGCCGGAGGTGTTGCCGGAGGTCTGGGTCACATAGACCGCCGGCGCCGTCGACGGCGCGGAGAGGGACACCGTCTCGATGGAGTCGGTGTTGACCTGCAGGGCCCAGGGCTGCGGCCCTGCCGGCAGGGTGATGGTCTGGGTCCCCGCCTTCACCGTCTTCGGCGGATTGGGCAGGGCGTCGGTGGCGAAGCGGGTGAGCACCCCGGCCGTCTTCAGCTGGGCGTTGATGAAATTGACCACCTCGCCCATGGACCGGGGCGTCGAGCCCATCTGGCTGAGGTCGATGGGCACAGTGGCCGTCGTGCCGTTGTACTTCTTCACGCTGATGGTGAACTGCACGTTCCCCTGGAAGGCCGGGACCGGCGCGGACTGGTCGCCGACAAAGATCACCCCGGTGGTGTAGGTGTCGTTTTCGGTCGGCGGCGCCACGCTGGCGGCGTCCTTGGTGCTGACCGTGCCCGTCGACAGGCGCAGGTGGGTCAGCTTGAGGCTGTTGACGTAGCTGGAGACCTCGCTGACCCCGCGATTGAACGTGGTCGCGATCGTCGCGTTGCCGGTGGCCGTCGCCCCCGTGGCCAGCATCTTTTCCGTGAGCCCCTCGAGGGCGGTGAGTCCCTGATAGACGCTGAACAGGCTCTGGTAGTCGGCGCTGGCGCCCGGCACGCTCAGCTGCGCCCCGTTGGGATTGATGAACTTCTGGCCGTTGAGGACGTTCTGGGCCGCGACCGGAGCCTCTGTGGCGGCGGGGGTCTTGGTCCAGGGGGCGGTTGGCGCGGGCGGGCCGGAGGCCAGGCTGGCGCTGCCGGTGGTCGAGGCGGCGCCGGTGCCGCTCGCGTTTTGCAGGATTCCGGCCTTGGAGAGGTAGTAGGCGTTCAGAACATTGGGATCGATCGTGATCACGACAGGCGCCCGCGCGAGACTTCGCACCCCGCAGGATGGCCGCGAACCCCTTCGGACCCCTTAACGGGATTGGCCGGCGGCGCTTTCAGGGCGCGATCAGCCGCGATTGGACCAGGGATCCGCGCACGGCGGTGCGCCGCGCGCGCCACTCGTCGGCGAGGATCGCCAGCAGCACCACGTCGCGAAACTGTCCGTGCTTGAGGATATGCCGCCGCAGATAGCCCTCCCGCCGGAAGCCGGCGGTGTCCTGGGCCCTCAGCGCGGTGTCATTGTCGGCGAGCACCTCGGCCCAGACCTTCTCCAGGCCGAGTTCTCCGAAGGCGATGTCCAGGCCCAGGGCCTGGGCCGCCCGCCCGGCGCCGCGGCCGCGCGAGGCAGGTTCGCCGATGTACCAGCCCCAGGCCGCCCGCCGATGGCGGCCGCAAAGCCCGGTCAGGGTCAGAAAGCCGGCGGCTTGATCATTGTCGGTGATGATCCAGCCGCGGCCGTCCGGATCGGCCATGAAGGTGTCGAACCACAGGCCGTGACCTTCCAGGGACGCGACCGGCAGATCGGCCATCCAGCGATCGACCTCGGGCTCGCGCCGCCAGCGGTAGAGCCGCGCGCTGTCGTCCGGACGTAAGGATCTCAAACCAATCATGCGTAGCGCCCACTGGGATGCGACATTTAGCCACGCCGGGCGTGAAGACTTCCACCCGCCCGGGCGGCGCCTGTCGCATCGCCTATTTGAACAGCGACAGGATCACCTGCGGCGACTGGTTGGCGATCGAAAGCGCCTGGGTGCCCAGTTGCTGCTGAACCTGCAGGGCCTGCAACCGCGCGCTTTCCTTGGCCATGTCGGCGTTAACCAGATTGCCGACCCCGGTCTGCAGCACGTCCGAAAGCTTGCCCACAAAGACGTTGTGCGCCGTAATCTCGCTCGACTGCGACCCCAACTGACCCAGGGCGCTGTCCACGTTGGCCAGCGAACTGTTGACCTGGGTCAAGAGCGCTGTCGCCAACGTCACCGTGCCGATGCTGGAGGTCCCGCCGATGGTGATGATCGCCCCGCCAAGCGACATGTTCTTCTGAGACAGGGTGATGAAGGTGCTGCCGTCAGAGTTGGCCAGGAACTGGATGTCCTGGCTGAGCGAGCCGTTGAGCAGGTTGGCGCCGTCGAAGGAGGCGTTGTTGATCACGTCCTTGATCTGGTTGAGCAGCGACGTGTAGTCCGAATTCAACGCCTGCCGCGAGGAGGTGTTGAGAGACGGGTCCATCGCCGCCACCACCTTCTGCTTCACCTGGGTGAGCAGGTCGGAGATGGACTGCCCCGCCGTCGACGCCACGTCGGCGATCGAGGTGGCCCGGTCCAGACTCATCGTTACCGAATCGAGCGCGCTGATATCGGCGCGCTGTCCCTGGGCGATCGCCCATACCGAGGCGTTGTCCTTGGCCGTGTTCACCGCCAGACCCGTCGAAATCATGTTCTGGGTACTGGTCAGCTGGGTCTGGGTATTGTTCAGGTTTTCCAACGCGATAAGCGCCGCGTGGTTGGTGTTGACGCTCAGCGTCATCTTAGCCTCCGTCGGATGGCGACCCAACCAGAACGCGCCCGACTGCACGCTCCGGAGACTCACCTCGTCCTCGAAGGCTAGGCAGACATGGTATGCGTATGGTTAACGCCGAACGACGTGCGGCCACGAGCTGTTAACCAGCCGCGGTTCCAATCGCCGACAGCGGACAGGGTCCGCCGGTAAATGGCCCCCTAAACCTGGGCCTTAATCACCGCCCCCGCCACGTAGCTGTCCGCTTCCCGAAGCTTGAGGATCTGCTCCCGGGGCCACTGCTGGACAACCTTGCCGCTGCGCCGGTCGACGGTCTTGTAGACGAAACACCCGGCCTTCTGGTCCTCCTCGATGATCAGTCGGAGATCGGCCGGATCGGGCTCGCTGGCGGCGGGAGTCGGGCCCGCGGCTGGCGTGGCGGCCTCGGCCGCGGGGCGTTGCTGCGCCCCGTAGGCGGGGTCTGGAACGGCTCCCGTGCTTGCTGCGATCGAGTTGCTCATCTCTCCAATCACCGGGATGTCGGCCGGTGTCTCCGGGCGCGGACGGCGGCGGGCCCGAGGACCCGCCGCCTACGCTTGGGGTTAACGGAACAGCCCCAGGAGGGCCGAGCTGGACGAATTGGCGATCGAGAGCGCCTGGATGCCCAGGGACTGCTTGGTCTGCAGGGCCTGGAGGTTGGCGCTTTCCTTGGCCAGGTTGGCGTTGACCAGGTTGCCGACCCCGGTGTCGATGGAGTCCTGAAGTTGCCCGATAAAGTTCAGGTGGGTGCCGAGCGCATTGGAGCTCGAACCCAGCTTGGCCAGGGCGTTGTTCACGTTGACGATCGAGGCGGCCACCGTGGTGATCGCCGCCGCCGCCAGGGTCTGGGTGCTGATCGACGAGGTCGCCGTCAGGGTGACGTTGGCGCCGCCGAGGGAGAGGTCCTGGGCCGAGACGGTCAACAGCGAGGTGCCGTCGGCGTTGGCCAGGGCCCCAAGCGCCGTGCCGCCGCTCTTGATCAGGTTTTCGCCGTTGAATGAGGCGTTGGAGACCACCTTGCCGATCTGGTCGCGCAGCGAGGTGAAGGTCGCGTTCAGGGCGTTGCGGCTGTTGGTGTCGAGGGAGGTATCCGAGGCGGACAGCGCCGTCGCCTTCAGCTGGTTCAACAGGTCCGAGACCGAAGAGCCCGCGGCGGTGGCCACGTCGATGGTCGACTGGGCGCGCTGAAGCGACTGCTTCACCGAGTCCAGCGAGAGTGAGGTCGCGCGTTGATTTTGGGCGATGGCCCAGATCGCGCCGTTGTCCTTGGCGGTAGCGACCGCCAGGCCGGTGCTGACCCGATTTTGCGTGGTGGCGAGTGAGGCTTCCGTGGAATTGAGGTTTTGCAGGGCGATCAGGGCGCCCGGATTGCCATTGACGCTAAGCGACATGGGGTAAGTCCTTTTTTCTAGGTGTCCGCCGTCATTTTGACCGCGAGGGCGTTTTGCCCGACCGGAAGGCTGCAACGATCGGGCCAGCGCCCACCGCTTACGCGGCGCGCTTAAGCCCATGGTTTGTTGCGGTTTTCTTTAGATTGACCGGCACCTGGGCGGCAGAAATTGCCGGGTACGGCGTTTGGGCGGCAGAAAATGCCGACACGCCCGGCCGATTTTGCCGGGCCGCGGCGCCTTGCCGGATGGAGGCCGAGCCCCCTCATCCGTGGGCGTCCGGATGCCCGTGGAACGACGACACCGCCATCCCGGGGGCCGTCGCATCTCGCGCTGGCCGCAGGTTCGACCGGTTGTAGACCGACGCCGGAGCCGTTCAGCCGGCCTCGGGCGCCAGCCGCATCATCAGGGATGTAATGGTCTCGTCGAGGGCGCGCTCGCCGATCGCGTCGGCCTCGGCGTCCGTCATCGCCAGCAGGCCGAGTATCCGCGGTCCGCTGGTGGCGACGTCGAGCACGATTCGCGCCGTCGTCGCCGCGTCGTGGGGGCGCAGCGCGCCGCGTTCAACGCAGGCGTCGAGATAGCGCGCCAGCACCCGCTCCGCGCCGAGGACGGCGGTCTCGTAGAGTGCGCGGCCCATGGCGGGATGGCGTTCGGCCTCCGCGATGACCAGCCGCTGAAACCGTACGCTGTCCGGCGCGCCGACCAGGTTCGCGAACCGCGCCGCGAATGCGCGCAGGCCCTCCGCTGGCGCCTCCGGCAGGTCATCCGCGCTCGGCAGCAGGCCCACGAACTGGCCGCCGGCGAAGGCGATCACCTCGGCGAACAGCGCCTCCTTGGAGCCGAAATGGTCGTAGACCGTCCGCTTGGTGGTGCCGGCGACCTCGGCGATGCGATCGACGCTCGCCAGCTGGTAGCCGCTCTGGAAGAACACCTTCTTTCCAGCCAGCAGGATGTCGCGCCGCCTCTGCTGCGAAGCCGGCGTCCGGCCCCAGAGCGGGCCGCGGGCGGTGTCTGTCTGCGTCATCATCCCTCCGCCGCCTTGACAGGGCGAACCTCACTATTCAGTATAGTAGATACCGAACAGTAAACTCGACCATATCGGCGCCAGGCGCGGACAGGAAGCACATGAGCTCGAATGACGATGGCCGGCGCGCCGAGACGCTGAAGCTGCTGGGCGACTACCAGACGCTGCTGGGCCAGGGGCGCCTCGACGAATGGATTGATCTTTGGGCGGACGACGGGGTGCTCGAATTCCCCTACGCGCCCGCCGGCCGGCGCCGCGCCTACCAGGGCAAGGCCGACATTCTCGCCTACATGAAGCACGCCACCGGCAGGGTGGCCGCCGACTCCGTCGAACAGATGCGGATTCATCCGATGCTGGACCCCGGCATGGCGGTGGTCGAACTGTCGTTCAAAGGCCGCGCACTGGCCAATGATGCGCCCTACAACCAGAGCCTGGTCTTCTTCTTCGAGATCCGGGACGGCAAGATGCATCGCCATCGGGAGTACTGGAACCCGTTGGTCACCATCGACGCCATCGGCGGTCGGGACGAATGGGCCGCGGGCTTCGGCTTTCCCGAGGAGCCGGGGGCGTGAGCGGCGTCGTGTTGGTGACGGGCGGCACGGGAAAGACCGGCCGGCGCGTCGCGGAACAGCTCCTGGCGGCCGGGTCCGAGGTCCGCGTCGCCTCACGCGGCGGCCCGCATCCGTTCGACTGGACCGACTCCGACACCTGGGCCGCCGCCCTGGACGGCGTATCGGCCGCCTACCTCGTCGGCCCCCCCAGGGGCGGCGACGCATCGGCGGCGATGATCGCCTTCGTACAGGCGGCCATGGCGCGCGGCGCGCGACGCTTCGTGCTGCTCAGCGGCTCGCCGATGCCCGAGGGCGGTCCCGGCGCCGGGCAGACGCACCGTTGGCTGCGCGAGAACGCCGCCGACTGGGCGGTGCTGCGGCCGAGCTGGTTCATGCAGAACTTCAGCGAGGCCCTGCATCTGGAAACCATCCGCGACGAGGGGGCGATCTATTCGGCGGCCGAGGACGGCCGCGTCCCGTTCATCAGCGCCGACGACATCGCCGCCTGCGCGGTCGCGGCCCTGACCGGACCCGCGGCGCTCAATCGGGATTTCATCCTGACCGGCCCCGAGCCGATCTCCTACGACACGGCGGCGCGGCATATCAGCGACGCCGCCGGCCGGCCGATCGTGCATCGCCGGATCAGCGCGGAAGACCTCGCCGCGCGTCACCAAGCCGCCGGCGCCCCCGCCCCCCTCGCGCAGATGCTCGGGATCATGGACGTCATGATCGCTGGCGGCGCGGAGGACCGGACGACCGAATGCGTCCGGGACCTGACCGGCCGCGCGCCCACCGGATTCGACACCTTCGCCCAGGCCAACGGCGCGCTCTGGGCCGCTACGCCCGCGAAGAGCTGATCCATCCGCCTCGATCGGGGCGCCAAAGGGATCCCGGTCAGCGGTCGGATGGCGTGAATGCGCCCTAGCTAGTTCCCATCCACAAACG
>PLSW01000400.1 GCA_003165275.1 Caulobacteraceae bacterium
CTGGCCGTCGGGAGTTCGGAATTCGTTGATGATGTGTAGGCGACCCGGTTCAGCGGGTTGTCGTCATCAAGAAGGGAGCGCCAATGAGCGACGCACCGCAGAAGTCTCGGCGACACCCGCGGCGCAAGGCTCGCCTCATCGACCTTCAGGGTAGAGAGCCGAACGGCGACCTGAGCTAGTTCTTCTTTGAAGAACGCTCGCGGCGGTCGGTCGGCTTGATGGGGTACCTGGTGAGCGGTGGCGGCACCAGCACCAGCACCAGCACCATTTCATGCTGCTCCAGAAGCTTTTTGTACCGCTCGTTCGATTTGTAGACGGCATCGACCTTCGTCGGCCACTTCCCGAGGTCGACCTCGCCGCCCTCGGCCACGCGAAAGTCCTTGGTATGGATTTTCATTTTCATCCATCTGGCGACAGCTACCGCGACCCGACGAGCGCCTCGAAGCCGGAGACCACGTCGAAAAGCTCCTCGTCGATGCCGCTCTGACGCAGTCGGTGGGACGTGGCGTGAAGCTCCTCCAACAGATCGGTGATGTTTTTGTCGGCGCGCTCCATCGCCGCCCGGCGGCTCGCATTCTCGCTGGCCAGGGATTCGGCGCAGGCCCGGAACAGCGAGATGAAGAGGTACTCGCGAATGAGCACCCGCAGAGTTGCGCCTCGGCCGCCCACCACCTCGGCGAGGTTCGCCGTCGGCCAGGGGACTTTGACGAGGCCTTGGCTCCATTGCCTGTCGAGCGGCAACAGGCGCTGGCTGACCGGCTCATAGAGCGCCCCGGACAGGGGCTGATTATGAAACACCCAAAGGTCCGCAGCCCCGCTTGCTGCCCGGTGCGCTTCGCTTTCGATTTAAATCTGCCCGACGAGCGGCGTGATGGCTTGGACAGAATTCGGCACGTTGAACAGTCCAAGCAGCGGCAGGCCCGCGTCCGCCAAACGCGCGTGAACGCGCTCGCCGACCGCCCAGACCTGGAGGTTAATTAAAGCGCGCCGCCTCCAGACAGTCCTCAAGATTGGCATGGCCGCTCCGGCGACGCTCCTTGGGACGCATGGCAAATCACCCCTCGCTGCCCTTCGACAGCGATGGAATCACACCAATCTCCAACAATCAATTTGCAAGAAAATCGTAAGCGATGTTCCGCTGCCACGGCCGGGGGCGTCTGATCCTCAGTCGGTGGCCTCGGCGTAGGGCGCCTGGGCGAAGGCGACGTCCATGGCCCGCAGCCGGTCTTTGGCTCGTAGGGTGAGGTCGGTGACCATGGCGAACTGCTCGCGGCTTTCGGCGACGTAGGCCTTCAGTTTGTAGTGGGTGGCGAACGGGGCTTCGGCGGCCCGGACCTGCACCGGCGTGTCGGCCTTGCGATAGGGGCTAGTCTCGGCAACCTCGGCGAGGACCTGGCTGACGGCAGCGCCGTCGTGGTCGGCGTTGAGGTAGAAATGGGTCACGCAGAGCAGGCGGGGCTTGCCGCTGCTGTCGTTGGCGACGCGGGAAGACCAGATCTTGGCGTGGGGGATGATCACCTCGGTGTCGTCGGCGGTGACGATGTACACAGCCCGGGTGCCGATGGCCTTCACCTCGCCATAGACCCCGTCCATCTCGATCCAGTCGCCGGGCTGGTAGGTGTTCTCCAGGATGGTGACAAAGCCCGCGATCAGGCAGCTGACATAGTCCTTGAGGGCGAAGGCCAGCGCCAGGCCGACGGTGGCCAGCAGGGCGACGACGTCCTCGAACGTGGGCTCGACCAGTTGTGGGATGATGATCACGAGGGTCGCCATGCCGATCGCCAGCCGCGCCACGGGCGTCAGGCGCAGGATCAGCAGGCGGTGATGAGATGGCGCACTGTCGGCCACGCGGCGGGCGACCCAGCGCACCAGCTGGACCAGCAGGCCGCTGCCAACCAGGACCGCGACGATCAGCGCGACATGAGTCCAGGTCAACGTCTTCAGGAAGCCCAGTTGGGACCCGGCTTGGCTCATGGCGTGCTTCCTTGAGCTGAAGAGACCAGCCCTGGGCGACGTTGCGCGCTTAAGTCTTGAAGCGCCAGGGCATCAGCTCGTCGATCCGGCTCTGGGGATGGCCTTGGACAATGCGGATGATGATGTCGGTCAGATAGGCCTGGGGATCGATGTCGTTGAGCTTGGCCGTCTCGATCAGGGAGGCGAGGATCGCCCAGTGCTCGGCCCCGCCGTCCGAGCCGGCGAACAGGGCGTTCTTGCGCGTCAGGGCCAGGGGGCGGATGGAGCGCTCGACGATGTTGTTGTCGATCTCGATGCGGCCGTCGTCCAGGAACAGGGTCAGGCCTGCCCAACGCGACAGTGCGTATCGGATGGCTTCGGCCAGCTTGGTCTTTTGGCTGATGGTCTCAAGCTTGGCCGGAAGCCAGGGCTCCAGAGCTTCGATCAGCGGCCGAGCCTTATCCTGCCGGACAGCCCGGCGGGCGTCCGAGCTCTGGCCGCGAATCTCGGCCTCGATGGCGTAGAGCGCCTTGATCCGCTCCAGGGCCTCAGCGGCGATTGGTGCGGGGCCGGCGACGGCCAGCTCATAGAAGCGGCGGCGCACATGGGCCCAGCAGAAGGCGAGCTGGACCTGGCCGGCCTCGGTCAAGGGACGATAGCCGCCATAGCCATCGACCTGCAGCACGCCAGTAAAGCCGGCCAGATGGGCGATGGGCCGCTCGGCCTTGCGGTCCGGAGCATAGACATAGGCCACGGCCGGCGGATCGGTCCCGCCCCATGGTCTATCATCACGCGCATAGGCCCAGAGCTGGCCCGTTTTGGTCCGACCACGTCCGGGATCGAGCACCGGCGCGGTGGTCTCGTCGGCGAACAGCTTGGACGATCGCTTGATCGTCGCAAGCAGCCGCTCGTGGACGGGCCGCAGCAGGAAGGCCGCCCGGCCAGTCCAATCCGCCAGGGTGGAGCGATCCAGCTTGATCCCCTGACGGGCATAGATCTGGGCCTGGCGATAAAGCGGGAGATGATCGGCGTACTTGCTGACCACGACATGGGCCACGGTCGCCTCCGTCGGCAGACCGCCCTCGATCAGCCGCGCCGGCGCCGGGGCCTGGACCACCACATCCTCGCAGGCGCGACAGGCGTATTTGGGCCGGCGCACCACCAGCACTCGAAGCTGGGCCGGCACGATATCCAACCGCTCGGCGCGGTCCTCGCCGATGGGATGCAGCGCGCCCGAGCAGCAGGGGCAGGTCTTGTCTTCGATATCGACGATGGTCTCGATCCGCGGCAGGTGCGCGGGCAGCGATCCGCGGTTAGCCCGACGCTTGACCGCTACGGCGGCGCGGCGTTGGGGATCGGTCGTCTCAAGCTCAGCGGCCTCGGCGGCTTCCACCTGCTGGACCTCTTCCAGGCCCAGCTCCATCTGGTCCAGCGGCAAGGTCTCGGCCCGGCGCCCGAAGCGGTGGCGCTGCATCTCCTTGATGATCTGGGCCAGCCGATCGGCCCGCGCACGCTCGGCCAGAACCATCGCCTTGAGCGCGGCCACGTCATCCGGAAGGGTGTCGGTAAGCACCGTCATGGCCCAGATTACAGCACATCAAAACGCGCTTGTGGCGCCCCCGCATGCGAGGTGAGTCATCCTGCCGCAGGTACAATCCTACCCTGCGGCGATGGGCGTCTGGATCCGCCGGCCCTGATGGACACGCCGCCAGTCCAGCCCCTCCAGCAAGGCGCCGAGCTGGGCCGATGTCAGGCGGATCGCGCCGTCCTGGACCTTGGGCCAGCGGAACTCCCCATCCTCCAATCGCTTGGCGTAAAGGCAAAGGCCCGTGCCGTCCCAGAAGATTAGCTTGATCCGATCCGTCCGTTTGGCGCGGAAGACAAAGATCGCGCCGCTGAACGGATCGGCCCGCATCTGCTCCTTCACCAGCGCCGCCAGGCCCTCCGATCCCTTGCGGAAATCCACCGGCTTCGTCGCCACCAGCACCCGGACCGCGCCGGAAGGACCGATCACCGCTCCGCCTTGAGCGCGCGGATAATGGCGGCGATGGTCTTGGCCTCGGCCCCGCGTCCGACCCGGACGGTGACGCCGTTGATCTCCAGCTCAATGCCGCCGTCGCGGCCGTGTCGGGCCTTGCGGCGTGGCGGTCTGGAACGCGCCAGCGCCGGCGCCCCGGGCGCCGCCTCCAACACCACAGGTGCGAACAGAGGCACGGCTGGCGTCACGGCCGTCTTGAGCACTTCCCGCCGCCAGGTGAACAACTGCGTCGGCGCAAGGCCATGGCGCCGCGCCACCGCGCAGACCGTCTCCCCATCGCCGTAGCTCTCCGCCACGATTTGGGCCTTGGCCTCGGCCGACCACGCCCGACGATGCCCAGCACCCGTGAAAATCTCCATCCGGCGCACCGGATAGCCCGCCGGCATGGCATCATCAGATGGCATCGTCATGGAACTAGGCTCGCCTGCGATCAGGGCGTCGAGCATCCAGATATCCGGCAGGCGCCGCTAGGTGGGCTCAGGGCTCCGCTTACGGTTCAGATGGACATAGATGAAATTGAGGCCGGTGGTGGTGCCCCAATGGCCCAGCAGGCTCGGCTTGATGTGATCGCGCGTCAGCGGTTCCTCGAGCAAAGGATTGGCCCGCAGGTAAATCTGTCCGATCGACAGGTAATTAGCGGCGCGCCAATAGGCGTTCATCTTGCCGAGTAGTTCCGGAGAGAGGGGGCGGCCATTGGCGATTCCAGCTAGCGCTATTCCGACCCGTGCTGCAGCCGATCGATCAATTCGATCCGCGAAGCGTCTACAGCAGCAGAGCGGCGTTTAACGGACCATTTCGGAAGTTGCCGTCGTCTTACTCGTAATGCAGGGCGTCGATCGGATTGAGATTGGCGGCTTTGCGCGCGGGATAGTAGCCGAAGAAGATGCCGACCGCCGCGGAGAACAGGAAGCCGCCCAGGACCGCGGGAACCGAGACCTGGATCGGCCAGTGGGCGACGGCGGAAATGACGAACGACACCAGCACACCGACGACAATGCCGGCGGCCCCGCCGGTGACACTGAGCAGCACCGATTCCATCAGGAATTGCAGCAGCACCTGCAGCCGGCGCGCGCCGATGGCCATGCGGATGCCGATCTCCCGCGTGCGCTCGGTCACCGACACCAGCAGGATGTTCATGATGCCGATGCCGCCGACCAGCAGCGAGATGGAGGCGACCATGGCCAGGAGCGCGGCCATGACGGCGCTGGAGCTTTCCTGCGTCTCGGCGATCTGGCTGAGATTGCGCACGCTGAAGTCGTTGGGTTGGCCGGGCTGAATATGATGGAGCTTGGCCAGGGTGGCAGTCACCTGGCTGATCGCTGTGTTCACCAGATCCGGGCTCCCGGCCTGGACATATAGGCTGTTGACGTAGCCGGTGATGACAGGATTGAGGCCGAACGCATTGGCCGCCGGCGGATAGGCCGCGCTGATCAGGTTCTGCGAGGATTGCGGCGTGGCGACCCCCAGAACCTTGCGCTCGGCGGTGTTGAACGGGATCAGCACCACGTCGTCCTGATCTTGTCCGTATCCCGTCTGCCCCTTGCCGACGAGGAGCCCGATCACGCGCATGGGCACCCCTTTTATCAGGATGACAGCGCCGATCGGATTCACGCCGGGCCCGAACAGGTTCTGGTAGACGGTCTGGCCGATCAGGCAGACCGTATCGGCGGCGTCGTTTTCCTGATCGGTTATGGTGGCGCCCTCGGCAATGCGCCAACTGACGATGTCGATATAGCTGGGCGTCACCCCCTGGATGGCCGTGCTCCAGTTCTGATCGCCATATTCGACCTGGGCGCTCTGGCGGGCCAGATAGCCGACTTCCTGAACGGCCGGATCGTCATGCAAGATCGCCGCGGCGTCGGTCACGGTCAGGGTCGAGGCGCTGCCTGCGCCGGCGCGAACGCCGCCGGCTGTCGTGGCGCCGGGTTGCACCACCACCATGTTGGTGCCCAGGCTTTCCAGCTGCTTCTTCACCGCCGCGCTGGCGCCGTCGCCGACAGCCACCATGGCGATCAGGGCGGCCACGCCAATGAACACGCCCAGCATGGTGAGGGCCGAACGCAGCTTGTTGCGCGCCAGGGCCTGCAGCGAGGCCGAGAAGATCATCGACAGGAACGCCAGGCGGAAGTCCGCGCCGCCGTCGGCCGGCGCGGGCGCGGCGACCGGCTTGGCTGGCGCGGGCGCCTTGGCCTCATCTGGCGGGGAGCCATCAGGCGCGACCGCCTTCTGCCGTTCGTCGGTGATAATCTTGCCGTCGCGCATCACGATCATACGGTCGGCATAGGCGCCGATGTCCGCCTCGTGGGTAACCAGGATCACCGTGACGCCCTGCTCGCGATTAAGCTTGCGGATGATGTCCATGATCTCGTGCGAGGTGCGGGTGTCGAGGTTGCCGGTCGGCTCNNCGCTGCTGCTGTCCGCCGGACAGCTGGCTCGGCGTGCTGCGCTCGCGGTCGGCGAGGCCGACGCCGGCCAGCCCCTCGCGCCCCCGCTCGTTGCGCGCCTTGGCCGTCAGCGAAACCGCCTCGCCATACAGCAGGGGCAGGACCACGTTTTCGAGCGCGCTGGTGCGGG
>PLSW01000362.1 GCA_003165275.1 Caulobacteraceae bacterium
GTCCTCAGGGAAATCTCGGATGTCCTCCATCTCGGTGAGCAGGCCCATCAGCTGCTTCTTGCCGTGGACCGCCAGATAGCCCGCGTCCGGAGTCCAGTGGGCGGCGATGTCGGCGCCGCAGAGCTCGTCGATCTCGGCAGCTTCAGCGCGGGCCGAGTGGCGGATCGAGGTGGTGCGCATCTCACGGACGTTGAGCGAGATGGCGACCAGCTCGGCGAGCAGGGCCATCTTCTCACCGTGAGCCAGGGTCTCGACCCAGGCGATCGGTCGAAGGCCCGACGCCCGATAGGCGTCCCGCCGCGCCTCCAGCCGACTACGCACCTCACCATCCAGCGCCGGGATGGCCGGCGTATGAGCCCGCGAGTAGCGGGTCGCCGAAATGGTCACCGCGGATTCCTCGGCCGAGACGCCGCCGTGCAGGGCCAGGTGCTTGAACAGCTGCGCCAGGAGGGCGGTCAGCGCGGCGCCGGGATTGTCCGCCAAGTCCCGGATCAGACCGCGCGTCGCCACGTCGGTCTGGGTCTCGTGGAGCACATGGCTCGCGCCCTCAACGTCGACGTCGGCTCGGGGAATCTCGACATCACCGTAGGGCCGGCCCGAACCCGGCGACGGCGCGAACCGGCTGTCGGCCTCACCATCATCGTTCTCGTCGGACACCTCGGCCTCCGGTTCCGGATTGGCGAAGAAGGTGGCGGCAAGGCCGGACTCGGCGTCGGGGAACAGGATCACCGCGCCCAGGGTGGCGCGGCCCAGCCCCAGTTGGGCGGCCTCCATCCTGGCCTTCTGGACGGCCAAGATCGGTGCGTCCGCCTCAACGCTGGCAAGATCGACACCCTTCAGAGAGGCAAAGGCGGCGCCCACGATGTCCTGCGCCGCACGATATGCAGCCCTGGTCTCGTCGGACATGTCGCCCTGATGGACGAAGGGCAGGTGGAAGAAGCCGTCCGGCGCCCGGAAACCCTTCTCGCCGGCGACAAAGACGCTGAGGCCGCTCGCCTCGAGCCCCGCCACGACCGACCGGGTCCGCTCGCGCCAGAGGTCGGTGAGCTTGTCCGGATCCAGCAGCACGTCCGGCAGTTCGCCGAACAGGTCGCTCTCGACCCGGCCGCCGGCGGCGACGTAGCGATCCAACCCAACCAGGGCCACCTGCACATCGCCCACATCGGTGCGTGTGCGTTCGACCCGGTTGCTCAGCTGGTAGTCCTGAAGGTGACCATCGATAGCGGTCTGGGCGATATCACCCTGTTCCTTGCTGTCACCAATGCGCGCCAACTGCCGCGCCTGTTTGAGGGTGATCTTGCCCAGCTTGAGGGCCTTGATCGCCTTGGCGTGGAGCCCCGCCAAAGCCGTCAAGCGGCGTATCTCAACCTCGTGATAGCCGAGCGCCTTGGCGATATCGGCGGGCGCCATCTTCGATTTGCCCATCTTGCCGATGGCCACGATCACGTCGGCGATGTGGACGGGATGGCGTTCGGCATTGGTCAGCACCGCCGCGGCGGCCTGAGCTGCCGGTGACACAAAGACGTCGCAGCGAACAGGGTGGGCGGGGTCGATCCGGCCCTGCTCCAGCAGCAGATCCAGCGCCAACAGCCGGCGACGGCCGTCCAGCGCCAAATAGGGCCTTTCGCCCTTGCGCCCCGGTCGCACGCAGAGCGCCACCAGAACGTCGGCGACGGCTATGGTTTCGGCCAGCTGTGGGATGTCGGGATCGGCCGGCTCGTTGACGCGGATGTTCTCTGGCGCGACGCCGAGGTCACAGTACGGCACGAGGATCTGGATCGGCCCCTTCGGGCCGTTGGCGCCTGAGGCGTCGGCGGGCGTTACGATCTTGGTCATTGGATCAGGTCCAGCGCGTTAGGCGAGGCTCATCCTGCCCTTGGAAGCGCACCCAACTTCGCCCTACCTTTCAGCCTTTGAAGGCGCCGAGCCCCGAACACGTCCTGCCGCCGGCCCGCCAGAGTCGGGTGCGGCCGCCTCGTTCCAGTCGCCGAAGCCGTCCGGCGGCAGGGCGACCTGGGCGCGAACGCCCTGGCGCAAGAGACGCAGGCGCAGGACCTCGGCTGAGGCCTCCCCATCCTTGCCGCGATCGGCGGCGATCAGCACAGAGCGGACGCCCTCAGGAGCCGTCCAGTTGCGCAGGTTGCGCGTCGACATCAGCGCCCAGGCAGGCAATCCAAATCGTTCGCTCGCCGACAGGGTGGTGAAGAAACCCTCCGCCACCAGCATTTCCGGCGCGGCTGGGTCGATCCGCGTGGCCGCGCCGGGCGGGACCAGCCCGACCGTCTTACGGGAGAGGCGCATATCGATCGCACGGCGCCCGTTCGGAAACAGATAAGTCACCTCTACGGCCGTGAACCCGCCTTGCGGGTCCGTGACGCCAACAAGTAGCGCCGGCCGCCGAAAGCGGTTGGCGCCGTAGACGGACACTGGCGTGTCGCCATTGTGGCGCGCGGTCCCAGGACCGGGCAAGGCGCGAGCGATTTGGCGCAATCGACAATGAAGTTCGGAGACAGAGCCGAGAAGCGGCCGACCGCACTCCCAGATCCGCCGAGCAGCGGCCAAGCGCTCGACGGCCGACGCGGTGATGACGCCAATCGGCGCCTTGGCCATCGTGCTCGGCGTGAAGATCGGCGCGCTGTGGCCGTCGACCAGGCCGAGCGCCCGCAGGTGATCAAGGACAGCGCGCCAGTCGCCGTCGCCGAAGGTGTGGACGATGATGCGGCCTTGCCGGAGCATCAGCGACACTGACCTGTCCGCGCCGCTATGGCCTGGCGCGGGGATATTGGCCCGGTAGCCCCGATCGTAGAGATCGCCCCCGAGCGCTTCAACTATGGGTCTGAGGGACATGGTCCACCTCCAGATCCAGTTGAGAACAAAACAAGAACATGTCAACACCCCTGATCCCGCGGCGCTATTGCCTCACCAGAGCCCGACCTCACTCCCTTCTCCTTTGCCGCCAACCCGGCGAGGTGGCAGTGAGAGGAATTTTGGGTGTTGTTGAGTCTGTTCATGGGTGTTTTCACGCGCACCCCGTTCCCCATTCGCGAAGGGCCGTGATCGATTCGAGGCTCACTTATCGATCGCGATTTGGGGATAAGTTGATCGACAAATCGGCTATATGTCGATCATGACCTGGAACTGGCAGCGGAAAGAATGGCCCACCTTTACATGGGATGGGCGTAAGCTCTTGCGGGCGGAGGCGCTTTTTGCGGAAGGCGCTGGCGTCGTCATTGGGGCGTCGAAACATCTGAGCGCCGGCGAGCGCGAGGGCCTCAGCATAGAGCTGATGAGCCACGAGGCCATCGACACCTCAGCGATCGAGGGTGAGGCGCTCGACCGCGACAGCGTTCAATCATCAATCCGCAAACATCTGGGCCTCGGCGGCGATCACCGTCGCGCCAAGCCCGCCGAAGCCGGCATCGCGGAGATGACGGTCGACCTCTACGAGCAGGTCTCCTCGCCGCTGACGGAGGCGACCCTACACCGGTGGAACCGGCTCGTCACAAACGGCCGCACCGATCTCAAGGACACAGGCAGATATCGCACGCACGACGAACCCATGCAGATCGTCTCCGGGCCGCTCCATGCGCCCAAGGTTCACTTTGAGGCTCCGCCGTCGTCCGAGGTGGCCCGGGAGATGGCCGCCTTTTGGACTTGGCTGGAACGTAGCGCGCCGCAGGGGCCGACCACATTGGCGCCGGTCGCGCGCGCCGGCGCCGCCCACATCTGGTTCGAGAGCATCCATCCCTACGAAGATGGTAACGGCCGGATCGGTCGCGCGATTAGTGAGAAAATCCTGGCTCAGGGGCTTTCGACCCCCGCCGTCACCGGCATGGCGAGCACCCTGCTTAAACACCGCAAGGCCTACTACGCGGCGCTCGAACGCGCCCACCACGATCTCGATATCACGGACTGGCTCCTGTGGTTCGCCGCCAAGGCGCTGGAGGCGCAGCGGCGCACGCTCCAGCATGTCGAATTCATTCTCGAAAAGTCTCGCCTGATGGAGCGCCTGCGCAGCCAGCTCAACCCCCGCCAGGAGAGGGCCCTGCTTCGCATATTCGAGGCAGGGCCGGAGGGGTTTATTGGCGGCTTGAGCGCCGCCAACTACATGCGCATCACCGGCGCGCCGACCGCGACGACGACGCGCGACCTGGCGGCGCTGGTGGCGATGGGGGCGCTGCTGCGTGCAGGCGAGCACAAATCCACGCGCTATCGCCTGAACATCTCCGCCAAACCGCCGACATCGGTCGAGATCGGGGACATCCTTTGATGATGCCTCGGCCGGCCCCTTTGAGCGGGCGCCTCGCAATGGGTATTTGAGACGATGAACTGCCCCGGTGTCCGTGGCGGCTCGCTTCGCAGCCCCACGAACCGCCTACGCCTACGCGACCAAATCCGCGTCAGGCGCTAGTCCTCCCGAACGGTCAGATTCCCTGACTCGGTAAGACTTCCGCGATCGTGATCCTGGGGCCTGCGTCAAGCCCGCCCGCTCATTGACCCCCGCCGGCTCCATAGTGCCGGCGCGGAAGCGCCGCGATCCACCCTTCGACCTCATCGGCGCGCCAACAGATCCGGTTAGGGCCGACCGAGACCGGCGACGGAAAGCGTCCGTCTCGCACGGCGCGCCAGACTGTCGTCCGCGAGCCGAGTCCTGAAATCCGCAAAACTTCCGAAAGGCGAATAAGTCGCATGATGATCCCTTGCGCTGCATGACGCCGGGCAGTGTTGCAGCCTGTCCGGGGCGGCGCGCGCACGATCAACTAGACCGAAGCTTATTCGCCCGCAGGCAATCTCAAGAAAACTTAATCATCCATTTTCAATAGCTTATCGACCGCCGCATGGAGCCGGCGATGGACCGCTTCGTTCTTGCCGTCGATGATCTGCCGCTCTCTGGAGGCGTTGGTGGCGTCAAACTTGAGCCCCGCCTGACGCAGTTGCTCGGCTCTCGTCACCGCGGCGCTCTGCAGCGCATATTCCTTCTGCGGTCGCTCACGGTAGGCGGCCCGGTAACGCTCCAACACCTCGAACGCCTCCAGCATTTTACTGTCCAGGCCGCCCAGCTGGTGGAGGCGTTCGCGAAGGGCGTCCGTCTGCGGCCTGTCCAGGTCCACCAGCGATGATGGGTCGTGGTGCGCCCTCAGAAGGAGTAACTCACCGGCCAACCCGGCGTCCGCCTCAATCGCGCTCCAATCGACAAAGAGCTCGCGTCCCAAATGCCGGAGCCTATTGGCCTTAACGCGAAGATGCCCACGCTCGGAACCCAGCAACGCCAGCCATCCATGGTCGCTCTCAAAGAGCGTCGTTTCGACCGGCCGAACCCTACCGCGGCGCCAGGCAACGCCGGAGGGCTCATAGACCACGATCCTGCCGGTCATTGTCAGGAGGTGAAAGCGGAGGAACAGCCGACACGGGCGCTCCGCAGCGCCGGTCGCGCGCCGCAATAGTTCACCGCGATCGAGCGACTGGCGGCTTCTGGCGAACCAAACCCAAGGCAACACCATCACAAAGCCGGTCAGCGCGATCGCGACGTCCAGGACCCCGATATTGGCCGCGAGCAGGCCAATGGCCAGCCCAAACAGCGCAACGCCAATCGCGCCCAGCGTGTCGCCAGCCAAATAGGCCGCGTGCCAGGTCTTGGCCGGACCGACAAGGCCGCGCCAGACCTCCTGGCCGAGAAACGTCTCCAGGCTTTGCGCGCTTTCGACGTTTGCGTATCTGCGCAGCGCAGTTTCAATCGAGACGTAGCCGCCAGATCTCAAGCACAAGTCTCCCTTACGACCGCGCCGGACGGCCGGCTGACATCCCGTGCGCGGATAGCGCATCGGCGCCTCAATCGTGGAAGGTGCCGGATTTCAAAATAACCGCAACCTATGCGTTATGGTCTTCGCTGAGGCCCGGGATCGCGCGACGATTTGCTTCGGCGTTCGAAATGGCTGCGCCTAGCTGTCGGCTTCACGTTGAACTTGCTCGGCGTTGTCAGCCTCCCTTAGCGGTGCGCGCCAACTGACCCTTCACCCATTTGGCCCGGTCAGCAAAGACGGCGGCGAGCTTGTCGATCAATAAATGAGCGTCGCCACCATCGGCGATCTGGTTGCGGACCGCGACCGCCAAATCAGGCAGTTGATCGGCCATCGCCGCGATGCGCGAGCGAACCTGATCGGAGTCGATTCGGTTCTCGTCCGCGAACCGGCCCCAATGCCGCAGCCCGATCTCGCTCAGTCGGTATTCCCCGCCGATTTTCATGGCGAGTTTCACGTCTTGGAACTGCACCTGCGGTGCGTAGGGCAACACGCTGGCGGCATCGTAGATGGGGGCCAACCGGGCCCGGCCGCTGGCCGTCAGCAGGAGAGAGAAGTTCTTAGCGTGGGCGTCGGCCCCCCCAATGATCCAGTTGAAGATCGTGGCGTCGACGATGGTCGCCACGTCTTCCTGTGGCGCCTCCGACACCTCGCGAATCAGGGCGATGATTTCGCGCAGACCGGGGCCACCCTCGTTCTGGTATTTGCGATCAGGCATCACGCCTAGGGCCTGACAGAAATCCTCCTGATGGATGCGGATGATTCCGCGTTCGGTTGCCAGTCGGTCATACCGCTCGACCACGATGGCGACCTCGGTGTCGAAGCACTGCACGGAGGATTGGGCGACCGGCAGGCCAAGGCGCCCTAAGACCGATAAGCAGAAATGTTCGTTCTCGGCGTGCGCTTCGAGATCGGTCGAGGGCGGCTTCAGGATGTGCGTCGTCGGCACCCGACCTGTGGGGATGCCCCATCGACCGTCCTGTTGGATCAAGGCGATCTTTGGCTGGGCGCCCGCAAGGCTGAACTGCCCTCTGTCGCCGGCCCGTCGCCACGCGCCTCGGTTGGTTCTAAGGCCCGCGAGCCGCTCGGCGACCTCGGCAGTCGAAAGCCACGCCACACCGTCGAGTTCCCCGCTCAAGACTGCCGCTACACGATCCGGCGTGACGAACTGGACAGCCCCAGCGCAGTCTTCGCCAACCGCGCCGATCAGTCCAAATGGCTGTCGTGAGCTCACATGAAACCGACGCGCCCATTCCTGAATGATCTGCTCGTTGTCGGGGAGCAGACCCCAAACGAAGGCGCCCACGTTGGCGCCTGTGTGGACGCCAGCCATCAGGGGCATAGACAGTGAGATAGGGAGGGCGCCACGACGGTCTCGCCATCGAGTATCGTAGGTCAGGGAGAGGCGCCCACGCTCATATTCGAGGCGCCCGGCTTCGACCCCGTTCATCAGGACGACAAGGTGTGTCATTCGGGCGTAGCGCTCCGGCGCGCGCGAGCCAGGACCGCGCCGAGATCAGGGGTCGTCAATGGCTCCTCTGAGGCGCTCGTAGGCTCTCGCTCTGTCGGCACCTCCATCTGCATGCCGAGCGCGTGCATTGTTCGCAACAGCAGTCCGAATGACGCCCCGGGCTTTCCGTTCTCGACTTGGATCAGCCAACGGCGGCTCGCACCAACACGGTCGGCAAGTTCGATTTGATCCAAGCCAAGGGCTTTCCTGCGTTCGCGGATCGCCGAACCGAGATCGCGTGGCGTGTTGATGAGCATGGCATAGCCGCCGTGTGCACGATTGATCACATCACAGTATGTGCACAATCGTTCGCTTTTGTCGATGTGAAAAATCGTGCACTTGAGAGAATGTGCGCGAACGTGCACATCGGTCCGCGGCGGGAAACCTGCGCCAACGCCGGGGCTTGACCGTTCAAACGATGAGCGAGAACAGCGCCCCTCATGCACAGGCCTCGCCCATCGGCCTGGTCTCGCGTTCGCCGACAATGTCCAGCAGCAGACCCTGCCAAATCACCAAGGCCCTGCGTTTTTCGTCAGCGTACAGACGCAAATTGTAGTGGCGACGGGTGGTGGCCGAGCCGCCGCCGGCGTCCGTTGTGTGGTTCAATACCTGGCTCACGACAAACGGGCTGACCCCGCCCCGCTCGCTCGCCATGACACTCGCGCCAGTGCGTCGCAGATCGTGCGGTCCCGCGAGCGGCAGGCCCAGCGCCTTCATCGTCTTACCCATCGCTCGCGTCAGCGCGTCCGGGTGCACCGACGTCATCCTGTCGCGCGGCGAGGGAAACACGAAGGGCGAATTGCGCGTTGCGCTGATCTCCTGAGCCTCGGCGATCAGCGCCACCGAGGCGGAGCCCAGGGGAACGGCATGGGCTTTGCCGTTCTTGGTCTTCTGGCTTGGCATCACCCACAGACCTCGTTCGAGGTCCACCTCATCCCGGCGCATCGTTGCGATCTCTGCGCGGCGCTGAAGCAGCAGGCCGGTCAACTTGAGCGCAATCGCCACCCCATCACTGATCAACAGCGGTTGGCCGTCATCATAGACTAGGCCGCTCGGAGAGCTCAATGCGGACCAGAACGCCTTGAACTCGGCGTCGCGAAGGACGCGCTCCCGCGCACGCTTCGGCGCCGGCGAAGCCATTCCCATCGCCGGATTGATACCAACCAGCTCCTCCTCAACGGCAAACGAAAACGTTTGCCGAATGAGGGCGTGAGCGTGGTTTGACTGGGTGGTGATCCCCTTGGCCAGCATGGCGCGGGTGACCGCCTTCACCTCGCCGCGCCCAATCTCCGCGAGCGGTCGACGGCCGATCTCTCTTTTGACGTGTCGCGCATAGAGCGCGCGCTCGGCGGTCAGGGTCTGGAGCTTTTTCGGCTTTCCCTTGGGTTTCCACGTCCCAGCCTCGCAGGCGCTGAAATAGGTCTCGACAAGATCGTCATAGGTTCGAACCGTGCGACTTCTGGCCTCGGCCTCGGCGCGGCGCTCCACCTCCGCCGGATCATCGCCCGCTTCGACAATTCGGCGGGCTTCCTGAGCCTTGCGGCGCGCATCGGCGATCCCCGTCGCGGGGTAGGTCCCAAGCTTCAGACGTGGTTGGCGGCCATCGGCGACGCGGTAGCGAAAAAACCAGGTCCGGCGGCCTCCATCGGAAACCCGCAGCAGCAGCCCGGGCTCCTGAACATCAAACACCTCAGCTCGCTTTCCCGCGGCGGGCATAATCGCGGCGACCTGTTTGTCGGTGAGGCGGACGGCCATGGTGTTTCTCGTGGGGTTGGGCGCTGTGCCCCAGCGAAAAATGGGGCACAGATGGGGCACAAAGGGTTGCAACTGGCCGATCATCGCTCAAACCATACGAAACACAGGTTCTTTGTTTTTACAGCGTTATTATAGGTTCAGCCGGTTCGTTCGCGTAACACTGGGTTGCATTATCAGGGGTTTCATAACCCACAGGTCGGCGGTTCGATCCCGCCCCCAGCTACCACACGGACCAACTACTCCGTTCGACGCCTGTTCTCCCTGGTCCACGAATCTCGCCAAGTCACCAGTGAGGGAGATGTCGACTGGCGCGCCTGCGGCGTCTGATTGTGGTGTCAGGGTGATCTTGATGATGAGGGCGCGGATGGCGTCGCGGGCTTCGCGGGCGGCGCTGGCGCTGGCCGGGTCTTCGGCTAGCCCGGCGAGGCCGGCCTGCAGCTGGCCGATCAGGGCGGCGTAGCGGTCAGCAGCGTTGGGATGCAGGGTGATGGCCGGTTCGGCGTCCTCGGCGGTAAGGGCGGCGAGCTGGGCCTCGAGCACGTCGCGTTCCGTCTCCGCGGCGCGGGCTCGCTCGAGCATGGCGCGTGTTGCCAGGCCGGATTCGACGGCGTCGACATAGCGGCCTTCAGTGCGGGTCAGCTCGGCGATGCGGCGCTCGAGCGGGCGACGACGATCGGCGCGGCCGGCGGCCAGCTTCATCCATTCAGCGTGATAGATCCGCACGTAGGCGGCGACCGCTTCGGGCTGCAGCAGCTGGGTCCGCAGGCCAGTGAGCACGCGGGCCTCGACCTGGGCGCGGCTAAGGGTGCGGCGGTTGGTGCAGACGGCCGTGCCGCGCTCGCGGAAGCCGGCGCAGATAAGCCGATCGGTCGTGTAGATCGTATAATTGAAGCCGCAGCAGCCGCACTTGAGCAGCCCAGTGAACAGGCCAGGCTTACGGGTGTTGGCGTAGGCGCGTGCACCGGCGGCCGTGCCGCCGGTTTTGGCCTGGCGTGCGCCCACCTGGTCCCATAGAGCCGCATCCACAATGCGCAGGGCCTCGGCCGGCGCCCGCTTCCATTCCGACGGCGGCTTCTTGATCGGCAGGCGTTTGCCGGTGGCGTTGTCCTTGCGCATGGTCACGCGGTTCCAGACCTTCACGCCGGCATAGAGCTCGGTGCGCAGAATCCCATTGCCCCGCGTGGAGTCGCCGTTGACGGTGCTAGCGCTCCAGGTGCCCCCACGCGGGCCGGGCACGCCCTCGCGGTTCAGTTCGGCGGCGATGTCGCGGGCGGTGACACCGCCGGCGTAGGCGCGGAAGATCCGGCGGATGGTCTCGGCCTCTTCCGGCACAATGGCCATGTCACCGCCGGGGCTGGAGCGGTAGCCGTAGAGGCGTGAGCCGGTGGCCGCGCCGCGCTCGGCGTTGGCGCGCATGCCGCGGCTGGTCTTCTGGCTGAGGTTGACCAGGTAGAGCTCGGCCATGACGCCTTTGAGGCCGACTTCCAGGATGCCGATCTTGTCGCTGGCCAGGGTGGCGATCGCTACGCCGGCGGCCTTCAGCCGGTTGAAGACGTTCGCCTGGTGCTCGAGGTTGCGCGCGAGCCGGTCCTCGTCCTCGACCAGGACGACGTCAAAGGCCCCGCCGCCCGCGGCTGCTAGAAGGGTTTGCAGCCCAGGGCGGTTGGCCATCGCCGAGCCGCTGATCGCGGCGTCGGCAAAGGTGGCCACCACGGACCAGCCGCGCCCCTCGGCATGGCGGCGGCAGACCGCGAGCTGATCATCGATCGAGCGTTCGTTCTGCCGATCCGAGCTGTAGCGGGCATAAAGGGCGGCGCGCATGAGAGGAGTCAGTCGCTGGTAGGTTTCGGCGCCGGTCGCGCCATCATTGCCGCATAGTCCCTACGGGCTTGGGCCCGCGCAAGGGCTTCGATCACCGCCATGACGCCGGGGTCCAGCGGAGCGCCGCCGATCGGCCGCTTGAGCGGCGGGGGATGGCGAACGGCGTTCGTCACGGCTGACCATCACCTGCCAACTCACGCTTCGCCTGGCCCTCGGCTTCAGCCCTCGACAGCCCGCCCTCAAACTCTAAAACGGCGGCGCGTTCTTCCCAGTCGTTCGTTTCGACACTGGTGCATGCCATGCTGTCGACGGCCGCCGCTTCCGGTCGATAGGTCTGCCAAAGCACCGACAGGGCGGCCATAGTCTTAGTCATCGCCATCGACAGCCCCCTCGAGGATCTTGGCGGCGACAGAATAGAAGGGTCGGGTGGGACCGCCGGGCACGCGCACCTTGTGCGTTAGGCGCCCCGGCTCCTTGTCGCTGACAAGAAAGCCGGCGCTTTTGATTGCCTTCGTCGCGGCGGCTGTTCCGATTCCCAGGAACATCTGGCGCTTCCAGAACTCAGGATTGAAGTGAAAGACCAGGCCCTTTCCGTCCATGATCGACTTCCATCCGGCAAGATCCAGCGACCGTGCCTCGCCCTGGCGGGGCTTGCCCCCATCTTGCTCTTCCTCGACCAGCGCCTCCTCTTCAGTCATTCCCGGTTTCAGCCAGCGGAAACGTGAGTGTTCATAACGCTCGAGGAATTCACGCACCTCACGGATGGCCTCAAAGTCCTCGCGGGATTGTTTTCGACCAAAGGCCTGGGCCCAGCGCTTGAACAGAAATGCGGCCGCCGCGGACGCCTCGCCAGACCGCCAGGGCACGACGTCCAAAAGTGCGGCAAGCTCGCCGGCCGCAGCGACCAGGGCGAACCTTTCAGCGCCTCGGCAAATCTGTCCGGTATCGCCGATCTCTGTCACGTCAGCGACGAATGCGCGCCGCAGCTCGTCAGCGGCCTTGAGCATTTCCGGCCGCTGGTCGACCAGCCGCTTAATGAAGACTGGCCCCGCCCACCCATAGTGCTGAAGCGCATTTTCCTTCAGGCCGTCGGAAAATTTGCCGTGAGATATTGCGCCATGGATGGCCTGCCAGGCCGACCCGTGACCATTGACGCGCTGGATCTCGACGTCGACGTCGATCAGCCGAAGTTCCTGGCCCGCATAAACGCGCTCGCGGTTTTTCCCGGACCGCATGAGGTCGGCGAGCGACATCTCTCCGTTGCTCAGTACCAGCACGGTCCAGGAGACCCGCGCCCGAAGGTCGCTGTTTGAATTCTGGCGGCCCTTCATCTGGCCGGTTGCTAGGCGGTAGACGACATCGCCGGCCGCATCCGCGCCAACGGTCTTGATCTCGTCGAAGCACATGAGCCCGTCGTTGTGGGCGTGTGCGATGCTTTCGACTGCATTGCCGGTGTTGCTCCAGGTCTGAACGAATCCCTGGTTGCCACCGCCGCCCCACACCGAGCCAGCCGCGATGAGCGCCGTTGTCTTGCCCCCGCCGGCATTGCCGCGAAAATGGAATCCGCCGCCCTCGCCCCCCAGCGGCCGAAGCAGCGGCGCGGCGAAAGCGCAGGAGAGCGCAAAGAGGAGCACGTGATTCCCGGAAGCTTTGGCCGCGATCGTTTCGCGCCAAACATCGAGGTCGCCAGCCTGAGCGTGATAGCTGGCCTTCTGCGGCCCAGCGTAGATCATTGTCTCCACGCTGCTCCCGATCGGGCCGCCCGGTAGCATATAGCTGGTGTCGCCTGCCCAGCCCGACGTAAACGCCAACCTTGCTCGCCCGCGCGTCTGGGCGCCTAGAAGCGCTTTTACCAGGGTTTCACGGCCGAATTTGTCGGTGCGCATTTCCAGGCCGGCGGCCAGAAGACGCCGGCGAACGTCAAGCGCCTCGCCCGCGAAGTCTGCATCCTGGATGAGAATGCGCTTCTTAATCTCGTCGTAGTCGGCAAATTCAAAGAGCTTGCCCCAGTTGCCGTTTTCGTGGTCGCGAACCTTGCCGACCAGATCCAGCGGGCCGCACAGCTTTTGCCTCACCGGCGGCTTGTCGGCGGCGGGTTCGCCGTCTTCGCCCTTGCCAGGAGATACTGACCAAAGGCCGCGGGCGTCGGATTCAATCCCCTTCGGCCATATCGTGCACGTAGGGGCGACGCGGCGGGCGGCCCCGATCAGCGACGTCAGATCTTCGAGGCTAAAATCGCGGGTCCAAGGATCCGCGACATCCCACTTTTCCGGCAATCCACTGGGGAGCGTTATGACCACCGCTGACGTGGCCCCGACCTCCAGGAGCCGCTTGCGGATTTGGTCTGCCGCTTTGCGCCCCGCTTCGTCGTGGTCCGGGATAACAATCACTTCGCGACCAGCCAGCGCGCGCCAGTCGGAAGAATTGACGCCGGCGGCCCCGTTCGGCCAAGTCATCGCCACAAATTCGGGGAAATGGCGGGCCGCCACTTCGGCAGCCTTTTCGCCCTCAACGATCAGAACCGGGCTGTCCGCTCGTTTTGCCAAGCCTGGGAGGTTATAGAGTGGCCGCGGTGCCGGCGCTCCCAGCCAACGCCACTTGAAACCGTCTGACTCCCGCCAAAGGGTTTGGGGCGCGAAATCCTTGTCAGCGCCTTCACCGTTGAAGCGAGCGACGTAGAAGGCCACGCCCCCCTCTGCGTTCCGATAGGTCCACCAGGCCGCCGGGCGTCGCCCCCTGGAAACCTCGAGCCGCGGCGGTGCGTCGGCTGGAACATCGGCCACCCATTCGCCGTCGTGCTTCGACCGGCCGGCTGCAACTGGCTTTGTTGATGTTGACCCGAGCGCTTTGCCCACGCCGGCGAAGACGTCATCAGGCTTCGCCATCATTGCCCTCGAATTGCGCGTGATCGATCGCGTAGAAGCCTGGCCGATTGCCTCTCGAGGCGAACGGCGTTCGCGCCTCGGCCGTCATCGAGCGAACGATGCGGACCCCGTCGCCGTAGCCGGAATGGCTTTTCGCGATGACTCCCGCTTTGTTGAAAGCCCTGCCGAGCATGAGGAGCTCGTCAATCGAGAGCTCGGCCTCTTCGGCTTCGTAGATCTCAATGGCCTCGACCTCGAGACTGGACCGCAGCGCCAGCTCGGCGACTGAAAGGTTGATCAGCCCCCGGGCCGCTCGGCACTGGGCGGGCGAAAACCGTTCGGTGTCTCGAAGGATGCGACAATCCTGGTTCATTGGAACGGGTCGACCCCCAGGAGGTCTGCCAGCCGCAGCGCCGCCTCGCGCTGGCTGACCCCGGCGACGAAGGCTGCGAGGCTGACGAGATCGCCGCCCCGATCACCGGTTTTGAAGTCGCTCCAGACGCCCTTGGTCAGCGAGACCTTGAAACTCCCCAGGCCGGTCGATTCGCGGTGCGGGGGCTTGGCGACCCACTCAGAGCCTTCCCTGCGGCCGTCCGGCAACAGCCCTCGCGCCACCGCTTCGGCGCTCCGTAGCGCCGCGGCATTCACCCTCTGGAAGTCGACCAGGCCACCCCTGGCGTCGTTCGCGCTCACGGGTGACAGCCCGAACGCGAGAGTGATGCAGAGCAACCGGCAGCGGGCGCCGGCATAGATGGAAGGTTGGCCCCCTTCGGTGCCGATGGCAGAGCGGCCGATACCCCTACCGGCCGGCTACTGCCCCGAAGGGGGCCCGGCGCGCCGCGAAGGCCACAAAGCGGCGCACCGATTGGATTCGTGTGTTGGCCCTTGTGTGTGGCGGGCCAGAAAGTGGATAGTTCGGGCATGAGAACGTCCGATGAAGTGTCGGACGCGAGTGAAGATGATTTGGCGGCGACCGGGCAGACCGCTCGCCACGCGACCGCCGGTCGCAGTGCCAAACTCCTCCATTCGCAACTCAGGGACCGTTAATCCGTTTCGGTTATTGCGTTTGGCGTGCTCGGAACGCATATTCCGAGCCGTGGGAGAGCGGAGCTATGAACGGACTTTTAGAGAGACCATCGACGGCAATGCCATCGATCGAAGATGCCGAGCTGGCGGCGACGGCAAGCCGAGCCCTTGCGCGGGCCGCCAAGGAGAGCCTGACGGTTCGGCTCGGCAACGGCGATGAGCTCGTCCTGCCGAAGGCCGCCACGCGCCTTCTGTCGCACCTGCTGATGGAAATGGGTCAGGGGAATGCGGTCACGATCATCCCCATCCATGCCGAGCTGACGACCCAGGAGGCCGCCGACATCCTGAACGTCTCGCGGCCTCACCTGGTCTCGCTGCTCGACGCGAAAAAGATTCCGCACCATCGTGCGGGCACGCACCGGCGGATCAAGTTTTCGGACCTGTGCGCGTATAGAGACGAGTTCGAACAACGCCGCAACACCGCCTTAGCTGAACTGGCGGCCCAGGCCCAAGACGAAGGCATGGGATATTAAAATATCACACTACACGGTCGTCTATGACGCTTGCGTCTTATACCCCGCACCACTTCGCGACTTCCTGTTGGAATTGGCAGTGTGCGGGCTTTTTCGTGCGAAATGGACCGACGAGATACATGACGAGTGGACACGGAACCTGATTGAAAATCGGCCCGACTTGTCGCCCGAAAAGCTGGCGCGAACCCGCCAATTGATGAACGCCGCTGTCCCCGATTGCCTGGTCAGCGGCTATGAGGCGATCACACCCGGGCTCAGCCTGCCCGATCCGGACGATAATCACGTACTGGCGGCAGCGATCAGGGCGGCCGCGAGCGCCATAATTACGTTCAATCTGCGCGATTTTCCCGATGCGGCGCTGGCGCCATACGCCATTGAAGCGCAGCACCCCGACGAGTTCATTCAGCACCAATTCGGCCTGGACCAATCGCTGGTCGTCATCGCCGCTCAGCGCTGCAGGGCGCGCCTGGTACGGCAGCCCTTTTCGGTCGCCGAATATCTGGACTGCCTAGAGCGGCAGTCTCTGCCATTGACCGTGGCGGAGCTGCGGCCCTTCTCCGGCGTGCTCTAAAGCTGGCCGCCGGCATGCCCATGGAGCTCCAGGATCAGGATCTGGCGATGAACGTCGGCGAGCGAGAGGCCATCGCGGGCCCCGGCGTGGCCAGTTGCGGCGCGAATCCCAGGTGGAATGGCGCGTCGAAACTCATTGATCGACAGTCGCGCGCCCAGGCGGAGCATTGCGCCCAGGCTCTTGGCTTCCGGCGCTTCGAGGATCCGCGAGCGAGCGGCGACACAGCGTTCCCTCGCCTGCTCGGCGGCGACCATGGCAGCGGTAAAGGCCTCGTCCGCCGGAATCAGATCGTCGCGAACCATCGCCTGCAGGCGGGAAAGATCAGTTTCTGACATTTGGTCCTCAGATCGGGGTTGAAATCATTTCGCCGCGGCGGGCGCCGGCGTGCCAGGCGTCCGCACGACGTAGGATTCAAGTCGCGCCCGCGGCGGGGCGGCGACTTCTGCCAGCGCTTCCGGCCGAGACGCATTCGCTGGGCTGGAATGGCTGGTCGACCAGCGGCCGGTTCGAGACGGCGGCGCATGGCCGGCAGCGACCTCAACGCCGCGCCGCACATAGGGCTCAGCGGCCAGCTGGGGCGGCGTGAATTCCCGGTATGCCCTAATCTGCAACTCGAGCGCGCCAAGGCCGCGCGCCGCCTCGAAGACCTCGCCAGCGCCCGGATAATCGGACCAGTCGACCGCCAGATCGATATAGTCGTCATCCTGCAGGGTCACGCGCCGGCCCCGAACCATCGCGGGAAGGGACGCCAACGCGGATGGGATTAGAATTCCCTCCAGCAACGGGCCGAGGAATGATTTTTGATTGAGGGCGCTGTTCAGAGCGTGCCCCTGGGCGAGTAGATCGACCAACGGCTTTGAACCCGTCGTCAACGCATCGGCGATCGCCACTGTAAACGCAGAGCGGGTCGCGCTCTTGTAGCCGTCCAGCGCCTTATGGAACCTCGCGGCGGCCCACTTGACCTCATCATCGCACTGACGCCGGCGGCCCTCCAACGCGCGGATTGTCGCCTCTTCCATCTCCATTTTCGACACCAGGTCATCGGCTGACGATCGCAGCGCCGCGTAGGATCCGCCGCCAGCTTCGCCGCTCTTGGCTTGGTCAATGGCATCGGCCGCCAACGCCGCCGGGAGTGCCTCCTCGGCGTCGGCGGCCGTCGCTTTCAGCGCGGCGAGCGCCGACCTCCGCTGGCCCAACACCCGATCGATTTCGACCGCCTGGTTCAAGGCGTCGCGCGCGGCCTCGCTGAAGATGACCACATCGCCGGCGACCTCCGCTGCAGCTCGAAATGCGGATTTCTCCGGCTGCATTGGCGCTGCAGGTCGCGCGTTTGGGTTAGCTTCGGTACGAGACATGTGGCGCCATCCTATGGTTGGGCTTTGAATACGTGGCGGATCCGCGACCGGCTTAAGCGGGAACGCTCGCCATGCTGCGCTCGATGCGCGGCGGCCGGGCGGTGGCAGCGCCGGTGCTGGCGGTCTTCACCGTCGCCGACCGGCCGTCATGCTGGACCCTGACGTTAACATCCACAGTGCCCCCGCCGGGGCGAACGGCGTTCGCCGCTCCGCCACCCTGGGCCGACAAGAGGGCCAAGAGACTGCCGCCGCGCGCCAGGTCGCCCATGGTTTCCATTCCCGCCGCGGGGCGCATATAGCGGCGGACATAGGCGTCCAGGGCCTCGCCTGAGGTCGACGCGCCGGCGATTGCGCGACCGGCGCGGCTCTCCTTGTTCTTCAGCTCCCAAACCATGAAACGCAGCTGCTCGTCCCGAGTGGACGACCTAAGGTCATGGCCGAACAGCTTGGCGAAGTCCGCCTTACGCGGGCCCAGCCATTGGCCAAGGCCGAAGGCGCCGGACGTTGGATTTCGAGCCCCCGCGTTCAGATGGCTTTCGGCGAACATGCCCGCGACTATGCCGTTCGCCTGGGCCGCCCCGAAGCCGTTGGCGCGGAAGAAAGCGGCGATCGACTTGGCGTCTCCCGCACCCGTAAATTTGGCTATCCCGGTCGCGGCGGCGCCCACCATGTTGCCGGCGACCTTTCCGGCCGCACCAGCCGCGCCCTTGACGGCGTCCGCCGCGTTGTGACCGAGGCCGGTGATCAATTTGATCCCGCCCTGAATCATCGCCACCAGATTTTTCCACATCTCGCCCACCGTACCGAGCGGATCTCGGAACAGATCCCGCACGCCGCGGAGAATTCCCATCGAGACGTCAAAGGTGAAAGCACCGATCCGCGCCCCGTAGCCCTTAACGTCGGCCGACAGCTCCGCCATCTTCATGTGGAACTTGGC
>PLSW01000083.1 GCA_003165275.1 Caulobacteraceae bacterium
TGTCGTGGTGATGATGGTGATGATGGTGATGATGGTGGTGGTGATGGAACCAGCCGGGGTGATGCTTCTCGGCGTGATGGCCGACGACCGCGCCGCCTACGCCGCCGACAACTGCGCCGACGGGACCCGCGACGACCGCGCCGCCGACCGCGCCGGCGGCCGCGCCGCCGACGGTGCCCTTATCCGGATCCGCCTGGGCCGCCGTGGCGCAGCCCAAGGCCAGCACCGCGCACGCTGCAATAAGAAGGCGCATAGATATCTCCCAATCCCGTGATCGCCCGTCTGGCCGCTACGGCTCGGGCTGTTCGAGCCCTACGCACGAGGCGGCGATTGGTTCCGTGATCCAGGAAAAATGGTGGGCCGGCTGGTAGGATGGGTTAGGCCCCGCAGGTAGCGTGATGGACAATTGTGGGCTCTCTTCAGTCGGCTAGGCCCGCGGTCTCCGACCAATGGGTCTTTGGGGCCGACGCGGCCCTCTAAAATGCGTCTGCCCGCAGCCTCTCTGACCTGCCGGGCTAGATCTGCACCCTTCCGGGGCGCGCGCAGGCCGCGGGTGCCTAGATTTTGGAGGGGCCAAAAGGGAACGATCCCGGTAGGATATCCGGATCGTCCTGCTCAGGGCTAATCGGGGCTGACAGGCGCAGATCCGGCGGCATGGGCGCCGAGGCGGCGGGCAAGCCAGCTGCCGATGACAAGCGAGATGACGAAGACGCCCGCGGCGCCGGCGTCCTGCCCGAGGAGCACCAGGGACGGGCCGGGGCAGAGGCCGACCAATCCCCAGCCTAGGCCGAAGATGGCCGCACCGACAAACAGTCCAGCGTTGAACCGGAAGCGGTCGGGCAGGGCGATCTGGCCGCCGAGCAGGGGGCGCACCCCACGACGAGCGAGGGCGAAGGCGGGCGCGGCGGTCAGGACGGCGCCGCCCATGACAAAGGCCAAGGCCGGGTTCCAGGCGCCGGTGACGTCCAGGAAGCCCAGGACGCGCGCCGGGTCGGTCATGCCCGAGATCAGCAGGCCCAGTCCGAATACGGCGCCGAACAGGGCCGAGGTCAGCAGCTTCATGGCCGCGCGCCTATCAGCAGCAATTGGCGGATCGGCTCGATATGATGCGTTGCAAAGACCATCAGGCCGGCGACCCCCATGAAGGTCACCGTCGCCGCCAGCGATCGTGGCGACAGGTTCGCCAGCCCGCAGACGCCGTGGCCGCTCGTGCAGCCGCCGCTGAGCCGCGTGCCGAAGCCCACCAGCAGTCCCGCCAGTCCAAGCACCCACAGGGCTGGATGGCGCAAGGCGGCTGGTGTCGGCGACCCCGCCGCCGCCGCCGCCACGCCGGTCGCAACAAGGCCGGCGAGGAAGGCCCACTGCCAGCCTTCGGCTTGGCGAGAGGTCGCGTTGCTGAGGATGCCGCTGATCCCGGCGATTTTACCGTTGACCAGCAGAAGGCCGGTGGTCGCCGCCCCGATGAGGACGCCGCCCAGCAACGACTGCGGGATGGTATGCAATGTGGGCACTCAGTGTTTCCAGCCGAATCCAATGCCAAAGGCGGCCTCGCCCAACGCGATGTTAGCATTTCCGCCGCCGAGTAATCCCGGAATGGCGCCCGAACCGGTGACGCTGTTCTTGGGCGCGTCCAGAGCGTAGACGCTGACCTGGAAGCCGCTCGGCCGGGTCCAGGTGGCGCCGACGGTGAACTGATTGGTGACCACGGCGGGCGCCAGGATGTTCAGCAGGGTCTGGCTGCTGGGCACGGGATTGGTGGCGTAGCCATAACCGGCGCGGATCTGCCAGGCGGTGTTGATCCGGTAGTTGATCCCAAGCTTGATTGCGGTCACATCGCGCCAGCCGAAACCGGGGCCGCCGGCCGATCCGAACAGATCGCCGGCGAACAGCGCGCTCAGGGGATGGCCGACCGAGGCGATCTCACTGTAGTCGATGCGGCGGACGTCACCGACCAGATCCAGCTTGTCGGTGGCCTTGAAGGCGACGCCGACGCCGTAGGTCGATGGGATGTCGAAGCTGCCGCCGTCAGCGAACAGGCCGGCGTATTTGCTGAATTTGCCGCTGTAGGTGCGCGATTGGTAGAAGGCGCCGACCGAGAACCGCGATGTCCACTGGCCGAGGTAGCCGATCTTGGCGCCGTAGCCCCAGGCGGTGCTCGTCCCGACATTGGAGAAGTGGGCCGGATCCACCGAGAAACCCGAAAAGGGCTGGATTCCATGCGCCTTGAACTCCTCGGCGCCGACGTCGAGGGCGACTCCCACGCTTTGGCCCGGCGCGATCTGATAGGCGGCCGTCGGCGAGATGAACACCTGCTGCAGGGCGACCCCGGCCGCGCCGGACGCCCCGAACGGGGCGAAGGGATTGGTCTTGTAGTCGGTCGTCATGCCGCCGTTGCCGTAGACCGCCAGGCCCAGGGCCCAGTGATCGTCGATCCGGTGGGTGAAGCCGAATTCGGGGATCGGGGAGGGGCCGCCGCCGTTGCCGCTGAAGCTGTGTTCGGGGCCGCCGCCGATTGCGACGGTGGCGGTTCGGTCGGCCTGGAAGTCGTCGATGTCGACGTCGAGACGATTTCCCAGGCTGAAGGTAGCGGCGGGATTGGTGGCGATCACCAGCGAATCCTGCGGATAGGCCAGGACGGCGCCGGCCAGGCCCTTTGACTGGGTTCCATAGCCCTCGGCGAAATAGCCATCGGTAGCGGCGGCGGGGCTCGCCGCCAGCGCCGCGGTGGACCCGATAGCCAAGGCGCAGATGATGATGCTCTTCGACGCGGAGCCAAGCATGGAATTCGACATGGCAGTATCTCCTATTGGTTAGATAGGAATAAACGTCGCCTTGCCGAAGGGGTATGCAGATTTTCTAAAGCGCCCTGGGCAAAATCAGCCAAGCCCCGGGCTGCGGGTGGTCGCGCGCGTCGTCAGGCACAGGTCAATGAGGTTGGCCTATGAGCGCCTCAATGACTGTCTGCGGCGCGGATAAGGGATTTCTCGGCGGCCCCGCTCACCGCGCCCGGCGCAACGAGGTCATGGTCGACATTGCGCCATAGCCCCGCGACGGCGGCCGCGGGCCCCCTGTTGGGCGCGCGAGCGGCCGCTAGCGCGTCCAGGCTGACGCCGTTCAGGGGGCAGGCGCCCGCCGGCGCCGCCTTCAACCGTTTCGCGCGCCTGCTATCAGTTGGACTGACCGCCGGCGGCGGCGCCGCCGCCGCCCCCCTGCATCGCCTGGTGCATAGCGGCGAGAGAGTCTTTCAGGGCCTGAACGGACGGCGCCTGCGGGGGGACGGTGGCGGGATCGAAGCCGCCCTGCTTCGAAAAGGCCGCAATATGCTCGCGGACCATCGGCAACCAGGGGGCGTTGGGATCGCTGTCCTTTTCCAGGTCGCGCCAGATGGCGACGGCGTGCTTGAGGTTGCCGATTTGCGCCTCCGCGAGGCCGATGTAGAACCGTGAGCGTTCGCTGCGGGAGTCGGCGGCGAGGGCGCTGGTGAAGGCGGAGATGGCGTCGGGGGTCACCGCGCCGCCGTTGGCCATCACCTCGGACTCGCCCAGTTCCGACCAGGTCGCCGCGCCGGTGGCGCCCAGATCGATGGCGTGGTGGGCCGCCTCGACCGCGTGCGGATAGTCGCGGGCCGAAAAATAGAGGCCGGCGAGCTTGTCATAGCCCTCGCCGCTCGGGGTCTTCTTCAACTGGTCGGCGAGGGTCCTGGCGTCGCTGGCGTTGATGAAGTCCGGGCTGGATTTCAGCGCCTCGTTATAGGGGCGCCCCGGCAGTTCGGAACTGCCGAGCAGGGTGTACATCAGGAAGGCGCCCACCGGCATGGCGACGCCGATCGCGGCGATCACGCCGTAGCGCCAAGCGCGCCCGTTGACCGAGGCCGGTTTCAACCTCGCCTGCAGCTCCGCATCCTCCGCCGCCAGCATCCGGCGGTGGATTTCCGAACGCGCCGCCGCCGCCTGGTCCGGGGTGATCAGCCCGCGATCGGCATCCTGGTCGATCTCCCTGAGCTGGTCACGGTAGACCACGACGTCGTATTCGACCCGGGTCTCGGACTGCGCGCCCGACGGTCGAAGCAGCGCAAAAAGCAGGCCCCCGGCGACGGCCAGGGTGAGGGCGGCGAGAATGATCCAAAGCACGGTCAGGGCTCCTTGGGATCTGAAGGGACATCGCCCATCAGCATGGCCAGTCGCCGATCCTGATCGGCCGATAGGGGGGTGGGCTCGGCTGTTAATTGCTTGCGGCGGAAGAACGCCGCCGCGGCGCCGCCGGCGATCACCACCATGATGGCCGGGCCGAACCACAGCAGATAGGTCTCGGGCTTCAGCGGCGGCTTGAGCAGCACATAGTCCCCATAGCGGGCCACGATATAGGCCTTGACCTGGGCGTCGCTGTCCCCGGCGAGGATGCGCTGGCGCACCAGCATCCGCAGGTCATGGGCGAGGTCGGCGTCGGAATCGTCGATCGACTCGTTCTGGCAGACCAGGCACCGCAGCTCCGAGCCGACGGCGCGGGCGCGAACCTCCAACTTGGGATCGGCCATGATCTCGTCGGGCCGGATGGTCCAGCCGGGGCTGGCCGCGGCCAGGGTCACCAGCAGGGCCGCCGCGCCGGCGAGCAGCCGATGGTGGCGTGCGGCGCGGGTCATTGGTTCAGCGCTTTGATCATGGGCAGGATCTTCTGGTCGATCACCGCGGGGGTCATCGGCCCGATCTGCTTGAAGCGGATCACCCCCTGCTTGTCGATCAGATAGGCTTCCGGCACGCCGTAGAGGCCGAAGTCGATCCCCGTGCGGCCGTCGGAGTCCGTCACGACGGTCTTGTAGGGATCGCCGAGCTGGACCAGCCAGGCCTTGGCGTTGTTCGGATCGTCCTTGTAGTTGACCCCCACCAGGGTCACCCCGGTGTTGGCGAAGCGGGCCAGCAGCGGATGTTCCTCGCGGCAGGGGCCGCACCAGGAGGCCCAGAAGCTGATCAGCGTCACCTTGCCGCGCAGGTCGGCGGTGGTGAAGCCGCTCCGGTCCGGCGTCAACGGCGGCAGGGCGAAGTTCGGCGCCGGGCGATTGATCATCACCGACGGT
The DNA here is from genome assembly GCA_003165275.1 of Caulobacteraceae bacterium. Taxonomy (GTDB): domain Bacteria; phylum Pseudomonadota; class Alphaproteobacteria; order Caulobacterales; family Caulobacteraceae; genus Poindextera. The sequence goes on from PLSW01000083.1 coordinate 5,072, forward strand.
ATCAGGTTGGGCGCGACGCCTTCGGCGGCGAGCTGCAGCCTGTGCACGAAGATCAGCGCCAGGGCGGCGAACGCCAGGAAGGGGATCAGGAACATCCAGCCTCGCCGCCAGGATGGCTTGACGGCGGCCATGGCCGCGGCCCCGCCTGGCATGGGGACGGGGAGGGGCTCGTCCTTCGATGGAGCCGCCGCGGCGAACAGGGCCGTCGCCGCCGTGATCAGACCGGCCGGAGATGCGGCCTTTTGGGCCGCCGGCTTGGGCGCCACGCGCCGCAGGGGCGCGCCGACCCGGTGACGGCGATCGGTCAGGGAGACGAGGCCGCCGCCGACCATGATGATCGCGCCGAGCCAGAGGGTGGGGATCATCGGGTTGTTGAACACGTGCACGGCGTAGCCCCCCGTGGCGTCCGCCTCGCCCAGGACCAGGTAGACATCGTTGATCAAGTTGGTGCGGATGGCGACCTTGGCGATCGACTGCGGCGGATTGAGGAACACCCGGCGTTCCGGCAGCATCGTCGCCAGGCTCTTGCCGTTGCGGCTCAGCAGGAAGGTGCCACGGGTGGCGTTGTAGTTGGGGCCCGGCACGTCGGTCTGCGCCCCGACGAACTGCAACTGATAGCCCGCGATCGTCGTGGTTTCGCCTGGGTGCATGGTCTGGATACGCTCGGCGCGCCAGGCGAGGGAGCCGGTGACCCCGATCAACACCAGGGCCACGCCCAGGTGGCTGAGGGTCATGCCATAGGCGGAGCGGGGCAGGTGGGCGGCGCGGCGGGCGGACTCGGCGAGGGGCGCGCGGAACAGCTTGATCCGTCCGGCCCACTCCGAAAGGCTGCCGACCACCAGCCAGGCGCCGATGCCGAGGCCGGCGGAGGCCCAGAGGGTCCGGGAGGAGAGGCCGGCGAGGGCCCAGGTCGCCACCGTGGTGATCACCAGGGCGCCGCCGGCGAAGCGCAACCGCACCAGGGCCTGGCGCAGGTCGCCGCGCTTCCACGACAGCATTGGGCCGATCGCCGTCGCCAGCAGCAGCGGAATGGCGAGGGGCACGATGGCGATGTTGAAGAACGGCGGGCCGACCGAGATCTTGCCCATCCCCAGCGCGTCGACCAGCAGCGGATAGAGGGTGCCGATCAGCACCTCGCCGGCGGCGACGCTCAGGATGAGGTTGTTGAACAGCAGCCCTCCCTCGCGGGAGATCGGCGCGAACACGCCGGAGGGCTTCAGCGCCGGCGCCCGGAAGGCGAAGAGCGCCAGCGAACCGCCGGTGATGGTGGTCAGCAGCAACAGGATGTAGGCGCCGCGGGCCGGATCGTCGGCGAAGCTGTGAACGGAGGTGAGGATCCCCGAGCGGACCAGGAAGGTGCCCAGCAGCGAGAAGGAGAAGGCGATGATCGCCAGGAAGATGGTCCAGGCCTTCAGGGTGTCGCGCTTCTCCGCCACGATGCAGGAGTGCAGCAGCGCCGTGCCCGCCAGCCAGGGCATGAAGGAGGCGTTCTCCACCGGATCCCACGCCCAGTAACCGCCCCAGCCGAGGGTGTAGTAGGACCACCAGGAGCCCATGGCGACCCCGAGGGTCAGCGAGCACCAGGCCGCCAGGGTCCACGGCCGCACCCAGCGGGCCCAGGCGGCGTCCACGCGGCCTTCGATCAGGGCGGCGATGGCGAAGGAGAAGGCCATCGAGAAGCCAACGTAGCCGAGGTAGAGGAACGGCGGGTGGAAGGCGAGGCCGGGGTCCTGCAGCAGCGGGTTGAGGCCTTGGCCGTTAAGCGGCGCCGGGTCGACCCGAAGGAAGGGGTTCGAGGTCAGCAGGATGAACAGGATGAAGGCGAAGCCGATCATCCCCTGGACGGCCAGGGCCCGCGCCCGCAGGCCCGGCGGCAGGTTGCGCCCGAACACCGAGACCGCCATGCCGTAGGAGACCAGCACGAAGGTCCACAGCATCATGGAGCCCTCGTGGTTCCCCCAGACGCCGCTGATCTTGTAGATCAGTGGCTTGTCCGTGTGGCTGTTGTTGACCACGTTCAGCACCGAGAAGTCGCTGGTCACGTGAGCCCACATCAGGGCGCCGAAGGACAGGCCGACCAGGGCGAACTGGGTCAGGGCGGCGGGCCGGTCCATCCGCATCCAGGCGGCGTCGCCCCGCTGGGCGCCGATCAGTGGAACGGTTGCCTGGATCGCCGAAACGAAGAGGGCAAGGATCAGGGCGAAAAGCCCAATTTCTGCGATCATTGCGAGGATGTTCCCAAGCTACCGGTCAATGCATCACGAGCTATACGCGAGTCTTTCGCAAGCGCGGTGCGACGCATGAATGTCCGGTCAGGGCCCCGGGGGCCTTGCGTTAGATCAATCGGGTAGACGAGTGATCAGACCGACACTCGCCCCCGGCCCGGCAGGCGAAAAAAAAGGGACGGCCCCCTGGAGGGCCGTCCCCGTTACGCTAAGGATCCGGTGGTTCAGAAGCGGTACTTGAACGCGGCCACCACCGAACTGACGTTGTAGTGCGGCGGCAGGGCGCCGGTGAGCACCTGGCCGACGGTGGGACCGACGAGGGCCCAGTCGGTGGTGTCGAGGCTGTCGAACCGGTAGCCGAGATAGACCGACAAGGCCGGTGAGTAGGCGTAGCTGGCGTGCACCTTCAGCTGGTGGTCCGTGGAGTGGGTGCTGAGCTGCGGGTCGCCGCCGTAGGTTTGGCTGGCCTCGTTGTTGTCCCAGGTTCCGGCCTGGGCGAAGCCGACGTTGCCGTAGGAGAAGACATAGTCGGCCCCCAGCTTCAGTTTCGGCGTCGCCTGCTTGGTGAGGGTCACCCCGGCCGTCTGCACGTCGTAGGTCGTGGCTTCAGAGTAGTAGAAGCCGGGGCCGTTGCCCTGGTTGTTCAGCGCCCGCATCGCCCGATAGGTCCGCAGGAAGGTGTAGAAGATGTGGACCTGGTCGGTTTTGGACAGTTGGTAATCAAGATCGGGACCGATCTGAATGCTGTAGTCCCGGTTGATCCCCACGCTGGGGTTGGTGGTGCCGTTATAGACGGCGTTCAGGCCGTGATACTCGTTGTTGACGTACTTGGCGAAGAGGCTGAGCGACGCCTTGTTGTTCAACGCATCGGTGAACATCCCGGTGACGGCGTCCTCGGTTCGCGCGGCCTCGTAGATCGGGACCTGCTGGCAACCGAGGGTTCCGGTGAGTGAACTGCCGCAGTCGGAATTGATCTGCACGTTCCAGAGGCTGAAGTCGGGCGCCGAGGCGGTCCGATCCGCATGCACGTAGCCGATGGAGGCGGTCGCCGTCTCGTGGATGGTCGACTGCAGCTTGATCGACTCCTCGTTGTCCCGGGTCTCGTGGGTGATCGCGTTGGTCCGGTTGGCGTCGCGGTAGGTGTAACCAAGGGTGAGCTTGGTGTCCTTGATCAGCCGATAGCCGGCGGTGAGCACGAACTGCTGCTTGGTCCAGGATTCCGGAACCGCTTCCCGGTATTTTAGGGCCGTGGTGTCCGTCGGATCGCCGTAGATCCACATAGGGTCGGTCTGCGGCTTGCGCTCGTCGATGGTATAGGCGGCCTTCAGGTCCAGTTTGTTCATCGGCCGCGTCGTCAGGGTGGCGTTGCCGAAGAAGGTCTGCACCCGGCCGTTCAGGGACGAGGGGTTGCCGGCGAGCTCCGGACCCAGCGTGGCGCTGTTGAGCACGTAGCTGTTGCCCGTGGCCGCCACAAAGGGATCGTTCTGCAGCTGAAGGCCGTAGACGAAGGTCCCGTTCAGGCGGGTGTTCTCACTGACGTTGTAGCCCAGCTGGGCCGTGAAACTGTGGGCCTGGTTGCTCGGCGGCAGGCTGTAGTTCCCCGACATCTGGTAGGTGTTGTAGGTGGTCGCCGGGAGGGTCGGACCGACGCCGGTGGGCGCCGTTGTGGCCGCGACGGTGGCGACGTTGAAGCCCTGGAAGGCGTAGCCGCCAGCGTTATTGTCCCGGAAGTTGGAGAACTCGTAGGAGAAGGCGGCCTGGAACAGGTCGGTGTTGTAGGCCGCCGCCGCAGCGTAGATGTCGGTGTCGTAGTTGACCGGCATCGGGAAGGCGACCATCCCGGTGTTGCTGCCGGCTGTCGTCATCGACTGCTCAAGGGTGCCTTCCTTGTGTTCATGGCTGATGCCGGCCGTATACAGCCACGCTCCACGGCGATAACCGCCGTCGATGGCGACCTTGTCGCGACGCGTACTGATCTCATACTCGGAGGCGTTGGCCAGGCCGTAGTTGGCCATCGCCGTTCCGGCGATCTTGTAGGAATATTTCCCCGTCGACGCGCTGCACGCGATGGTGGGCGTGAAGAAGGAGTTGGAGCTGCTGAACACCACCGGGATCGGCGCGGTCGGGCAGTGGGATCCGATGCCGCCGGTCGGGGTGAGGCCGCTGGCGCTCAGCGTCTCCGGATTGAACGCCCCCGCCGCCTGGAGCGCCGACTGGTATTTGGACGTCAGCGCGCCGCTCGGGGTGAGGATGCTGTTGAAGTCGCTGGACGCGTAGTAGGTCATGGCGTCGTAGCTGCCGCCGACCCACCAGTGGCCCTGCTCGCCCAACTTCAGGCGGACATCGGCCTCCGGAGCGTTCTCGCCGTTGCCGAAGTTCACGTTGTCGGCAAAGGCGTCGAAGAAGCGTGTCCCGCCGCCGTCGGCCGCGTCCCGGTGTTCCGCGGCGAAGCCGGTCAGGACGCCGATCCCCGATTTCGGCTCGCCGTTGTAGCGGCCGTAGACGTCGGAGCTTTGGCTCACGTCGCCGATCCCCACCGTCACCTCCGACCATGCGGTCGGCTGGGATGCGGCGGACGCTGCGGCGGGCGCCTGGGCCGGAGCGTCGGCGACATCAAAGCCGCCTCCGCCCGTCTTGTCTTGCGCCATCGCAACGATGGGGAACAGGGAGATGCTCGCCAGAGCAGCGATGCCTAGCTTTAGCTTGGTCATATTCGTCTCCTCTTAGCGGAAGAAGGTTGAGCCGCTGGGGCTGTTGGAACCGTGGATCTGCGAGTGGCAGTTCAGGCAGCTGCGGTCGGCATAGAGGTAGAGGCTGCCGCTGCCGGGTTTCACGGAGTGAGCGGACACGCCCACAGCGCCCATGTCGTTGGTCGCGGCATGGCAGTCGATGCAGAGGAAGGGCACTTTTTCCTTCAGCAGGCGGGGGTTAACCGAGCCGTGCGGATTGTGGCAGTTGGTGCAGTCCTCGCGGACGGGCTGGTGTTCCCAGAGCATCGGGCCGCGCTTGTCGGCGTGGCAGGTGTAGCAGACGTCGGTCACGCGGACCTTCTTCAGCAGCGTCGGGCCAGGCGAGCCGTGCGGGTTGTGGCAGTCGGTGCAGACCACCTTGCCTTCTTGGATCGGGTGGTGAGACAGCTGGAAGCTCAGCGCGCGCTGGGCGGCGTGGCAGGTGAAGCACTTTTCCGGCTGGGTGGCGCGGACCAGGATCGGGTCCTTCGTCACGTGCAGGGTGTGGCAGCTGACGCAGGCCAGGTTGTTGGACTGATGCTGGCTGCCGTGCCAGTCCATCCGAAGACCGTTCTGGTGGCAGGTCAGGCAGACCTTGTTGCGTTCGGCCACCGGCGAGGCGTTCGGCCCGGTGAACACGACGGCCGGGCTGACCTTCTTGCCGTTGGGACCCGGGGTGCTCGAGACGTGCGCCTCGCTCGGCCCGTGGCAGGATTCGCATTCATGTTGGCCGAACGGGGTGCGGGAGTCGCCCTTCACCCCGTGCGGCGTCTTGAAGATATCCGTGACGTGGGCATCGTCGTGGCACTTCGCGCAGGTCGCCGCGCCACGATCACTGTAGGTCTGCGGCTCACCGGCCGGCGCCGAAGGCGCCGGCGCGGCCGTTGCGGTGGCGAGAATCCCCGACCCTAAGAGAATTCCGCCACTCAAGGCCATTGCCTTGAGTGCGTTGATGGTCGTCTTCCACAACATCAGCTCGCCTCCACCTTATCAGGAAATCAAAGTTCGAATGGGTTGGTTGGATTACTTGGCGACAAAGTCCGCGCCGGCTCCGTCGAGCACCAAGGACTGCTCGAAGGAGACGTAGTGGAACCGCTTGGCCGCGTGCCCGGAGTGAATGGCGAAGGCGACCGTGTAGTGTTTGCCGGGGGCGAACACGACGTGGCCCGCGCCGTCGTTGAGTTTGCGGGTCAGGGTGACCGAGACGTTGCCGCCGGAGTCGGTGCCCGTGGCGCTGACGTCGGTGGGCTTGGTTTCGGTGCGCTTGTCGAAGATAATGCCGTTTTCGGCCACGGGGGCGGAGCCGGGATTGATCCGGGCCTGCCAGTATTCGAGCTCGTAGCCGCCGCCGCGCAGCTGCTGGAGCGCCGCCGCCGGCTTCAGGGTGTCGCCGCCGCCCTGACGGGTGAGGGCCGCCCGGGTCTTTGAGAGGTACATGGTGCGGTTCGCGCCGCCGGCGCTCGGCATGCCCGCCGAGTCGTCATGGCACATGCCCCAGCAGCCGGCGCGGTTGGCTTCCGGCACGCCGCCGCCGTTGATCATCATCGTGACCTTGGTGGCGTAGTTGGGGTCCATCTTCGCGTTAGGCTGGGCGCCTTCCGAGAAGGTGATGTGGACGTAGAGGTTCTCGGCGTCGTGAGAGAACTGGACCTTGGCGACGACCGAGCCGGGCTTGCCGGCGATCGGCGTGGGCTCGTTCTTCTTCCCGGACACCAGCAGGGCGCCCATGTTCTTCTCGTCGCCAGTGTGACAGGCGGCGCAGTCCTTGCCGGCCTTGAACTTGTCGGCGCCCGGATGGTCGGCGGTGGTCAGCGCCCATTCCCAGGACGACTGGCCCGGGTAGAAGAGGACGACGGACTTGCCGGGGACCGAGCCCCAGTCAGGGGCGGCCATTGCTCCGGTGGCCGCCAGCGAACCGGCTAAGCCGACCGCTGCAATTGTCATGTATTTCATTGAGGCTTTCATCGGTATTCTCCGTTTTTATTGGACGTCGAACCCACCAGCCGCGCCCTTTGCAGGCGGGGGGGGAGCATCTTCCATGCTCTTGTGGGTCAAACCTTTGTGGCAATCGAGGCAGTTTTCGTCGGTCTTCATCGCGTCAGTGTGTTGAGCGCGAATGCTCGGGCGTTGGTCCTCAAGGACCATGTTCGAATACTTGTGGCAGGCTTTGCATTGGCGAGCGTTGGTCGCCGCGAATTCCGCCCAGACCTTCTTGGCCAGGATGTGCCGCCGGGTTTCGAACTTCACCGGGTTGGATTCACCCAGGACGAAGTGGTTCCAGAGCTCGAAGCTGGCGGCCACCTTGTGGGTGAAGGTGCCGGGCCAGTTGTTTTGCGGAACGTGGCACTGGGCGCAGGCGACGACGACGCCCTGCTCGTTCTTGAAGTGCTTGCTGTGGGTGTACTCGGTGTAAACCGTCGCTTCCATCTCGTGGCACGTGTGCGCGCAGAAGTTCAGCGAGCTCGTGTAATCCACGACGAAGGCATAGCTGCCCGCGAGGCCCAGTCCGACCACCACGGCGACGCCGCCGACAATAAAGTATTTGATTCTTTGGCGGACGAACTCGACCGTCACACGCCGCATTTCCGAGAACTTCACCAGCCAGCTCCTGTCTTGTCGGAGGGGAGTCCTCCAAGATCACGAGGGGGTTTGGCGCCGAATCCCGGGGGGCTGTAGAACCAGCTCCCGGAAACTTCATCAGGCCAGTTACGATTTGTGGCGACAGTGAGGCAGGCGCGACACAGCGCCAACGTTCAGGCCTCGATGGCGTCGGCGAGACGGGCGACGCCGGCGCGCAGCCGGTCGCAGGACATTCCGCGATAGCCCAGGAGAAGGGCCCGATCGTGGAACTTGCAGGGCCGGTCCAACGGATCGCCCTCGCAGAGCAGCGGCTCCGCCACGACCCCCTGAGCCCGCGCGGCCTCGCTCAGCACCGAAGCCTTCGGAAAGCCCTCCGGCAGCAGCCAGGTGAGCCTTGCGCCGAGTTCGGCGCCGATCAGGCGCACCTCGCCGAATCGGGCCCGCAAGCCCTCGATCAGCACGTCGCGCCGTTCCAGGTAGATCTTCCGAAGCCGGCGCAGATGGTGGTCGTAGTCGCCGTCGGCGATGAGTCTGGCCAGCACGGCCTGTTCGAGCCAGGCGCCGCCATCGCCGGCCATGTTCTTTATGGCGAGCAGAGGTTCGATGAAGGCGGGTGGCGCGATCAGATAGCCGAGGCTGAAGCCGTCCCCGAGGGTCATGTTGAAGCAGCCGGTATAGAAGACCAGGCCATGACGATCGGTCGCTATGAGCGGGGGCGGGGTGGTGCCGTGATAGCGCAGGTCGCTGTCGATATCGTCTTCGATCAGATAGGCGCCGGAAGCGCGGGCCCAGAGCAGCAGCGCCTCACGGCGATCCTGCGGCAGGGTGCCGCCCACCGGGTTCTGCCTTGCCGGGGTGACGTAGGCCAGGGAGACCGGCCCGGTGGGCAGGCGCCTGATCTCCAGTCCGAGCTCGTCCACCGGCGTCCTGAGCAGGGTTGCGCCGCGGGCCGAGAAGAAGCCGTTGATCTGCGGGTCGCCCGGCGATTCGACCAGTACGCGGTCGCCGCGCCGCAGGAACAGATGGGCGATCAGGCTGCAGGCCTGCCGCCGTCCTCCGACAATGATCACCTGGTCGGGCGAGGCCATGATGCCCCGCGTCACCGCGAGGCGATCGACGATGATGTTGCGCAGGGCCAGGTCGCCGGCCGCCAAGGGCAGGTCTTCCCGCCCGACCGGTTCGCTCTCGAGCACGTCTCGGACCGCCCTGATCCAGACCTTGCGGGGGAGCAGGTGGCTGGTGTCCGACGCCTGGGGGTCGAAGTTGAACACCTCTCCGGACGCGCCGCAGATCGGTTTGGCGCCGGGGTTCGGGTCAAAATCTGGCAGCCTCGGCTCGCGTGCCTCGGCCGTGGGCGTGACCAGCCTCAATCTCGCCTTCGGTGACGCCGGCGGGGTCGGGCACACGAAGGTGCCCACCGCCGGGCGGGTCTCAAGGTAGCCTTCGCTGATCAATCGCTCGTAGGCCAGAAGGACGGTGGTGCGCGACACCCCCAGCTGATCGGCCAGGAATCGCGTGCCGATGACCCGGGAGTTCGGCTTGAGGCTGCCGACCAGAATCAACTGCCGAAGCTGTTCGAACAACTGGTCTTGCAGGGAGGCGGACTCGCCGCGCTGTAGTTGAATCGCGATATTCACAGTGCAAGTCGTCCCCAAGCTTTGGGGAGCGTCCGCCGATATGACGATTGCACCGACATGAGATTAATCCCGATACCCCCAGGCTACGGGCTACATCTGCCTGCCCAGCTGGCCAGACTCGCCGCTTTGAACTGTAAAGTGGCGGGTTCGGTCGGCGCGCGCATTGACCTCAATCAATGGGTGGAGGTGTTCGGAAGGGCGGGTCGCGGGCTCGGCGCGGAAGGGATCGGGGCCGTTGGGGTGGCCCTAGCCGCCGACGCGCCGCTCCCGCCAGGTGAGAATGAGCAGCGCCGCGCCGGCGGCGGCCACCACCGGCGTCATCGCCAGCACCACCGCGGCGGCGCTCGCCCCGCGGCTGAGCATCACGCCGGCGACCAGGGGCCCGATCATGGAGCCGATTCGCCCGGCGCCCACCGCCGCCCCGGCCCCGGCGCCGCGGGCGTGGGCCGGGTAGTAGTCGGGCGCGGCGCCGTAGAGGACGAACTGGGCGCCGATGACCAGGAAGCCGGCGATGCCCGAGCCGACCACGATCGGCCCTAGTCCCGTGGCGCCGGCGAGGCCCCCCAGGCTGCCGATCAGGCCCAGATAGGCCGCCAGCATCGGCCAGCGCAGGCCGAACCGGTCGACCAGGCCGCCCAGGACGAGGGCCCCGGCGACGCCGCAGAGATTGAGCGAGATCGAGGCGATCGGCGCGGCCTTCGGCGTCAGTCCCTTGGCCACCACCAGCAACGGCAGCCAGTTCACCAGCAGATAAAGCACCACCAGGGTCAGGATGAAGGCCGCCCAGAGGGCCAGGGTCGCCGCCGCCCGCCCGTCGCCGAACAGGATCCGGCCGTAGGGCGTTGGCGGCGATGCGGGACCCGCCGTGGACGGGCGGCCGGTCTCGGGAAGCGCCGCGGCGAGCAGCGGCGCCAGCAGCAGCGGCGCCGCGCCCCCGACCGCGAAGATCAGCCGCCAGTCCAGGCCCTTGGGGGTGAGCAGGGCCAGCAGGGCCGCGCCCGCGCCTCCCAGGGCCATGCCGCCGAAGATCAGCCCCCCGGTCGCGGCCTGCCGCCGCCCCTGGGCGATGTCCGCCGCGATGGCGATCAGGTTGGGCAGGGCGCCGCCGAGGCCAAGCCCCGTCGCCGCCCGCGCCACCAGCAGGGTCGGATAGTCGTGCGCCAGGACGGTGCCCAGGGAAAACAGGCCGAACGCCGCCACCGCCGCGATCAGCACCGGCCGCCGGCCGATCCGGTCGGCCGCGCGGCCGCCGATCACCGCCCCGATGATCAGCCCCAGCATGCTCGCCGTCAGCACCAGGCTGGTCTGGCCGGGGCTGAGGTGCAGGGCCGGAACCAGCCGCGGCGCCGCCACCCCCATGGCCTGCAGGTCATAGCCCTCGATCATCGCCACGGCGAAGCACAGGCCGATGATCACAGTGGCCGACGCCGAGGGCCCGGCGCGCGCCGCCGCCTGATCAACCATGGTCGCTTCCCCCGTTTTTTGCATTGGTCGGGGAGGCTAGCGGTTCGAGGAAACGATGCAACGGTTGGACTGAAAGCCGGGGATAACCCCCGCTACCGCCCGACGTTGACGTCCCCCGAGCCGCTGATGTGCTTGGTTACCGACCCGCGCACCTGGCCGACCGTCACGTCCCCGGAGCCGGCGATGGAGGCCTCCAGGCTGTCGGCCGGCCCGTGCAGGGTCACGTCCCCCGAGCCGGCGATCCGCACCCGCACGGTGGTGGCCTGGCCGCCCCTGATCTTTACGTCGCCGGAGCCGGATACCTGGGCGTCGAGCGGGCCGTTGATGGAGGCGGCGGTGACGTCTCCCGACCCGGAGATCGAGGTGGTCAGCGCCCCGCGCACCTCGCCCAGGCTGACGTCGCCGGAGCCGGAGACACGCACCTGCGCCCAACCCGCCCCCTCGGCCCGCACGTCGCCGGAGCCGGCGACGGCGATGTTCAGCGCGCCGCCGACCGGGGCCACCGTCCAGTCGCCGCAGCCGGAGTCGCGCAGGTCCAGGCTGCTGGTGCGTCCCACCGATCCCCAGACCGCGTCGCCGGCGCTGATATGCGCGTCCATGGGCACGTGGATGACCACCTGCGGCAGGGCGTCGATCCCGAAATTCCCCGCGCCGAAAACGAACACCGACGGCTTGCCGAACACCGTGTGGCAGCCGTAGGGCCGCCCGCGCAGATTGCCCTCGACCACCACCTGGTCCCCCTGGCGGGTGACGGTGATCGGCAGCCGGTCATTGCCCTTGCTCACGAACACCTGGATGTCGCTCCGCGCCTCGGGGATCACCGTCACCCGCGCCGCCGCATAGCGGATGTCGACCCCCGGCGCCGCGGACGCCGCCGAGGCGAGGGCGAGGCCGCCGGCCAGGGCCGCGAAACCGATGAAAGCACGCATGGGTAGTCCCTTCCCAAATCCTGTGCGCGAACGCTAACGCGGGCAGGGCGGGGAGGCAGCTTAATTCGCGGTCATGTTCCGAGGCCCACAAAGAAACGCCGCCAGCGTCCCCGCTGGCGGCGTCTTCGTTTCAGCCTTCGGTGAACCGGCCTACAGCCGCTCCACGATCGTCACATTCGCCAGGCCGCCGCCTTCGCACATGGTCTGCAGGCCGTAGCGCTTGCCCCGCTCCTTCAGGGCGTGGATCAGGGTGGTCATCAGCTTGGCGCCGGAGCCGCCCAGCGGGTGGCCGAGGGCGATGGCGCCGCCGTTGATGTTGAGCTTGTCGGGGTCGGCGCCCAGGTGCTGCAGCCAGGCGACGGGCACCGAGGCGAAGGCCTCGTTGACCTCGTAGAGGTCGATGTCGTCGATGCTCATCCCGGCCTTCTTCAGGGCCCGTTCCGTGGCCGGGATCGGGGCTTCCAGCATGATCACCGGGTCGCCGCCGATGACGGTCATGTGGTGGATGCGGGCCAGGGGCTCGACGCCCAGGGCCTTAAGCCCGGCCGCGTTGACCACCATCACCCCGGCCGCGCCGTCGCAGATCTGGCTGGAGGTGGCCGCGGTCAGGGCGCCGCCTTCCTGCAGCAGCTTCACCGCCCGCATCGCCTCGAGGCTGGATTCGAAGCGGATGCCCTCGTCGACGGTGTGCAGCTCGGTCTTGCCGTCGGCGGTGGTGATCTCCAGGGCGAGAATCTCGTCCTTGAACTTGCCGCCCTGGGTCGCCGCGATGGCCCGCTGGTGGCTCCTGAAGCCGAATTCGTCCAGCTGCTCCTTGGTCAGGCCGTACTTCTTGGCCACCATCTCGGCGCCGGCGAACTGGCTGAACTGGATGTTGGGATAGCGCTCCTGGATGGCCGGGCTCATGTAGCTGCCGAGGCCCGCCTTCAGGGCCAGGATGCTCGGCGTGCCCATGGGCACCCGGGTCATGCTCTCGACGCCGGCGGCGATGACGATGTCCATGCTGCCCGACATCACCGCCTGGGCGGCGAAGTGCAGGGCCTGCTGGCTGGAGCCGCACTGGCGATCGACGGAGGTCGCCGGCACGCTTTCCGGCAGCTTGGAGGCCAGCACGGCGTTGCGGCCGATGTTGACGGCCTGCTCGCCGGCCTGGCCGACGCAGCCCATGATCACGTCCTCGACCAGGGCGGGGTCCGCGCCGGTCTTGTCGATCAGGCTGTTCAGCACCTGGCCGGCCATGTCCGCCGGATGCCAGCCGGCCATCCGTCCGCCCTTGCGCCCGCCCGCGGTGCGCGTGGCGGCGACGATAAATGCTTCGCCCATAGAGGCCTCCGTTTGATGAATGGCGTTCAGTTTGCCCCAGGACGGCGGGCTTCGCCAGGGTGTCAAACATCTGTTCGTGGAATGCGAAGGGCGAGGCGGCGCAGGGCCTTGGCGTCGTTGCGTCAAGTTCGGCCAGAATTTTCTGCGCGGCTGCCGCCGGGGTCGGGCAGGGGGAGTTTCGGGGGAGTTTCGGTGACAGTTTACTTAACTCAATCGCGGCTCGGCGGCTGGCAAGCGGGTGGAATGAGTTAAGTAAACTGTCACCGAAAGTCCAGCGCCTTCGCGGGGGTGCGCGCAGTTTGGATGGGTCGGGTTTGGCGGGTTCGGGGTAAGAACGGGCGCCGATCCGCAAACCCGAAAGCCCCGCCTTGAACTATCGCCACGCCTTCCACGCCGGAAACTTCGCTGACCTGGTCAAGCACGCCTGCCTGACCGCGGCCCTTGCGGAGATGACCGCCGCCGGCCCGCCGCTGCAGGTCATCGACACCCATGCCGGCGCGGGGCTGTACGACCTGGGCGGCGAGGACGCGCGGCGGACCGCCGAGGCCGAACGCGGCGTCTACGCCCTGCTGGCCGACCGGTCGGCGCCGGCGGTGTTCGCGCCCCTTAAGGGCCAGATCGCCAAGCTGAACGGGAAGGGGGATCCGCGCCTCTATCCCGGCTCGCCCCTGCTGGTCGCCGCCGCCCTGCGCAAGGCGGACACCCTGTTGGCCTGCGAACTGCGCCCGGAAGAGGCCGGCCGGCTGCGGGTGGCGCTGAAACAGAGCCGTGGGGCGGAGGTGGTCATCGCCGACGGCTTCACGCTCGCGTCCCGGGTCAAGACCGGTCAGCCGACCCTGGTGCTTATCGATCCGCCCTTCGAGCGCGGCGACGACTACGACCAGATCGTGCGGACCACGGCGGCGGTCCTGCGCCGCAACCGGGGCGCGGTGATCATGGCCTGGACGCCGCTCAAGGACCTGGAGACCTTCGACGCCTATCTGCGCGGGCTGGAGGCGATCCGCCCGCCCCAGACCCTGGTGATCGAGGCCCGCCTGCGGCCCCTGGACGATCCCATGCGCCTTAACGGTTGCGCCCTGGTGGTGGTGAACCCGCCGCCGGGCCTGGAGCCGGCCGCCCGATCCGCCTGCGACTGGGTGGTGGCCAAGCTGGGTTCGTCCGGCGGCCAGGCAAGGGTGTGGGGGCTATAGGGGGCGCCGCACCCTCTCGCTCGCTCTCTCCGCCGTCCTGGCCGGGCTTGTCCCGGCCACCCAGGATCACAGACCGCTCAGGATAGGCCCATCGGCCAGCCATGGTCCTCAGAGTCTGTCCGGGATCATTT
>PLSW01000150.1 GCA_003165275.1 Caulobacteraceae bacterium
GCCGGGCGCCGATGGCGGCGCCAACCTGCTGGCCGCGATCCGGGTCGCCGCGGCGCCGGCCGCGGCGGGCCTGGGGGTGCTGGTGGTGATGAACGACGAGATCCATGCGGCGCGCCTGGTTCGAAAGGCGCACACCCACAAGCCCTCGGCCTTCGTCTCAAACGGCGCCGGGCCTTTGGGATGGATCGCCGAGGACCGCGTCCGCATCGTCCTGCGCCCGGCCGAGCCGTCGCCGACTCTTCCCTGGCGCGGCGAGCCGCCTGAAGTCGCTCTGATCAGCCTGGCGTTCTCCATGGGCGCCGACGCCCTCGGCCGGTGGCTGGACGCCCCGCCCGCCGGGATCGTCATCGCCGGCTTCGGGGTCGGCCACGCGCCGTCCTGGGCCGCAGAGTTGATCGGCGCGCTGGCCGCCAGGACGCACGTGGTGCTGGCGTCGCGCATCGGCGCCGGCGAGGTCTTCAGCGGAACCTATGGCTATCCGGGCTCAGAGAGCGACCTCCTGGCCCGCGGGTGCATCGGCGCCGGCTATCTGGACGCGCTGAAGGCCAGGGTCCTGCTGGCGCTGCTGCTGGCCGACGGGGCGGACCGCGACCGGATCCGCGACGCCTTCTCCTTCTACTGAGCGATTGACCCGGCGATCCGACCTAAAGCCATCCCGGGGCCGCCATGTAGGCCACCTCGATCTTGCCGTCCTCGCCGAGGAGGATCTGCGCCATGGCGCCGCCCCGTTCGAACTTGACCGCGAACAGATCCGCGCCGTTCGCTGCGACGCCCTTGAATTCAAGCGCCTGCAACGGGCCGAGACCGGCGATCTCGCTGGAGAAGTTGAGCAGGATCAGCCGGGTGATGTAGGCGGCGCCGGGGCCGAGGGTCTCATAGTCAGGCTTGCCGCTCTCCAGGCCCTCGATATAGCCGCGCAGGGCGCGCTCGGCGCCGTCGGCGGGGGCCTTGGCCGCGGTTCGCGCCGCGAGGGCGGCTGCGATGCGGTCGGCCTGCGCTGCGTCCAGTCGCGGTCCAACCGTGTCGACCCAGCCGGCGCGCATGGCGACCCCGCTCGCCGGCCCCTGGCCGCTCGTCCTGAACGACAGCTGGATGTTGGGGGTGGGCGAGAAGCCGTCCGGATCGATGGCGAACCACGCCGAACCGGTCCGCGGATAGATCCGGAAGGTCGGCCGATCCGGCGTCTGCGCATAGAGCCGTTCGCCCTGCCGCGTCACCGTCATCACCGCATAGCGACCGGTCCGATACCGACCGACAAGGCGATCAAGTTGCTGGGGAGCCAGGGGAGTCGCGGCGATCTCGAACGGCCGGTTATCCGGCCAGCCGTATTCATAGGCGATGGTCCGCACCAGGTCGGCGGCGAGCTTTTCGCCGGAATCGGCGTTGGTCATGACCACGGCGCCCTCACCGTCGCCATAGGCGAACAGCATCGACTTGAACCCGGCGTTGGAACCGCTGTGCCAGAAGTAGGGGTGTTCGGGCGTCCCACCGAGGCCCCAGCCCAGGCCCCAGTTGGCCAGGCCGCCAGGCTGCAGCATCTCCTTGGCCGTCGTCGACGCCAGCACCGTGCTGGGGCCGCCCTTCAGCGACTGCTGCACCTGAATCGCCAGGCGGGCCAGGTCCGTCGGCGTGGTCCAGAGGCCGTCCGGGGTCAGCTCGGGATAGACGTGCGCGCCCTCCTTCAGGGGCCGGCCGTCGCCGCCGTAGGGCCAGGCGGCGGTCTTCGCCAGATCGCCCGGCAGGGGCTGGGCGAAGGTGCTGTGGGTCATGCCCGAGGGGGCGAGCACCAGCCTTTGCGCCAGGTCGCCGAAAGGCGCGCTGGTGACGTCTTCGAGGGCACGGCGAATGATCACATAGCCGCCGCCGGAATAGCGCCAGAGGGCGCCGGGGTCGGTGTCGATGTGGAACGGTGCGGAGTTCGCCGGCGTCTCACCCTTAAGGATTTGGTCGAGGGTCGGAATGGGCGCGCCGGGCGCATATCCCGCAAATCCATGCACGCTGACGCCGGCGGTGTGGTTGAGCAGGGCGCGCAGGGTCACCAGCCGGTCCGCGGCGTCACTGTCCCGGGGGACCTTCCAGCCCTTGAGATAGGTGTCGACGTCGATATCCAGGTCCACCGTCTTGTCCTGCGCCAGGCGCATGGCGACCAGCGCGGTCACCGGCTTGCTGATCGACGCGGCCTGGAACAGGGTCTCCGGCGTCACCGGCGCACCGTCGGGCCTGGCGATCCCGTAGCTTCGCGCCCAGTCGATCCGGCCGTTGTGGATGACGGCGACGCCGACCCCGGGGACATGCAGGGCGGCCATCCGATCCGCCAGGGTCGCTTTCTGAGCGGCTTCTCCCTGCACGATCACCGGCGGAACCATCCAGGTCTCGATCCGGGAGATGCGCTGCTCGGCGCTTGCCGCGGGATCGCGGGGGGCGACCGGGCCGATCGGCCTTGGTTCACTGGACAGGACGCCCGACCGCACCCAGTCCCCGTCCGGACCGGCTCCCGGCTGCGAGGGCAGGGATTGGCTGGACAGGGCGTCGCGCTTCAGGCCGTCGCTCTGCACCGACCAGGTGTAGACCCACCGTTCGCCGGCGGCGCGCAAGGTGACGAACGCCCCTGACGGACACTTGTCTGTGCCCAAGGTCAGGGTCTCGCGATATTCCACGACGTCGTCGCGATTGCCGACCCGGGTCAGCACCCCCGCGCAGCCCAGGGTGGGGTAGTTGATCGTGCCCCCCGCCGCGCCGTCGAAGGTCAGCTCGATCCTGGGAATCTCCAGCGGATTGCCCAGCCAGTCGACCTGGATCCCCGCCCCGACCCAGTGGCCGACCGGCCCCGGCGCACCGGGCGGCGCGCTGATGGGCGAGGCCGGCGTCTGGGCCGAGGCCGCGCCCGAAGCCAGGTCGATCAGCACCAGCGCCGATGTCGCAAGCGCGGCCATTCGCACCGACGTTCGCGCCGGACCAGTCCCGTGTTGATCCGTCATCCCCACACTCCGTGCTGCCGCCTCGCGGACCCTGCTGCGCCGCCTGCCGGGCCCTGTCGCCCCACAGTCGCCAGCCCTTTTTAGCGCGAAAGCCCCCGGCCCAATACTGACAAATTGTTTAAAGTTGACATTGGCGGCCGGCCATCGCATTGGCAACGGACGGCTGCGGGGCAGCGGGCGCGTCGCGCGTCGAACGTCTCCGACGGCCTAGGCGGCTCATTGCCGCCAACCGAGACCGCCGCCTGTCCGGCTTGTCAACGCCTGTGATTCCGTCAATCCTGGCGACAGGTTCGAACCGGCGCCACCGACGATGGGCAAGTCTAATGTTGAAAATCGCTGATAAACCGCCCGGACTCTCCGACGAACAGTGGCTTATGCGCGAGGCGTCCAAGATCACCTCGGCGCTGGGCGAGATGTTCTCGCCCATCTGCGAGGTGGTGTTGCACGATCTGATGAACCCCGAACACGCCATCATCCAGATCGAGAACAATCTGTCTGGACGATCCGTGGGCGATTCCGCCACGGAGCTGGGCCTCGCCCGGATCGTGGATTCGAGCATACCTGAAGTCTTGGCGAACTACGCCAACAGTTTTTCAGATGGCCGCCCCGTCAAGAGCACATCCATTGGCCTGAAGAACAAGTCGGGGAAATACATCGCCGCCATATGCCTAAATCTGGACATTTCCTATCTGAAGTCGGTCAGCGCGCACTTGGAACAACTGACGCGCATCAAGTCCGACGCGGCCCCCGTGGGCGAACACCTGACGCGCCGTCCGGCGGACGTGTCCGCCAAGATTCTGGCGTTCGCGGCGCGGCGCAACCGGGATCCCCGCGCGCTGACCAGTGACGAGAAGAGCGAGATCCTGCGCGAGCTTGTCGACGAAGGCGCGCTCGAACGCCGCGGCGCGGCCGAGACCATCGCCACCGTCCTCGGCGTGTCGCGCAGCAACATCTACTATTACATCAAGAAGATTCAGAATTCGTAGGGAGGCGGCGCCGCGCGGCTGACACGCCGCGCGCCTCAGTCCGCGTCCTCGTAGTAGTCGGCGACAAGGCGGTCGAGGAGCCTGACGCCATAGCCGCTGGCGCCGTCCGGGATGGTGGCGACATTGGATTTCGGCTTCCAGACGGTCATGCCCACATCCAGGTGCGCCCAGGGCGTCTTGTTGACGAACTTCTGGATGAACTGGGCGGCGGTGATCGCCCCGCCGAACCGGTCGCCCACATGCTTCATGTCGGCCGCCCGGCTTTCGAGGGACTTCGCATATTGCTCCGGCATGGGCAGGCGCCAGAGCGGATCATCGGACGCCGCCGCGGCGGCGAGAAGGTTGGTTGCTAGCGCCTCGTCGTTGCTGAACAGCCCGCCGACGTCCGCGCCGAGGGCGGTCATGATCGCCCCCGTTAGCGTGGCCAGGTCGACCATGAACCGGGGCTTGAAGCGGTCCTGGCAGTACCAGAGCGCGTCGGCGAGCACCATGCGGCCCTCCGCGTCGGTGTTGATCACCTCGATGGTCTGCCCGGACATGGAGGTGACGATGTCCCCCGGCCGCTGCGCCATTCCGTCCGGCATGTTCTCGACCAGGCCCAGGATCCCGACCGCATTTACCTTGGCCTTGCGTGCGGCCAGGGCGTACATCGCGCCGGTGACCGCCGCGGCGCCGGCCATGTCGATGATCATCTCCTCCATGCGGTCCGCCCCCTTCAGGCTGATGCCGCCGGTGTCGAANNTGTCGAAGCAGACCCCCTTGCCGACGAAGGCGACGGGCGCCGAGGTCGGGTCCTTCGACCCTCGCCACTGGATGACGGCAAGCTGGCTTTCGCGCTCGCTGCCCTGACCGACACCGAGCAGGGCGCCCATGCCCAACGCCCGCATGTCCGCCTCGCCCAGGATCTCGACCTCCAGGCCGATCCCCGACAGCGCTTGGACCCGCCGGCCGAATTCGGCAGGGAAGAGGATATTCGCCGGCTCGGACACCAGGTCGCGGGCGATGAAGATGGCATCGGCCAACCCGGCCAGCGCCTCGTAGCCGCTCGCCGCGCTCTGCGGATCGTCTGTGGCTATGGCGACCGTCGTCGGCCCCGGCTTCGGCTTGGTCTCCGCGGTGGTCCGGTACTTGTCGAAACGATAGGTCGCCAGCCGCACCCCGAAGCCNNTGGGCGGCGATATCGGAACCGCCCGCCGGCAGGGTGATGGAAAGGGCCTCGGCGCCGCCCGCCTTCGCCACATTATAGGCGTGGGCGGCGGCGAGTTCCGCGTTGCGGGCGCCCCAGGCCGCTTCGGGGCCGGCGCCGAGGATCAGCACGCTGTCGGCGCCAAGGTTCGATGGCGTGGCGATGCTGAAGCTCTGCCCCAACCGGCCCCGAAAGGCGCCGCGCGCCAGCAGGCGGGCCAGCTTGGCCGCCAGCTCGCCGTCGAGACCGGTCGAGGCCGGCGATGGCTCCGCCCCCTCGAAAACCAGGACCGCCAGGACGCCGCCGTCAACGACTGGAGCAGCTTGGTCGACAAACTCGATCTTCATGACGGTCTCCGCCTCGGGGGATGAGGGAGCAAGAGGTGACGAA
>PLSW01000279.1 GCA_003165275.1 Caulobacteraceae bacterium
CGATTCTGAGACTATAATTCGGGACAGGCAAGCCGCTGAAATCGTTCGCGCTGGCCAGCGTCTCATATTTCGTGAATTGTGAGCCATCCCAGGCACGGCGGAGGGACCCATGGCGCGCAGAAGCTTGCTCACGGGTGACGAACGGCGCCGCCTTTTCGAACTTCCGGTCGAGGACCGAGAGGTGGCGCGCCACTACACGTTGTCGGCCGACGACCTGAAATGGATCGACGCTCGGCATGGTCCGGCCAATCAGCTGGGCGCCGCAGTGCAACTCGCGTTGCTCCGTCACCCAGGCTTCGGACTTCGCGCCGGCGAGACCGTCCCATCGCCGGTGCTGCGTTTTCTGGCGGACCAAATCCACGCCCCCGTGACCGCCTTCGCTGAGTATGCCCGGCGCAATCAGACCCGCCTGGAACACGCTGGCCAACTGCATCAGCGTCTCGGACTTCGGCCTTTCGCCCGCGCCGATATCCGCCATGCGGTTGAGAGCGCCGCGGCCGCCGCCTGGTCGACCGACAAGGGCGGCCCGATCACCCAAGCATTGATGGATGCCCTGCGGGCGCGAAACATCATATTGCCATCGTCGGACACTTTGGAGCGTGTGGGCCTCGCAGGCCGCGCCCAGGCTCGGCGCCGGGCGGCCGAGGATCTGCTCGCGCGTGTCTCCGCGGAACAGCTTGTCCGCATCGATAAGCTGCTGGTCAATGATCCCGAGCTGAAGATGACGCCGCTCGCTTGGTTGCGCGACATTCCAGAGTCCCCCAGCGCGGCCGGCATGGCGGCCATCACCGAGCGCATAGCTTATGTCCTGGCGATCGGCATCGACCCCGCCATCGCCGATGCAATCCACGAGCGCCGGTTTGATCAATACGCCCGGGAAGGCGCCGTGGCCCCGGCATTTCTGCTCAGCGGCTACAGTGTGCTCCGCCGCCGGGCGACGGTCGTTGCGCAACTCGTTGACCTGGAATGGCGCCTGAATGACGCGGCCGTCGATATGTTCAGCAAGATGGTGGGCTCGCTGTTCGCCAGGGGGCGGCGCGGCGCCGAGAGAAGATATCAGGCCAGCAGTCGGGAGGTTGCTCAGCTCATGCGGCTGTTCAGCGGCGTCATCGATGCCGTTGATCAGGCGCGCGCGGATGGCGGCGATGCCATCGACAAGATCGATGCCCAGGTGGGCTGGGAAAAGCTCCTTCAGGCCAAGCCGAAAGTCGATGCGCTGGCCGCCCTTGCTGCTGAGGATCCGCTGGTCAGCGCGGCGGATCGCTACGCAACGCTCCGGAGATTTGCGCCGACTTTTCTCGAACATGTGCGTTTCAAAGCTGGCACCGGCGGCGCGCCGCTGCTGAAATCGCTGGCGATCCTGCGCGAGCTGAACCGAACTGGCCGGCGAGAAGTCCCGGCCGATGCGCCTCTGCCGTTCGCGTCAAAACGCTGGAAGCAGTTGGTGAAGCCGGCCAGCGGCGAGATTTCCCGACGGTTGTTCGAGACAGCCACGGTCGCCACACTGCGTGATCGCCTCAAGTCAGGCGACGTCTGGGTGGAAGGCTCGCGCGGCTACCGACGATTTGGCGACTACCTGCTCCCCAAGGATCAGGTCGCCGCCGAAGCCGGAGCCCTGCCGGTGAACGTCGAGCTGGGCGGCTATCTGGCGGGACGGGCGAGCCTGCTCGATCAACGGCTGGCCAGCTTCGCGCGGCGCCTACGTCGGGGCGATCTGGTCGGCGTGACGCTTGAGCGTGACCGGCTGTCGGTGACGCCGGTCAAAGCCACGACGCCGGAGGAGGCGCGGTCGTTGGACCGCGCCATCGATAGTCTTCTGCCGCGCGTCCGGATCACCGAACTCCTACGGGAGATCGACGCGCTGACCGGGTTTACGTCGATGTTCAGGGACCTGCGTTCCGGCAGGGTCCACGAAAATCCAAGCTGCATATTGGCGGCGGTCCTCGCCGACGCCACAAACCTAGGCCTCGAGCGGATGGCCAACGCGAGCCAGGGCGTGACCTACGCCCAAATCGCCTGGACGCAGAGCTGGTATCTCAGCGAGGAAAATTATCGGGCGGCTTTGGCCAAGATCATCGAGGCCCACCATGCCCACCCCTTCGCAAAACACTGGGGCGATGGCCAAGCCTCGTCGTCCGACGGCCAGTTCTTCCGGTCTGGCCGCCGGCGCGGCGGTGCGGGCGAGGTCAACGCCAAATATGGGCCGGAACCCGGCTTGCGGATTTATACCCACCTGTCTGACATGCACGGCTCATTCAATTCGCGGGTGCTCTCGGCCACGTCGTCGGAGGCGCCGTACGTTCTTGACGGGCTGGTCGGCCGACCAGGCGGCGAGCATTACACCGACACCGGCGGCGCGACGGACCACGTGTTCGCCCTATGCCATCTCCTTGGCTACCGCTTCGTACCGCGAATGCGCGATCTGCAGGATCGCCGGCTCGCGATCATCGGTTCGGCCGCGGGGTACAAGACCCTGGAACCGATCCTTGGCCGTCCGATCCGGATCGATCTGATTCAGGAGAACTGGGACGACATCGTCCGCCTGGCGGCGTCAATCAAGGCTGGCGCCGTCGCACCCTCCGTGATGCTCAAAAAGCTCTCCGCATTCAAACGCCAGAACCGGCTGGATCTCGCCCTCGCCGAGGTGGGGCGGATCGAGCGCACCATGTTCACGCTGGATTGGCTGGAAAGCCCCGAGTTGCGCCAACGCTGTCAGGCCGGCCTCAACAAGAGCGAGGCCCGCCATGCGCTGGCCCAGGCCGTATTCGTCCATAAACAAGGCCGCATTGTCGATCGGACCCTGCAGAACCAGGAACACCGGGCGTCAGGTCTGAACCTGGTGATCGCCGCCATCGCGCTCTGGAACACATTATATATGGAGCGGGCGGTCGATCATCTGCGTGCCCGCGATGTCGTCGCGCCCGACACGTTACTCGCCCATCTATCGCCCATGAGCTGGGCCCACGTTAGCCTCACCGGCGACTACCTCTGGACCGACGCCGCCTCCGCCGCAGGTTTCAGGCCGTTGAACGACCCTGCCGACAGGCTCTATCGCGCGGCGTAGTCGATGTTCCCTGTTCGTGCCTGAATGCGTGGTTTAGCGTGCAAACCTTGAGCCGAGCCCCACCTGTCGGCGTGCTGTACGTGAAGTTCACGGCCGACCTGGTCACCGAGTTTTTGTTGCTATCGTTCAAGGAGAAGGACAATGGCTGAGAATCCAGTCTGTCCCGAAACCGGGGCGCCCATGCGCCGCGACGCGCGGCCGATGACCCTCAATTACAAAGGCCAGTCGATCACCTTCGACATGCCGGGCTGGTATTGTGACGCCTCGGATCAGAGCACACACACCGGCGAGGATATGAAGGTCTCTGACCGGATGCTGAACCTGCTCAAGGCCCGCAGCGAGGGGTTGATCGAGCCCGAAGGCATCCGCCGTATCCGCAAGAAGCTGGGCCTGAGCCAGGCCGCCGCCGGCGAACTGATCGGCGGCGGCCCGCGCGCCTTTCAGAAATACGAGGCCGGCGACCTGTTGCCGAGCCGCGCGATCAGCAGCGCGCTCGCGCTTCTCGACAACGATCCGAAGGCCCTGCGGGTGCTTGAGGCCCGGTATCATCCAGCCGAGGCCATCAGGCGCTACAGGCCGCACACCAAGCGAATATAGGCTAGCGGAGCCGGCGGCGCATCAGACGGACGAGGTCCGCGGCGAGCCGTATTCGTCGGCGATGGTAGTTGGTGAGCGTGTGGCGCACCTCCAGGGATTGGCCAGCGGCGATCGTGTTGGCCATGGTGGCGAGCTCCGCTTGCAGGTCCACGATCAGCTCGACCTCAAGTCGCCTCGACACATGCAATCGGTCATTCAACTGAAGGATGGCGGCGGCGCATGGCTCATTGCCCGAGCGTTCGCCAAGGGCGGCGAAGAGGCTCGCGGTGGCCGCTGGAACGTCTTGAAACGGGGGCGATGCGGCGTCTGTGAACGGCGCCGCACCATCGCTCGGGTGCGCTGGGTGGGGGGCGGCTTGCCAGGCCAATTGGATAATCTGTCCATTCCAGGCATAGAGGTCGCGCAGTCCGGCCTCGGTCACGAGCGGCGCGTGAAACCCCTCCCCCGCCTGTGCGTCGACGAGGCGTTCGCCGACCAGGCGGTGGAGCGCCGCCCTGACCGGTGTGATGCTGGTCATGTAGCGCTCCGCCAGCAGCACGGCTTCAATGCGCTCGCCGGGGCTGTAGTCTCCCGCCAATAGCTCGGCTTTTACAGCCTGATAGACGCGTTCGCCCGTGGGAAGGACGATCTTCATGGGCAGCTGCAACCTCCACCGGCCCGGGTCGGTTGGCTCGGCCTGTCGCCCCGGGCCAGGGAGCGATCAGGCGACCTGGTCTATCGTGTGCAAGCGTCTCAGCCTCAGGTCGGCCCTCGCCGCCTGGTCTTCTAAACTCGTCGCCAGGACGGCCGCGTCCGCATAGGCGCTTTCAATCGTGGTCAGGGGCAGGTCGGTCCAGACGGCGCCAGGATCGACCTCCATCAAGAACCTGTCCTTCCGGCCGGTCAGTTCCCGCAGAAAGGCGACCTCGGCGGCGTCAATAGGAAGGCTGGCGGCGACGGCGACGCCGCCTTCCGGATAGGGTTGCGGCGCCCCGAGCGCGCGGAACCGCCATCCGGTTCGGATGCAATAGGCCAGTATGCTGACGTCCGGCAGGGCAAGGCACTGGGTCGCCCCCTGGCGCAAGAGGTATTCGACCACGCCGATCCGCATCTCCTGGCCGGCGGCGGGATCACCGCCGATGTTCACCCAGCGCGCCATCTCCCAGAGACCCGGAGTCTGGCGCAGCGCGCTCGCGTCGCCGGTGACGTGGTGTGGCATCTTGTCGATCACCATCGAGAAGTCGTCGGCGGGGCGAACCCGCAAGCTGCCATAGATCAACCCGGTCTCGTCGATGGACATCAGGTAGACGGCGCGCTCGTCGTCGCCCTCGTCGTACTCGCCCCCATCTCGGACCTGGAGGTCCCAGCCTTTGGTTTTGACAAAGAGCTCATATCGCTGCCGGTGCATGGTCTCCAGTTGCGGCCGATAGAGCTTTCGATTTTCGTTCGTGCAGATGTGAAGCATGCGTACCTCCGTTGCCCCTAGCCTGCGTGGAGGTCGCCGCTCTGGTCTATTCCTCGGAAGTGAGGGGTTGCCCCCCGGTCGAATTCGTAACTGTTCGGGCGTCAATGCCTTCGCGGCCGCGGTCGGTCGTCGTTCCCATCGTTGTTGTTGATTGTTGTGAAACCTCAGGGTCGCGGGTGTGCGGCGACCGGCGCCTTGACCCGGACGGGCGCCAGGCCCGTTCAACAGGCGTTGTCGTGGTCCATTTGGGCTGGAATTTTCAGCCTGCCTTCACGACGCGTCGGGTCGGCGCCTAGCGCATCATTCCGCAGTCGGGAACCAGAAGCCCGCAGGCCAGGGCCCTGAGGCTGAGCTCGGGTCTTGTTTCGACTCCGAGCTTGACCTTGGCGCTGTCGAGGTACTCCCGGACGGTGTGCGTCGAGATGCCGAGGATGATGGCGGTTTCGCCATCGTGCTTGCCCATCGCCATCCAGTACAGGCACTGCCGTTCACGGCGGCTCATCGGCGGCGTTGGCATGGGAGGGCCTGGCAACGCGCCTTGAAGGAAGTTGAGCCCGAGGCTTGCGTAGACGTTGCACACGCCCTTCAGCATGGCCATCTCTTCATCGGTGAGGACGATCCGGTGATCGCAAAGGAGATTTACGACGGAGAACTCACCGAAGGGGCCGTGAATCGGCACGATCAGCCCGTCTTTCGCCCAGACCTCGCGCGCCTCGCCGAAGAATTGGCGCTCATCTCTCGAGCCATCGCGGCGTTCGGCCATTTCCCAGGTGAAGGCCTTCCTGGACCTGAAGGCCCGCGAGATCGTCGGATCCAGCCCCGCATAATTCTGCTCGGCATAGTGCTCGATCCACGGGTTCTTGTCGCCGAACACCACCCGTGGCGAGATCGCCGCGCCGCCGCTCGATAGATGGACGAACATGGCGGCGGTGAAGCCGAGCGCCTGGACGAATTCAAGAAACCGCTGGTCCAGCGTGTCGGCGGTCTTGCAGGTGGTGGCGTCGATCAAGAAATCGCCCGAAAGGGCGCCGATAACATTCGGACTCGACTCTACCATGGGTCGTCTCCCATATCACAATTTGCGATTGCGATATTTCTTTTTGTCACCACTGCGCATTTTTTGTGAGGTGTCGGCCCGTGCGTGCGTCGATCCGGGCGGGGCCTCTGCGCTGTGAGGCTTTGCGACAAATGAGCTGGGCTTCCGACAAATCTTCAACACGCCGCGATAAGGGAATCCGTGGCCCTTAGCCTAACGGCGCAGCCCTGTTGATCCCTCGGAAGCGAGGGGTTGTGGCCCTGCGCCCTCTCCTACACCGTCTCATCCTAGGGTTGATCGGCCATTCAGCGTAGCCTGGGCTTGATCTTCCTGGCCCTGGCGGGTGGGCGATTGAACGGTGGAGGCAAGGTGGTCGAGGTAATCAGGCGCAGGGCTGACTGGGATGACATCCGGCTGTTTTGCTGTGTCGCGGAATCGGGGAGTTTTGGAGCGGCCGCACGGGCGCTCGACTCCGTCCTCACGACGATCACAAGAGGGGTCGACCGTCTTGAGGAGAGGCTCAACACCAAGCTCTTCGAGCGCGGCCCGCGAGGGGTATCGCTGACCGAGGTGGGCGCGCGGGCCTACGACCTGGCTCTCACCATGGAACGCAGTTCGAAGGCGCTCGAAAATGCCGTCCTCAACAGCGAAAGCGCGCTTGAGGGCCGCGTGAAGGTCGCGGCCAGGGATGGCTTGGCCGGGCTGATTCTGTCGACCCAGCTGCCGAATTTTCTCCATGACAACTCAAGGATCGATGTCGTGCTCGACACCGCTCAGCATCCGGACCGCCCGATGGCCGGTGAAGTGGATCTGACACTGACCTTCTCGGCGCCGGCGCCACCCGATCTGGTCGCCGCCCCCCTCGCCCATTTTCACTTCGGCTTCTTCGCCGCAAGGGCCTATCTGGATAAGCATGGAACACCCCGGTCGATCGAAGAATTGCCCGGGCGCGCCTACATCCACCACGTCGCCCATATTCCCGCTGCAAAGGACCCGGACGGTCGCCGGCTGGCGTGCATGAGCCTTCTGAGCAAGCGGTTTGTAACCAACAGCAGCGCCTCGTCCTTCAATGCGATCAGGCTGGGCGCGGGTTTGAGCATTCTACCGACGGCGGTCCTGTCGATCGCGCCCGAGCTGGTCATGCTCGATCTGCCCGTGACCAGCCACCAGCTGTGGATGGTTCGGCATCGGGACATAGGCAAGTCGGCCCGGATTCGCCGGTTTGAGGAGTGGCTGAGGCAGACGTTCGATCCGCGGACCCAACCGTGGTATCGCGCTGAATTCATCCACCCGAGCGAGTTCGATAGGTTTCCGCAGGCGAGGCAGGTGGTTTCGGCGCCCTGATGTGTCCCGACGTGGCCGTTCAGGCGGTGGGTGGAGTCGAGCGACGATGACCGGCGCGAACTGGTAAGGTGCCCCTACGCTTCCCCGTAGGTGCGATGGTCCTCTGGCGGCTCCGCCTCAATCGGCTCGTCGTCATCGCCCTCCAGTTTTGCGTTGGCCTGGACCAAACCCGCCCGACTTCCGATCGACCGGGAAAATATGGCGAGCATCTGACCCGGACCCGCGGGCAATGACGTAATGTGCTCCACAGCCGCCGGAAGCTCGGCGAGCAGACGGCCGACCAGCGCATCGATGCGTCGGATCACGCCTGGCTTGGAGAGCCCGCAAGCCTGCGCCATTCGCCGCCAGTGCCGACCGTAGATGTGGCGACCCCGCCGCTGGCTATCGACATCCTGGGCGTGGTTCTGGGTGATGTTCGGCCAATCGAGGCCAGACATAAGGTCGTAGAGTGGAGCCAGTTCAATCCGTCCCGGGCCCAACAAGATCGAATAGTTCTTGGCGTGCGAGTCCACGTTTCCAATGGCGATGTTGAAGATGACCGCATCGAGCAGGCCATTGATATCTCGCGCGGTCATATGGGCGCGGACCAAAGCGAACATTTCCGGCAGAGACGGGCCGCGAACCCCCGATCGGTTGTGCTCATATTTCGCGGCGGGTGGTCGACCAAGGGCCTGGCAGAAGTCTTCCTGGTGCAGGCGGCGAACCGCCTCTCCCGCACCGGTCCTGTCATAGCGTTCCACAAGAAGGTAGCTACGTTCGCCCGCCATCCCCGTCGTCACGGGAGCCACGCTAAGGCCGCATCGTTGGGCGAGAACCATGCACAACGCCTCGTTCTGGACGCTGCCGACCAGGCGCGGATTGTCAGGCTTCAGGATGTGGGTTGAAGCCGCCCCGTTCACGGGTATGGCGACGGAGCCATCAACCAAGGCGACGGGCAGCTTCTCCTGGGCGCCGGCGAGGCTCATCGAGACGCCGTCATCTCCCACCAGAAAGGGCTTGGAGGGCAACTCCGTAATAATCCGCTCAAGATCGCCTGTCGTGTCGATCTTGCGGTAGCCGGGTTTGTCAGCCGGTCTTGGCGCGCCAATCGTCAGCGCCCCCGCCAGATCGCGGCCTGTCTCCGCTATCAGGCCAAGGACATCGTCCCGGGCGACGCCTAGGGCACGGGTCATCGCCCTGAGGGGCTCACCCTCAGGCAGCAGGTTCATGAGCCATGGCACGGCGACGTCTGGCCCATACCTTGGCGCGGTGAGCGGCATGCTTAGGGAAATCGGAAAGCAGCTATTCTGCTGTCGCCAGGCGTCCTCATATTGGAGGTGAGGCCCGTCGCGGTCCGTATCGATAACCGCGACTCGACGATCGTAGGCGTAGATGGGCAGGGTCATTTGGGCCGTGCCGGCGGCCAGTCTTGGACTATTTCAGCTGTGTCGGCCACGCTCATACCGGCCGCCTTGGCGGCGGCCAGAGCCTTGCCGAGTTGTGCGGTCGGCTTGCCTGCCTCCAGATCGACGATGAAGCGCTCACCCACTCCAATGGAAAGCGCCAGCTCGCGTTGGGTAATGCCCAGCCCTTTTCGCGCCCGGGTGAGGGCGGCGCCGAAGTCAGCTGCGGTGGCGAGTGGCGTGAACATCTTACCGAGCGGGAAGATAGCGCTGATTTCTTCGTGTTTGCAAGCCAAACTTCCCGATCAGGAAGATTTCCTCGGGATCGAGGCTTCCCGACCGGTAAACTTCCCGAGCGGGACAATTTTTCAACCGTCCACCACAGCCGCGACACGACCGCCCCGATCGGACAATTTTGATGCTGGGCTCAATGAGACCGGCCCCTAGCCCGATACCGGTTCGCCCCTTCGTTAGGGCGGCGTATTATAAGAAAAACAAGAGTTTAGATGGAATTGGCAGTAACCGGGGCAGATTCCCGGGCGG
>PLSW01000212.1 GCA_003165275.1 Caulobacteraceae bacterium
CGGTCATGATGACGATGCGGTCGTAGCGCAGGTCGGCCTCGCGGTATTTGTTGCCGCCCTGGACGCCCAGGGCCAGCATCAGGTCCGACAGCTCCTTGTTGGCGCCGGTCTTGTCCATGGTGGCGGAGGCCACGTTGAGGATCTTGCCGCGCAGNNGAGCCGCCGGCGGAATCGCCTTCCACCAGGAAGAGCTCGGTGCCGTCGGTGGCGGAGCCCGAACAGTCCGCCAGCTTGCCCGGCAGCCGCAGCTTGCGGGTGGCCGAGGCCCGTTGGACCTCCTTGTCCTTGCGCCGTTTCAGCCGCTCTTCCGCCCGCTCGATGACGAATTCCAGCAGCGCGCTGGCCGACTTGGGCGAGGCGGTCAGCCAGTGGTCGAAGGGATCGCGCAGGGCGGCCTCGACCAGGCGCTGGGCGTCGGCGGAGGACAGCCGCTCCTTGGTCTGGCCCTGGAATTCGGGGTTGCGCACGAAGACGCTGATCAGGGCGCCGGCCTGGGCGATGACGTCCTCGGCGGTGATGATCCCGGCGCGCTTTTCCCCCCGCAGTTCGGCGAAGGCGCGCAGGCCGCGGGTGAGGGCGGCGCGGAATCCGGCCTCATGGGTGCCCCCCTCCGGGGTCGGCACGGTGTTGCAGTAGGAGGACATGAAGCCGTCCGCCTCGCCGAACCCGGCCGGGGACCAGGTGATCGCCCACTCGACGACCCCGCCCTCGGCCTTGCGCTCGATGCGGCCGGCGAAGGCTTCGGTGACGGTCTCGATGCCGGCGGTGCGTTCGGCGAGGAAGTCGGCGAGGCCGTTGGGGAAATGGAATGTGGCCTCGGCCGCGGTCTTGTCGTGGATGCGCTCGGGCGCGCATTTCCAGCGGATCTCGACACCGCGGAACAGGTAGGCCTTGGAGCGGGCCATGCGGTAGAGGCGGGCGGGCTTGAAGGCCGCGCCCTCGCCGAAGATCTCGTCGTCGGGGATGAACCGCACCTGGGTGCCGCGCTTGCGCGAGGGGGCGCCCTGCTGCAGGGCGCTGGTCATCTTGCCGCGGGAGAAGGACTGGCGCCATTCGAACCCGTCGCGCCAGACGGTCACCTCCAGGGTCGAGGACAGGGCGTTGACCACCGAGACCCCGACCCCGTGCAGGCCGCCGGAGGTCTCGTAGGATTTCCCGGAAAACTTACCGCCCGAGTGCAGCATGGTCATGATGACCTCGAGGGCCGACTTGCCGGGGTATTTGGGATGGGGGTCCACCGGCATGCCGCGACCGTCGTCCTTCACCGTCAGGGCGCCGTCGGCGTCGAGGCTGACCTCGATCAGCTTGGCGTGGCCGGCGACGGCCTCGTCCATGGCGTTGTCGAGCACCTCGGCGAAGAGGTGGTGCAGGGCCCGTTCGTCGGTGCCGCCGATGTACATCCCCGGGCGCATGCGCACCGGCTCAAGGCCTTCCAGGACCTCGATGTCCTTGGCGGAGTAGTCGGATCCGGGGGCCGCCTTGGGGGCTGCGGGCGTCGCAACAGGCGCCGGCGCGGGCGCCGCCACCGGGCGACGGGGCTGGGGCTCGGGCGGCGCGGCGCCGAAGAGGTCGAGCGGAGGGAGATCGTCCTTGGCCATGGGCCCCATTTGCGGCGATTCGGCAGGCGCTCGGTATGCGGCGAATGGGGGCGGCGGACAAGCGACCTGACGCGGCGGCCGTTGGCGCTAATGGGAAAGCGGCGTTTCGCCGGTGTCTCCGGCCTCCAGGGGCTCCAGCCGGTGCAGCAGGCCGGTCTCCTCATGGACGTGCAGCTGGATTTCGAGCCCGAGGCCGTGGGACGCCCGGGCCATCCGGCGGGCGGCTTCCAGGGCCTCGTCAAGGGTCGGGTAGTCGCCCCAGCGCAGCCCCTTGCTGACCAGCCGCCAACGACCATCGAAGCGCATCGCCGCGTAGTGAACCGGGTTCATGGCTGATCTCCCTGGCGCTAATGACACCATCGGCAATGAGTCGTCGACCTTCCGGCGCCCGGATGACGGTATCTTGATGGATGTTAACGCTGATGTGCTTGGGAAAATACGGCCCGGAATAGAAACGGGTTTGCTACGTTGGGCTGGATGTTCAAGGCTGAGCAGTAGATCGCGTTCCGAAAGCTTATCCCTGCGGGTTCGATTGGTGAACCTTGCGGCGGGACGGCCATCGCTGACGCGTGAAGTCTCGCATCGGAGTAACGGTGGGCGGCCGCGCAGCCGTCATACGCCGCATGGCCCGGCTGAGTTGACGTCGCATGAAAGCTTCGCATTGAACGAATGGGGCGCTCCCGGCCCGCCAGCGATTAACGCCAGCGCGCCGGAGGAGTTTCGGGCCTCAGAGCCGCCGCGAGATCAGCCAATAGGCCCCGAACGCCACGGCGCCCGGCGCCGCGAAGGAGGCCATGAACATCCAGGGGTCATGCGCCGGCATGTAGCTGGCGATCACGGCGCCGATGGCGATGGTGAAGAAGATGCCGAGGGCCGAGCCGACCATCAACATCAACTCAGGCGGCGCGCTCAGGCCCCGCCTGCGGACCGGAATCGTGTCGCGCCCATCCATCAGCATAGCTCCGTCCCTCCCGACGCGGATCATTCGCTCGGCGCCCTTCGGCGTCCGGCCTCCGCTTGCGATCAGAACACGGCGTCATTGGCGCTAATGCAAGTGAGAAATCGTCGCAGGTCGATCACAAGCGTTTCACCAGGGATGCAAAAAGGGCCGAGGCTTTCACCCCGGCCCTCCAAATCCTGCGTCAGGATTTCGATGCTAGCACTTGTAGTACATGTCGAACTCAACCGGGTGCGGGTGCAGCTGCAGCCGGGCGACTTCTTCCATCTTCAGCTCGATATAGGCGTCGATGAAGTCGTCGTTCATCACGCCGCCGGCCTTCAGGAAGCCGCGGTCCTTGTCGAGGTTTTCCAGGGCTTCACGCAGGGAGCCGCAGACCTCGGGGATCTTCTTCTGCTCGCGGGGGGGCAGGTCGTAGAGGTTCTTGTCGGCCGGGGCGCCCGGATCGATCTTGTTCACGATCCCGTCGATGCCGGCCATCAGCATGGCCGTGAAGGTCAGGTAGGGGTTGCCCATGGGGTCGGGGAAGCGGCACTCGATCCGCTTGCCCTTGGGGCTTTCCACGTGCGGGATCCGGATCGAGGCGGAGCGGTTGCGGGCCGAATAGGCCAGCTTCACCGGGGCTTCGTAGCCGGGCACCAGGCGCTTGTAGCTGTTGGTGGTCGAGTTGGAGAAGGCGTTGATCGCCTTGGCGTGCTTGATGATCCCGCCGATGTACCAGAGGCACATGTCCGAGAGGCCGGCGTACTTGTCGCCGGCGAACAGCGGCTTGCCGGCGTTCCAGATCGACTGGTGGACGTGCATGCCCGAGCCGTTGTCGGCGAACATCGGCTTGGCCATGAAGGTCGCCGACTTGCCGTAGGCCGCCGCCACGTTGTGGATCACGTACTTATAGAGCTGCAGGCGGTCGCCCATGGTGATCAGTTCGGCGAACTTCAGGCCGAGCTCGTGCTGGGCCGGCGCCACCTCGTGGTGGTGCTTTTCCGGCTGCATGCCCAGTTCGCCCATCACCGCCAGCATTTCGCCGCGCAGATCCTGGGCGGAGTCGATGGGGTTGACGGGGAAGTAGCCGCCCTTGGGCCCGGGCCGGTGGCCCATGTTGCCCTCTTCATACGACTTGGCGCTGTTCACCGGCAGTTCGGTGGAGTCGTAGGAGTAGCTGGTGTGGTGCGGCGCGGTGGACCACTTCACGTCGTCGAAGATGAAGAACTCGGCCTCGGGACCGAAGAACACGGTGTCGCCGATGCCGGTGGACTTGACGTAGTTCAGCGCCGCCTTGGCGATGGAGCGCGGATCGCGGTCGTAGGGCTCGTTGGTGTCGGGGTTGAGCACGTCGCAGAACAGGCACAGCGTGGTCTGCTGATAGAAGGGGTCGATGATCGCCGTCGCCAGGTCCGGCCGCAGCTTCATGTCGGACTCGTTGATCGCCTTCCAGCCGGCGATGGACGAGCCGTCGAACATAGTGCCGTCGGTGAGGAATTCCTCGTCGACCATGTCGATGTCGAAGGTCACATGCTGCATCTGGCCGCGCATGTCGGTGAAGCGGACGTCGACATACTTCACCTCCTTTTCCTTGATCTGGTTCAGGATGTCTTTGTAGGTCGTCATGCTCTTCTTATCCCCGGTTAGAACGATGGTGGTCAGATGGCGGAGGGCCCGCTTTCGCCGGTGCGAATGCGGATAACGTCGATGATGTCGGACACGAATATCTTGCCGTCGCCGATTCGGCCCGTGCGCGCCGCCCCCTGGATGACCTCCAGGACCGCGGCCAGTTGATCGTCGGCGATCACGACCTCGACTTTGATCTTAGGCAAAAAGTCGACGACATATTCGGCGCCCCGATAGAGTTCGGTGTGACCCTTCTGGCGGCCGTATCCCTTGGCCTCCAGGACGGTCATCCCCTGGACGCCCAGTTCCTGCAAAGCCTCCTTCACCTCGTCGAGCTTGAAGGGCTTGATGATGGCTTCGATCTTTTTCATCCGGGACTTTTAGACAACCGAGCGGGTGGGGGAAAGCGCCGCCGCAGACGCCCGGGCAAGCAGCACGCGCCGGGATCGCCGCACAAGGGGCAGTTCGGGCCGCCCGGCGCCGCGCCGGGTTCCAGGATCGCGAACGCCCACCAAATAGGCGCCGTCTGCCCACTATGTGAACACACGCAAAAAGGTGCTTGTCCGGGCCGTCCTGCGCACTAGGTTCGCCTCGTCAAGCGGCAAGGCAGCTCCGGGGACGACGCGATATGCATGATGACACGCCAGTCCTGATCGGCGCGGGCCAGTTCACCTTCCGTGGGGGCGCCGAGGAGGCGCCGTCGCCGCTGAAGCTGATCAAAATCGCGGCGGAACGCGCGGCGGCCGATGCGGGCCTGAGCACCGCCGCTCTGGCCGGGATCGACGCCCTGTCCGTGGTGGGCTTCACCATCGACGCCCCCGGCGGACTGGCGCAGCTGCCGTTCCCGCGCCTGTCCAATCCGCCGGCGAGCCTGGCCAAGGCCCTGGGCGCGGATCCGGCCTATGCGGTCTATTCCCACATGGGGGGCAACTCTTCCCAACAGCTGGTCAATATCCTTTGCGAACGCATCGCCCGCGGCGAGAACGACTTCGGCCTCGTGGTCGGGGCGGAGTTCCTCGGCTCGCTGATGAAGCGCCTGCGCACCGGCAAGACCTTCGAGGATTACGAGGACGACGGCGCCTTGCCGCCGCCGGTGCGGGTCGGCGATCCGCGGCCGGGGGTGACCGACTACGAGGCCGCCCATGGCCTGGGCCGTCCGGTCAACATCTATCCGCTGTTCGAAAACGCCCTGCGCGCCCGCGATCACCGCAGCCTGGCCGACCACCAACAGCGCCTTGGCGACCTGTTCGCCCCTTTCACCAAGGTCGCCGCGGCCAATCCCGAGGCCTGGTTTCCTGTTGAGCGGTCGGCGGAGGAGCTGATCACGGTCAACGACCGCAACCGGATGATCGGCTATCCCTACCCGAAGTACCTCAACGCCATCATGGAGGTGGATCAGTCCGCCGGGGTGCTGATCGCCAGCGTCCGCAAGGCGCGGGAACTGGGAGTGCCGGAGGATCGCTGGGTCTATCTGCACGGCTGCGCCGACGCCGCAGACCTCTGGTACCCCATCGACCGGCAGAACTTCCATTCCAGCCCGGCGATCCGCATGACCGCCAAGCGGGCGTTCGAGATGGCCGGAATCGGCCTGTCGGACATCGACTTCATCGACCTCTATTCCTGCTTCCCCTGTGCGGTGGAAGTGGCCTGCGACGAGCTGGGCCTGGCCATCGACGATCCCCGCGGCCTGACGGTCACCGGCGGGCTGCCCTACGCGGGCGGTCCGGGCAACAATTACGCCATGCATTCCATCGCGGTGATGATGCGCAAGCTGCGCGAGCGGCCCGGCTCCAACGGCCTGGTCACCGCCAACGGCTGGTACCTGACCAAACAGTCCATCGGCGTCTATTCCACCCGGCCCGTCGAAGGGGCGTGGGAGCGGGAGGACCCCAAGGCGATCCAGTCGCAGATTGACGCTTTGCCGCATCCGGCGGTCGTCGAACACCCCGAGGGCCCGGCGACGGTGGAGACCTACACCGTGGTGCACGGACGCGAGGGGATGCTGATGGGCATCGTCGTGGGCCGCGACGCCGCCGGTCATCGTTTTGTCGCCAATACGCCAGACGATGAAGCCACGCTGAAGGGCATGGAATCGGCCGAGCAGATCGGCCGGACCGGCCGCGTCGGCCCCGCCGAAAAGCCCGGCTGCAACCTCTTTGTCCCGGACTGACCCATGAGCCGCGTCTACATGATCCGCCACGGCAAGCCCGCCGCCACCTGGGGGGACGACGACCTCGACCCCGGCCTCGATGCGGACGGCAAGGCCCAGGCCGAGCGCGCCGCGGATCTGCTGATGGCGCTGCCCGAAGGCGAGCGGCCGATCCGGGTCTTCGCCTCGCCCCTGCGCCGCTGTCGCGAGACCGCGCAGCCCTATGCCGACCGCATCGGCGTCGCCGTCGAGATCGATCCCCGCTTCGGCGAGATCCCCAGTCCCGCCGCCCTCGGCCCCAAGGAACGCGGCGAATGGCTGCGCGCCGCCTTCCAGGGGGAGTGGACGCAGATGCAGGGGGACATCGACTATGACGCCTGGCGTCGCTCGGTGGCCGAGGCCTTGGCGCAGCAGGCCGACGCGGCCGTCTTCAGCCATTTCGTGGCGATCAACGCCGCCGTCTCCTGCATCACCGGCGAGGCCAAGGTGCTCAGCTTCCGTCCCGACCACGTCTCGATGAGCGTCTTCGACACCACCGGCGGGCGCCTCGCGCTGGTCGAGCGCGGGCCGGAAGCGGCCACCCACGTTCTCTAGGCGCGCGCTTGCCCCCACCTCCCATCCTGACCGTCGCCGAGATGACCGCCGCCGACCGCGCGGCGATCGCCGCGGGAACGCCGGGTTTCACCCTGATGCAGCGGGCCGGCGCCCTGGTCGCCGAGGCGGTGATGGCGCGTTGGTCGCCTCGCCCCACCGTCGTCCTCTGCGGCCCCGGCAACAACGGCGGCGACGGCTTCGTGGCCGCCCGCAGCCTCGCCGAGGCGGGGTGGCCGGTGAAGGTGCTGTTGCATGGCGAGCGGTCCCAGCTGAAGGGGGACGCCGCCCTGGCCGCGGCCGCCTGGACCGGCGCGGTGGAGCGGATAACGGCGCCGCGGATCGACGGCGCCGGCCTGATCATCGACGCCCTCTTCGGGGCCGGCCTTTCCAAGCGCCTGGACGCCATCTGCGCCGAGACCCTGCGCCGGGCCGAGACCTCCGGCGCGCCCCTGGTGGCCGTCGACCTGCCGTCGGGCCTCGCCGGCGACACCGCCAAGCCCCTCGGCTACGCCCCGGCCTGCGCCCTCACCGTCACCTTCCACGCCAAGAAGCGCGCCCATGTGCTGGAGCCGGGCAGGGGCCTTTGCGGCGAGGTCGTCGTCGGCGACATCGGCCTGGCCGAAACCCCGTCGCGCCTGGTCGAGAACGGACCGGCGCTCTGGGGAGAGCGCATGCCCTGGCCCTCGGCTTCGGCGCACAAGAACACTCGCGGCCGGCTGATCGTGGTGTCGGGCGAGATGTGGAGCACGGGGGCCGCGAGGCTCTCCGCCCGGGCGGGTCTGCGCATCGGCGCGGGACTGGTGACCCTGCTCTCGCCCCCCGACGCCCTGGCGGTCAACGCCGCGCACCTGGAAGCGGTGATGCTGCGGCCCTTCGACACCGACGTGGAGCTGGAAGAGGCCGCCGCCGACGCGGACGCGGCGGTGATCGGGCCGGCGGCGGGGGTGACCGAGGCCACGGTCTCCAACCTCTTCGCCCTGGCGCGCACGGGCGCGGCCATCGTCATCGACGCCGACGCGCTCACCGCGTTTCGCGACGATCCGGGGGAGCTGTTCTCGGTGCTCGATCGGGACGACGTGCTCACCCCGCATCAGGGCGAATTCGAGCGGGTGTTTCCCGGGCTGTTGGGCCGGTCGGCGGAGCGGGTGACCGCCGTGCGCGAGGCCGCGGCGCGCTCGGGCGCCGTGGTGCTGCTGAAGGGCCCCGACACGACCATCGCCGCCCCCGACGGCCGCTGCGCCGTCAACGTCAACGGCGCCCCCTGGCTGGCGACCGCGGGGTCCGGCGATGTGCTGGCCGGCTTCATCGGCGGCCTGATCGCCCAGGGGATGGACAGCTTCGAGGCCGCCTGCGCCGCGGTGTGGATCCACGCCGAGGCGGGACGCGCGCACGGCCCGGGGTTGATCTCGGAAGACCTGCCTGGGCTGGCGCCGGCGGTGCTGCGGGGTCTGCTGAGCGTCGCCGCCGGCTAGGCCGTATTGACGACCGGGCCGGCTGTTACAGTTGAGGTCGGCGACCGAGGCTGATCGCCGGCCAAGGCCATGCTTCAGGTCTGCTCGATCAAGGTGTCGTCGGGTTCGTCGTCCTCCAAACCAAGGGCGAATTCGAAGCCGTCATCGCCCAAACGGCTGCGAAGACGTTGCAGCCTTTGTCGAATCTGTGCGGGAGTTTCGCTGGGACCGGGAATGTAGAATGGTCGGCCGTTCCGGCCGAAATCGAAGGCCGTGTCGCAGGCGGCGGCGTCGACTTCGCCGAAGATCTGCTCGATGTCTAAAAAATCGCGGGGCGGCTTGAAACCGATGGTCGCGGCCCAGCCTGCCGCGCTGCGCACCAGTTTGCGCGCGTACGTCGGGTCGACCTCGGCGATCTGACTATCGGCCTCGACCATGGCGCCGACAAACGTCGCCAGTTCCTCGGACGTCAAGTCGCGGACAAAGACATCCTTGATTCCGAGGCAAAGGGCATCGACGAGGAAGTAGGCGACGGTGAATTGATAGGGCGATACGCCGCGCGCAAGGATCACCGTCGCCATCCCCCCCTCGCCGACGTCGCCGTGGAGGTAGCAGTGCTGGATCGGGGCGAGGCTCGCCCGGCGCGCCCGCCCGCCGAGAGCGGATTCGACCACTTCCAGCTTTCGCCTTTGCGCGGCGACCTGCTTGCGATTCTGCGCCTTTTTGGCCCGCTTCACGGCCATGTTCACCGCCATCGTATGCTCCCGAACTGCGACCGCCTTGGGAGGCTGGCCTGAGTCTCTGGAATTTGCATCGCGCCGTTGATCGCTCCGACAATTGTCTCCAGCGTAATCTGAAGCGGCGTTCATCCGATCCGGGTTTGGCCCTTCAGCAGCATGATCAGGGCCCAGAAGCTGAACGAGGCCGAGGCGAGGAGAAATCCCGTCGCCATTGTCAGCGGCCGGCGCCGGCTCGGCCACGGGAACCGCAGCCAGAGCAGAGCCAGCCCGAGGGCGAAGCCGGGCCACAGGCCGTAATAATAGCGCATCTGGGCCATCTCCAGGAACCCGTCCTCCCGGAATGTGCGCCAGCCGAACCATACGTGGGTGGCCAGGACCGGCAGGGTGGCGAGGATCATGGCCGTCGCCACCCGCCAGCCCGCGTCTTCGTCGGCGTCCTCGCCGGGCCGGATCACCCGGGCCAGCCCCAGGCGGACGCTGACCGCCGCCAGGCCGAGGACCAGATAGAGACCGAGTTGCTGGATCAGGTCGGTGGGCTCCAGGGCCGCCCATTTCTCGGCCATGTAGCGGGCGAACAGCCAAAGATATTGAAGGGGTGATAGCTGCGCGCGCTCGCCCGCGGGAACGGTGAAAACGTCGGAGTGGTGCAGGAGGCGGCCATAGGCGGCGAGGTTGGCGAGGCTCGGGATGGCGGCGACGGCCAGGCCGGCGCCGAGGAGCACATAGCCGGTCCAGGGCGCCGGCCGCCGGGTCCGCCAGAGCCGCAGGCCCTCGGCGATGGCGACGCTGAAGCCGATCATCAGCAGCACCGTCAGCTTGGTCCAGCCGCAGAGGGCGACGCCCAGGGCCAGGACCAGCACCGCGCCGCGGGACGGGGCGCGCTGCCAGGCGATCAGGCCGAACACGGCGACCGCGACGGCCAGCAGGGCGCCGTTGTCGTTGTTGATCAGACCGGCCACCGCCGCGAGCTTGGGGAACAGCACCAGGGCGCCGGCGAACACCGCCCGCTCCCGCCAACCCTTGAGCACCTTGAAGCCCGCCGCCAGCAGGATCGCGACGGCGGCGAGGGACAGGCCAAGATTGGCCAGCCGCAGCGCCAGGACGGAGCCGCCCGTCAGCCGGTCCAGGGGCGCCATCAGCATGTAGTAGAGCGAAGGATGGTTCAGGTAGTTGGGTGCGTTGGTGAAGCCGCCCGCGGGGCCGGCGAGCACGCGCAGGTCATCATAGTTAGGCAGCACCCTCGGCCGCATCCCCATGGCGCGGATGAAGGACAGGTGCTGCAACTCGTCGAGGGAGGACGGGAACCGGTCCATCAGCGCGGCGAGCAGGCCGCCCAGGGCGTGGAAGGCGAGGGCGCAGGCCGCCGCCGCCCTCGATACGCGCGCGTTGTTCGCGTCCGTCACTCACCCCCCCCTTCGCCGCCGCCTCGTCAAAACCTGGCGAGGTTCGGGTTAATTTGGCGTGAGCCGAGCCTGAACGGCGAAGCTTGCACGATCAACTCGGCGTGGCGGTCGAACGGCCGCCGAGTTCCGCCTCAATTGGCGTGATCGACCGATCGCCTTGCCATCGGGGCCTCTTTTCCCCTATCGGATCTTCCACCACGCGGATGTGGCGGAACTGGTAGACGCACTGGATTTAGGTTCCAGCGCCGCAAGGCGTGGAGGTTCGAGTCCTCTCATCCGCACCACCCACCCTGACGGTCCCGCCGCCTTCAGCTTTGGGCTTGGACGCCGGGGTCCTTAGTGACATAAGGGCGCTTCGTTCGCGCCGCCGCTCCGCCGGCGGCGCTCGTGTTTGGGCTTGGCGGCGCCGCGGACTGCGGCAGCGGCGGGCTCTGGACTTTCTTTCGGAACTGAAGATGTCGATGCAGATCGTTGAAAAATCGGTTGAAGGCCTTAGCCGCGTTTATGGCGTGAATGTCCCGGCCAAGACCCTGGGCGACAAGCTGACCGCGCGTATCGCCGAGATCGCGCCGCAGATGAACATCAAGGGCTTTCGTCCGGGCAAGGTGCCCACCGCCCATGTTCGCCGCCTCTACGGCAAGTCGCTGATGAGCGAGGTGATCGAGCAGACTCTGAACGAATCCAGCCAGAAGGTGCTGGAGGACAACAAGCTGCGGGTCGCCACCCAGCCCGACCTGACCCCCGCCTCGGACATGGACAAGGTTCTGGCCGGCGAATCCGACCTCGACTTCGACATCGCCGTCGAGGTGATGCCCGACTTTGAGCCGGTCGATCCGTCGACCCTGACGCTCGAGCGCCCGATCTATAAGCCCACCGACGCCGAGGTCACCGAGGCCCTGGACGACCTGGCCAAGCAGAACCGCACCTACGCCCCGCGCACCGGCAAGACGGTGAAGGCCAAGGACGGCGACATGCTGGTGATCGACTTCATCGGCCGCATCGACGGCGAGGCCTTCGAGGGCGGCGCGGCCACGGACGCGAACCTGGTGCTGGGCTCCGGCCAATTCATTCCCGGCTTCGAAGAACAGCTGGTCGGCGCCAAGCCGGGCGCCGCGGTGACGGTGAAGGTGAACTTCCCCGAGGACTATCAGGCGGAAAACCTGAAGGGCAAGGCGGCCGAGTTCGCGGTCACGGTCAAGGAAGTGCAGGCCCCGGTCGACACCCCCGCCGACGACGAATTCGCCCAGAAGCTCGGCCTGACCGACCTGGAGGCGCTGAAGGGCGCCCTGCGCGGCCAGCTGGAAGGCAACTACGCCGCCACCTCGCGCTTCAAGCTGAAGCGCGCCCTGCTGGACGCCCTGGACAAGGCCCACGACTTCCCGCTGCCGCCGCGCATGGTCGACGCCGAGTTCGGCGTGATCTGGCAGCAGGTCGAGCAGGACAAGGAACGCGGCGGCCTGCCCCCCGAGGACGAGGGCAAGTCCGAGGATGAGCTCAAGGCCGAATACCGCAAGATCGCCGAGCGCCGGGTTCGCCTGGGCCTGGTGCTGGCCGAGATCGGCCGCAAGCACGACGTGACCGTCAGCGACGACGAGCTGCTGCAGGCCATGCGCTCGGAAGCCATGCGCTACCGCGGCCAGGAGCAGCAGATCTTCGACCTCCTGCGCAAGAACGAGAACGCCCAGGCCCAGCTTCGCGCCCCGGTCTATGAGGACAAGGTCGTCGAC
Source organism: Caulobacteraceae bacterium (assembly GCA_003165275.1). Taxonomy (GTDB): domain Bacteria; phylum Pseudomonadota; class Alphaproteobacteria; order Caulobacterales; family Caulobacteraceae; genus Poindextera. The sequence goes on from PLSW01000212.1 coordinate 12,229, forward strand.
CTGCTGTTCAGCCTCGCCAAGGTCGAGGACAAAGAGGTCAGCAAGGACGAGCTGATGGCCGACGACGAGATGCCCGAGGGCTACGGCGAAGGGTAGGGCGCTTCGCCCCGACCCGTCGCGTTCCCACATTGTTCCACGTGAAACATTCGCTCGGGGGGCGGGGGCGGCTTATCGCGGCCTTGCAACCGCCCCCTCGGCACGCGATATCCGCACCCAACGGCGGCGGGGCGTGACTCGCGTCGCGGCGCATCGATCCTAAGGGCCCCCATGCAAGATCCGAATACTGTGATGATGAACCTGGTGCCGATGGTGGTGGAGCAATCCAGCCGCGGCGAGCGGGCCTTCGACATCTTCTCGCGCCTGCTGCGCGAACGAATCATCTTCCTGAACGGCCCGATCGACGACGGGGTGTCGGCCCTGATCTGCGCCCAGCTGCTCTTCCTGGAGTCCGAGAACCCCAAGAAGGAGATCGCCATGTACATCAATTCCCCCGGCGGCGTGGTCTCCTCCGGCTTCGCGATCTACGACACCATGCAGTACATCAAGAGCCCGGTCTCGACGGTCTGCATGGGCATGGCCGCCTCCATGGGCTCCTTCCTGCTGATGGCCGGCCACGCCGGCCAGCGCATCGCCCTGCCCAATGCGCGGATCATGCTGCACCAGCCCTCCGGCGGCTTCCGCGGCCAGGCCTCTGACATCGAGCGCCACGCCGAGGACATCATCAAGACCAAGCGCCGGCTGAACGAACTCTACGCCAAGCACTGCGGCCGCACCTATGACGAGGTCGAGCGCACCCTGGACCGCGACCACTTCATGAGCAGCGAGGAAGCCAAGGCCTGGGGCATCGTCGACCACGTCTACGAGACCCGCGAAAGCGCCGAGGCGGACGCGGCGCCGCCGCCGGCGTAAGGGAATTGCAGGGCGGCCGTGCGTCCTTCGACACGGTCGCTCCGCTCCCTACTCAGGATGACGAAAAGGGGGGGGCTGCAAAGGCATTCGTCATGCTGAGTAGCGCGCTCTACGCGCGCGTGTCGAAGCACGCAGGCCGCGGCAGCTGCGATTTTATCGGTTGAGGTAGGCCTCAACGACCGCCATCAGCGCCGCCTGTTCCTCGGCCGTCTCCACCCGCAAACGGTCAAAATCCGCGCCGTCGTGCGCCCGAACGTCCGCGAATAGGCCGGCCGGGTCTTCATGGAAGTGCAGAAACGCCCGGCTCTTCAGATAGAAGGTCCCGCGCGCCTTTTCCTTCAGCTGCGGCACGGCGCGCAGCCGCGCCAGGATCGGCTCCAGCCGGTCGAGGGCGGCGGCGCCCGCGTGTTTCATTTCTGGTCGGGGCGACCGCGGAAAATGCGGTAGCCGCGCTCCTCGGCGATGCCGAGCATCTCCTTGTCGCCGGCGGTGTCGCCGTAGGCGGCCTCGAGAATCGTCTCCAGGCCCAGCACTGCGCGAATTCGCCGCACCTTCTCCGGTCCCCGACAATTCTTGCCGTCGAGCTTGCCCATGAACCGGTCCTCGTCGTCAAAGGCCAGGCGCGAGCCGATCAGCAGATCCGCCCCCAGGCCGCGGGCGAAGGGCGCCACGAGGCTCTCCGGCGAGGCGGTGCAGATGATCAGCTTGGCGCCCTGGGCCTGCCATCGGCGCCAGGCCTTGATCGCGTCGGGCCTGAACAGGCTGCGGGCATGGCCCTCGGCGAACTTGCGGGCCAGCGATTCGATCTCGGTGCGGCTCATTCGCCCCAGGAACACCCGCGCGGCCGCGGCCTTGATTCGCCCGCGGTCCCGGTGGAACTGATAGGCGATTCCCGCCGGCAGCAGCCTCACAAGACCGAACGCATAGCCGATCGGCCCCGCGCGCCACCGCAAAAAGGCGGTGAAACTGTCGCGGACCGTCAAGGTTCCGTCAAAATCGAAGGCCACCGTAGGGCGAATGAACCGCTCGCCCTGGTGCGTGTCGTCGACATACACCATCTATGTATTCCAACACGGGGAGCCATCGCCGCAAACTGGACGTTTCACCTAATCTGACCCCCCGGCTGATCGTAGCGCTTGTGATCGGTCGACGGATCGGGGATTGTCAAGGATTAGACAACCTGCTGCGCATATCCTGTCTGTTCGTTCGTGATGGGCGTCCCGGGGTGCGCGGCGTAGCTTAAGGGCTCGCGTCGTCGAAGAGCGAGATCGATTATGACAAAAGCCGCCAGCGGCGACACCAAGAGCACCCTGTATTGCTCTTTCTGTGGCAAGAGCCAGCACGAGGTGCGCAAGCTGATTGCGGGCCCGACGGTGTTCATCTGCGATGAATGCGTTGAGCTGTGCATGGATATCATCCGCGAAGAGCACAAGATCGCCTTCGTCAAATCCAAGGATGGCGTCCCGACTCCCAAGGAGATCCGGGAGGTTCTCGACGATTACGTGATCGGTCAGGATCACGCCAAGAAGGTCTTGGCCGTGGCGGTGCACAATCACTACAAGCGCCTGAACCACGCCCAGAAAAATAACGACGTCGAGTTGGCCAAGTCCAACATCCTGCTGATCGGCCCGACCGGCACCGGCAAGACCCTGCTGGCCCAGACCCTGGCGCGGATCATCGACGTGCCCTTCACCATGGCCGACGCCACGACGCTGACCGAAGCCGGTTACGTCGGCGAGGACGTGGAGAACATCATCCTCAAGCTGCTNNNCAGGGCGGGCGCAAGCATCCCCAGCAGGAGTTCCTGCAGGTGGACACCACCAACATCCTGTTCATCTGCGGGGGCGCCTTCTCGGGCCTGGAGAAGATCATCTCCGCCCGCGGCAAAGGCACCTCGATCGGCTTCGGCGCGACGGTGGCCGATCCAGAAGAGCGGCGCACGGGGGAAATCCTCCGCGGCGTCGAGCCGGACGACCTGCAACGCTTCGGCCTGATCCCGGAATTCATCGGCCGCCTGCCGGTGCTGGCGACCCTGGAAGACCTCGACGAGGTGGCCCTGGTGACCATCCTGACCGAGCCGAAGAACGCCTTCGTCAAACAGTACCAGCGGCTGTTCGACATGGAGAACGTCGGCCTGACCTTCACCGACGACGCCCTGAAGGCCATCGCCCGCAAGGCGATCGGCCGCAAGACCGGCGCCCGCGGCCTGCGCTCGATCATGGAGAACATCCTGCTGGAGACCATGTTCGAACTGCCGACCTACGAAGGCGTCGAGGAGGTGGTGGTCAACGCCGAGGTGGTCGAGGGCCGCGCCCAACCGCTGATGATCTACGCCGAACGCCGCGACAAGGGCGGCGCCGCCTGACGGCGGCCTGTTCCTTCGGGGGCGGTTAGGAAAATGAATTCGGCCGGCGGTCCCTGCGACCGCCGGCCGATTGTTTTTCCGGCTGTGGGCGCCTTTGCGCCGAAGCGGTGGGCACGGGGCGCCCTGCGACATCGCGTCCAAGCTTGGCCGGGAAATAACCGCAAGCCAACGGCCCACACAGGGGGTTTACTCCCCTGGTCCCGGTGTCGTGGAGCGCAGTTCGGCGCCTCTCGCGGCGGCCATCCTTGAATGGGCGCGCAAAGCGTCCACATAAATGGCCAACACGTCGCCTGGACAGGGGCGGTCGGATCGTCCGACTCGGCGCATCGTCGAGTGACCGCGATCCGGAAGAGGGCCGCGCGCTCGAGTTAAAGCGGCGGCCAGGAGCAAGCATATGACCGAGAGTAAGATCCTTCCCGTGCTGCCGTTACGCGACATCGTCGTGTTTCCGCACATGGTGGTGCCGCTGTTCGTGGGCCGCGAGAAATCCGTGCGCGCCCTCGAGGAGGTGATGCGCCACGACAAGCAGATCATTCTGGCGACCCAGAAGGTCTCCACCGACGACGATCCGGGCCCCGAGGCCATCTATGACGTCGGCGTACTGGCCACCGTGCTGCAACTGCTGAAACTGCCCGACGGCACCGTGAAGGTGCTGGTGGAGGGCAACCGGCGCGCCAGCATCGCCGGTTTCAAGGAGACCGATGCCTATTTCGAAGCCCATGTCGAGCCGCTGGCGGACAAGGACGGCGACGCCAAGGAGCTGGAGGCGCTCGGCCGCGCGGTGATCGGCCAGTTCGAGCAGTACATCAAGCTCAACAAGAAGATCGCGCCCGAAGTCCTTGTTTCCCTGAACCAGATCAACGAGCCGAGTAAGCTCGCGGACACCGTGGCGGCGCACCTGAACCTGAAGATCGCCGAGAAGCAGGA
>PLSW01000074.1 GCA_003165275.1 Caulobacteraceae bacterium
CAGTTCGACCGCGGCGAGATCGACGCCAGCGGTCAGGAGCAACGGCCCGGGCGGGCGGGGCATGGCGGCTGGGGCGGCGGGGCGGGCGCCGGCCGGGCGGGGGCTGGCGCCGGCGGCTTCGGCGACAACGCCGACGACATTCTCTCTGAATTGATGCGCCGCCGCGACAAGGGCCGCGCCTGGTCGGCGGGAACCGGCCATGCCGGCCAGCCGCAGCCGGGCCAGGATTCCCGCCACAAGCTGAGCGTCACCTTCGCCGAGGCGGCGCTGGGCGCCACCCGCCGGGTCACCCTGGTCACCGGCAAAAGCCTGGATGTGCGCATTCCCCCCGGCTCGGTGGACGGCCAGGCGCTCCGCCTCAAGGGCCAGGGCCATCCCGGCATGCTGGCCGCCGACGGCGACGCCTATGTCGACATCGCGGTCGAGCCCCACCCCTATTTCACCCGCCGCGACCTCGACGTGCTGGTCGAAGTGCCGATCAGCCTGCAAGAGGCGGTGCTCGGCGGCAAGGTCACCGTCCCCACCGTCGACGGCCAGGTCTCGCTATCGGTCCCGGCCGGCTCCAATTCCGGCTCGGTGCTCCGCCTCAAGGGCAAGGGCATCGTCGGCCCCCACGGCCGCGGCGACCAGATGGTGACGCTGAAGGTGGTGCTGCCCGACAACGACGCCGACCTCAAGAAGTTCGTCGACAAATGGGGGCCGAAGCACGGCTACGACCCGAGGGCCAAGGCGGGGATGTGACCGGTCTGATATGAGCGAGGGGCTGGCTCGGGAAAGCTGGCGGCTGATGTGCAGGGTGGCGGCGGCAGCGATCGGCACCGGGCAGGATGGAGTGGGTGCGGCCGAGCGAGAGGCGGAGGGCGGCTTAATGATTTCAGGGAGAGAAATCCCTCCAGGCGGCCTAAGGTCCCCTGTTTCAGGTTCAATTCCTCCGCTTCGCCTGATACCAAAATCGAGTTCTAGGCAGCTACCGCGTTCTAAGCTGGATCGACTGTTGGTGGATGGAGCCGAGGGCCTGTGTCGCCACAGGCCTGCGGCCTCACAGGTCCCGCCAGACCCGGGAATCGTAGTCGAACACGCGATTGATGCGGGCGCCGTCCCAATGATAGGAGAGATGGCCGCCCTGGACGGGGATGCGAACGGCGGTCGGCCGGAAGGCGCCGACGCACGCCCCGCCGACGTTGCGAACCGATGGGAAGACCACACCGTCGCTGCCGTCTTCCCGCAGCTGGTGACCAAGGGCGCGGCTGGCGACATACGATTCCGGTGCCAGCACGGCGGCGCGGTCCTCCGCCGGCAGAGTGTCGACGTCATGGAACACGGCGTCGATGGCGCCCACCATCACTCGCATGTCCTCGGTGCGGATGATCCCCTCGTCGGCGTCCCGGTAAAAGTCCTCGTAATGGTAGACCGTCTCGCGCAGCGCGGTTTCCATCTCGGCGCCGGCGTAATAGACGCCGGTGCGGCCGTCCGAGAAGCGCGACCCCTTGGGGTTGACGTGAACGAAGGGAGCCATGACGGTGCTGGCGCCGGGGCCGCCCACGCGGTCCTCCACCGGGACNNCGCAGGCGCGGGTTGACCAGGCCCTCGATGGCGGCGAACGCGTCCCAGTCGGCCGGATCGGCCGACAGCCGCTCGAACAGCGGGATGGGTGGGAATCGGGTGGCGATGATTCGGTGGGCTTTGGGCCAGGCGACGTGACGCGTCTTCATGACCAGGCGCCGCGATAGGAGTCCAGGTAGGCGTGCACCGCCGCCAGGTCGGTCACGTCGCCCGCGACCATCCGCTGCAGCGGGGTCTGCCCGCCAAAGGCGCGGTTCTCCCGCTTGAGCCAGGAATCGGCGTGGGCGGCCTCGCGGTACAGCAGTTGCAACGCCTTGAAGATGCCCAGCACATAGCCCATCCGCCGCACCACGTCGTGGGGCACCGCGCCAACCTGGCCTGCGCGCCAGGCGTAATAGGTGCGCTCGGCTGGGAACCCGAGCAGCGCCTGGCCCTGCTTCGNNGATCCTGGTTCGTCGTGGCCTTTGCGGGCAATGCCATGGCACCCTCCTGCACATATACAAATATGTCGTATTTATTGCGTGGAGGCAAGGGCGGACCCTCATCGTGTCAGCCTCCGGTCGTCGGTCGGGAGCTCGGTTCTGCCGCCTTCGGCGACGGCCATCGCCCCCAACACATAGGCAGAAGCGATCCGCCCCAATTGGGCGCCGCTCAGGGCCAAGGTCTGGGGCGATTGCGGCACTCCGGCCATGGTGACCTCCAGCCGGTCCAACACCCAGGTGATGCCAGGGGCAAAATATTATATAATCGCGAAAGCGGTNNACAATGTCCAGCCTGTCACTTATGGGGCGATTGTCGATATATTGCTCTATGATTGAATTTGTGGGCAAGGCAGGAAGTAATAACATGCGTTTTCGTTTCCGATGTTTTGTCATGGCGGTCGCCCTGTCGCTGCCCGTCGCCGTCAGCGGCCGTCCCGCCGCCGCGATCGAGCCGGAGGCGGCGCGCGCCCTGGTCCAGGCCGCGTCCGCCGACATGCTCAAATCCTTCGCCGGCAAGGATTTGAGCCATGACGAGGCCAAGGCGGCAATGCAGCGTCTGGTCGACCGCTATTGCGACATGGGGGTTGAATCGCGCCAAATTCTCGGCCGCTATTGGAGCCGGGCGGCGCCGACCCAGCAAAAGGAATTCGAAGGCCTGTTGAACCGCTTCTTCGTCAGCGCCGTCGGCGGCATGATNNGCGTCCCCGCCGATTTGAGCATCACGGTGCAGAGTGCCGAGCGCGACGGCGATGACCGGGTGGTGGTCCATTCGCTGGCATCGGTGCCGAACGATCCGGGATCGGCGGTGCATTGGGTGGTGATGGGGGACAGATCGGGGCGGTTGGTAATCACCGACGTCTCGGCCGATGGCGTCGCCCTGGTCACCACCTTGAAAGACGACTTCACCGCGGTGATGCGGGCCGCCGGTGGCGAATTGGTGTCGCTGTCCGCCTCTTTGCGCACCAAGGTGGAGGATCTCGCCGTCAACTCCAAGCCGGCGGCGCGGTAAGCCTCACCAACTGATCCGGTATTTCCCGCCCAGCGCCGCGCCCGGCCCGGCGCCGGCGACGTGGCCGGGATCGCGCAGGAGCGCGCCGCCCAGGGTCAGGCTGCCGCCGCCCCATCCGGTG
>PLSW01000191.1 GCA_003165275.1 Caulobacteraceae bacterium
CGCGGGCCGGCGGCTCGGCCCGCCGCGCGCGGGGCCGGCGGGCCCCGTTGAGCCATCGCCCGCGTGAACGTTGTCTCCACCAGGCCTTCCGACGGCGGCGCCGGCCGCCAGGCGTCGAGAAGGGCGTCCAGGGCCTGCGCCGCGCGCAGCTCCGCATCCGCCTCAGGGCGATCCGCCAAGGCGGCGAGGGCGGCGGTCCGCTCCTCCGGCGGCCAACGGTCGGGCCAGGCGCCATAGGCCCCGATCAGCTCTCGCAGTCGCTCGCTGTTCATCCCACGCGCCTCACGCTTGCGGCCGGGCGTCGGCCAGGGCCGCGCGCAGGCTGCGGCGGGCCCGCGACAACAGACTCTCCAAGGCCTCCACGCTGACCTCCATCAGCGCCGCCGCCTCGATATTGCCGAGTTCCTGATAGTGGCAGAGGACGATGGCGGTCCGCTGGCGCTCCGGCAGGGCGCGCAGGGCGGTCTCCACCGCGCGGCCTACGTCCTGGGCGTTCAGGCCGCGATCTGGCGCCGGACCCGGGTCGACCTGTTCGGGCGGCTCGGCCGTCGGCTGTTCGCGGCCCCGCCGCAGCCGGTCGTAGCAGAGATTGAGGGCCACCCGGTGCATCCAGGTGTCCAACCGCGCGCCGCCGGCCCGCCAAGCGGGCGCCTGACGCCAGGTGCGCAACAGCGTCTCCTGCGCCACGTCCTCGGCCTCGGCCGCGTCCTGCAGCAAACGCCGCGCCAGCGCCAGGATGCGCGGCAGCTTGCCGTCGATCAGGGCGCGCGCGGCCGAGGGCTCGCCCCGCGCCGCGGACGCCATCAACACCTCGTCCGGATCGGCCCCGGTGTCCGTCAATCCGTGCCTCTCGCTGGCCTGCCGCCGTCATTCGTCCCGTCCCGAAAGGCCATTCGTCGTCGCCCCAACGCGCACCGCGCGGTCCGTCGCCGTCCCATTCGCCATACCCTTGCACGGGCCTGCGTCGATAGTCCGTCGCCGGACTAGCCGGCCACTAGGCCTTCATACGCCGCCCGGGCGGCGGCGCGGGCGTTTCGCAGTCGAGTTTTGAGGGTCGCAAACCGTTTCACCTGGCCCGCCTGGGCCAACAGGGCGCGCAGGGCGGCGGGTTCGGCCTCGGGATCGGCGTCGTCCTCCAGGGCCAGCTTGAGCACCTGCGCCAGATCCTGCTGCAGCCGCCAGGCGTCCAGCAGGGCGTCGAGCTTGGCCGCCGGGGCGAGGTCTTGCGCCCGCAAAGCCGCCAGCGCCTCCCCCGTATTGGGCGCCAGCGGCCCGCCCCGCGGCGCGTGCAGCAGCTCCAGGCATTGGGCGGCGAACTCGATGTCCACCAGCCCGCCGGGGGACAGCTTCAGGTCCCAGAACCCGCCCGGCGGCCGCTCCCGCACCATCAGCTCGCGCATCTCCAGGGTGTCGCGGACCAGGCCGGCGGGCTCACGCGGCTGTCGCAGGGCCTGCTCGAGGGCCGCCGCCACGGTCTCGCCGAATGTCGGGGCGCTGGCCCAGACGACGCGGGCCCGGGTGAGAGCCAGGAACTCCCAGGTCTCCGCGCCTCCAGCGTAGTAGTCGGTGAACGCGGCCATGCTCACCGCCACCGGTCCGGCGGTGCCGGAGGGGCGCAACCGCATGTCGACCTCGTAGAGGCCGCCCTCCGCCGTCGGCGCGGACAGGGCGGCGATCAGTCGCTGGGTGAAGCGGGCGTAGAAGGTCTCCGCCGCCCAGCCTTTGCCCGCCGAGGCCGCCGCCGGGTCCGCCGCCACATAGACGGTCATCAGATCTAGGTCCGAGCCCGCGGTCATCTCCCGCGACCCGCATTTGCCGAGGGCGACAATGGCCACCTCCCCGGGGAGGGCGCCGCCGAGGCGTTCGGTCTCCGCGAGGGCCGCCGGGCCCAAGGCGCGGATACAGGCATCGGCCAGGTCCGCGAAGGCGGGACCGGCCTCGGCGGCGCTGGCCTCTCCGCCCATCACCCGCACGCCGATGCGGAAGGTCTGCTCGCGATGCACCCGGCGGATGGTGTCCATGGCCGCCTCGAAACCCGGATCCGCCAGGGCCAGGGCGCCGGTCACCGCCGCCTGCGCCTCCCCCGGCTCAAGGGGCGCGAAAAAGGCCTGGTCCAGCAGGGCGTCGAGGGCGGCCGGGCGGCGGGCCAGGGTGTGGGCGAGGCGCGGGGCGAAGGCCATCACCCGCACGATGAGGGCCAGGAGCTTCGGCTGGGCGAGGAGCAGCGACTGCACCTGCACTCCAGAGCTTAACCCGGCGAAGAAGTCGCTGAAGCGGCTGAAGGCCACGTCCGGGGCCCCGGTCGCCTGGGCCGCCTCCAGAAGCCGCGGCGCGAGGCGGGTGAAGAGTTCGCGGCTGCGTTCGGTGCGGGTGGCGGCGATGCGGCCGTGGTGCCAGGCGCGGATCGTCGCCGACGTGCGCTCAGGCTGGCTGAATCCCATCCGCGCAAGGGTCTTCAGGGTCTCCGGATCGTCGTCGACGCCGGTGAACACCAGGCTGCCGAAGCGGGACGACAGGTCCTCGTCGTCGGCGAACAGCTCGCCGTAGCGGGCGTTGACCCGCCGCAGCAGCCGGCCGACCCCGGCGTCGAACCGGCGCAGGTCCGCCTCCCCGGAAAGGGCCGCGACCCGCCGCCGCTCGGCGTCGCTCTCGGGCAGCTTGTGGGTCTGCTCGTCGGCGATCATCTGGGCCCGGTGCTCCAGGGCGCGCAGCTCGGCGTAGGCGGCGGTCAGCTCCCGGGCGGCGTCCTCGCTGATCACCCCGGCTGCGGCGAGGGCGGCCAAGGCGTCCACCGTGCGACGGGCCCGAAGCCCGGGGTTGCGGCCCCCCAGGATCAGCTGCTGGGTCTGGACGTAGAATTCGATCTCGCGGATGCCGCCNNGCCGCCGCGGCCGAGCTTGAGGTCGGCGCCCTTGGCGTCAAGGCGGTCGTCGACCTTGTGGATGTGGATCTGGCGCTTGATCGAGTGAATGTCCTCGATGGCCCCGAAATCTAGGTTCCGCCGCCAGATGAAGGGCTGCAGCTCCGCCAGGAAGGCCGCCGCCGCGGGAATGTCGCCGCCGCAGGCCCGCGCCTTGATGAA
>PLSW01000171.1 GCA_003165275.1 Caulobacteraceae bacterium
GGCCGAACTGGCCAATCCGCGCCTGTTGCGTTCCCCCTACCGCGATTATGGGCCGGAGACGACCAGCGAGCTGGCGGTGGTGGACGCCGCGGCGCGGCTTCGGGCGCGCTTCGGCCCCGGCGCCATCGCCAACTACATCATCTCCAAGGCCGCCAGCGTCTCCGACCTGCTGGAGGTGGGAGTGTTGCTGCGGGAGGCCGGCCTGTTCGCGCCGGGGGATGCGCCGCGCTGCGCCCTGCGCATCATCCCCCTGTTCGAGACCATCGAGGATCTGCGCCAGGGCGCGGCGGTGATGGACGCCTATTTCGACCTGCCCCTGGCGCGGGCCATCGTCACCGGCCAGGGCGACCTGCAAGAGGTGATGATCGGCTATTCCGACAGCAACAAGGACGGCGGCTACGTCACCTCCAACTGGGAGATCCGCGCGGCGATCAACGGCCTGCTGGCCCTGGGCGCCCGGCGCGGGATCGACGTGCGCTTTTTCCACGGCCGGGGCGGGGCCGTGGGGCGGGGCGGCGGCTCCAGCCTGGAGGCGATCCAGGCCCTGCCCGTCGGGGCGGTGCGCCGGGGCATCCGCATCACCGAACAGGGCGAGGTGGTCTCCTCGAAATACGGCCATCCCGCCAGCGGCCTGATCAATATGGAGACCATCGCCGCCGCGACGCTGATGGCCGACCTCGCGCCCCTGGACGACAGCGCTGACGGCGCCTTCGCGCCCCTCCTCGCCGCCCTGAGCGCCGAGGCCTACGCCGCCTATCGCGCCCTGGTCTACGAGACCCCGGGCTTCGAGGACTATTTCCGCCAGTCGACCCCGGTGATCGAGCTGGCGGACCTGAAGATCGGCTCGCGCCCCGCCTCACGCACGGTCTCCAGCCGCATCGCCGACCTGCGCGCGATTCCCTGGGTCTTCTCCTGGTCGCAGTCGCGGGTGATGCTGCCCGGCTGGTACGGCTTTGGCGCGGCGGCCATGGGCGCGGGCCCCGAACGGCTTGAGGCGCTCGCCCGCCTGCATGCCGCCTCGCCCTTCTTCCGCTCGGTGGTCTCCAACCTGGAGATGGTGCTGGCCAAGTCGAGCCTGGCCATCGCCGCCCGCTACGCCGACCTAGTGGCCGACCGCGACCTCGCCGCCGCCATCTTCGCGCGGATCGAGGCGGAGTGGCGGGCGAGCCGGGACGCGGTGCTGGCGATCACCGGCCAGGGCGCCCTGCTCCAGGCCAATCCGCGGCTGGCCCAGTCGATCCAGCTGCGCCTGCCCTATATCGACCCGCTGAATGTGCTGCAGGTGGAGCTGCTGCGTCGCCACCGGGCCGGGGAGACCGACGACGACATCCGCCGAGCCATCCACATGTCGATCAACGGGGTCTCGGCGGGGCTGAGAAACAGCGGCTGACCGCTCGACTCCGGGGCGAATCAGAGCGACGCCCTGCTGTCCCTGAGTAGAGTAGCCGCCCGCGCGGCGGGTCCCCCTCAACCCCGACCTGGAGGTCGATATGAGTTTCGACGACTGCCTGCCGGTCATCCTCGCCAGCGAGGGCGGCTTCGTGAACGATCCGCATGACCCCGGCGGCCCCACCAANNGTCGACCTGATGGTGTTCGATACGGCGGTGAACCAGGGGGGCGGCCGGGCGATCCGCACCCTGCAGGCCGCCGTCGGGGTCGCCGTCGACGGCGTCTACGGCCCCGCCACCGCGGCGGCGGTCGAGGCCGCCGATCCGGCGACCACGGTGGGCGCCATCGCCGCCGCCCGCGACGCCTACTACCGCAGCCTGCCCGACTTCCCGCGCTACGGAAACGGCTGGCTGGCCCGGGTGGCGCGAACCCAGGCGGCGGCGCTGGCGATGGTGGGGTAGGGCGGGAAGGTATTTCTCCCCCTTCACCCCGCCGCGGCGATTTCCCCCAGGCGCGGCAGGTCTGCGAGCACGATCACCCTGCGGTCGATGACGATCAGCCCCTGGGCCATCCAGTCCTGGAAGAGGCGGTTGACGCTTTCGCGGGTGACGCCGAGGTGCCGGGCCATTTCGTGCTGGGGCAGGGAGACGGTCAGCCGCAGGCCGGCGGGTGTGTCGAGGCCGAACTGTTCGCCCAGCAGCAGCAGCCGCTTGGCCGCCCGCGCCGGCAGGCTCAGGAAGGCGGCGTCCTCCAGGCTGCTGGCCACCCAGCGCACCCGCTGCGCCATCACCACCAGCATGTGCAGCATCAGCCGCGGATTGGCCTCCAGGTAGGGGATCAGCTCCGCCCGGTCCAAGGCCAGCAGCCGCGCCGGCTCGGTGGCGACGGCGTCCGCCGTCCGGCCGCCGCCGTCCACCAGGGCGATCTCGCCGAACATCGCGCCGGGCCCCAGGAGGTTGAGCACGATTTCCCGGCCGTCGGCGGAGGTGGCGCCGATCTTCACCCGGCCCTGGTCGATCACATAGAGGGCGCGGCTCGGATCGCCCTTACGGAACACCGCGGCGTCGGTCTTGACGGCGATCGGTCGGGCCATCGCCGCAAGGCGCTGCAGCGCGGGACCGTCGAGGCCGCCGAAAAGCGGCGTTCGCGCCAGAGCCGCGGCCCGCGCATCGGCGCCCGGAACGGCCGCGTCCTCATCCGCCTTCAGCACATCAAGCCTCATGACCACAAGCGGACCGAGAATAGGTCAACCCGGCCGGCGGCGCCACGCGCGCGGCGGTGTGCGGCGGTTGAATTGCGCCGGTGCGCGGTCTCGCTAGGATGCGGTCCCGGCCTCAATGACGCGGGACCTGTTCGACAAGACCTTGGGCGAGATTGAATGGCCGACACCGTGATCATCCGCCCCCTCGCCGAGGCCGACCTCGACGCCTGGCTGCCGCTTTGGGCGGGCTACAACCGCTTCTACGGCCGCTTCGGCGACACCGCCTTGCCGGGCGCCGTCACCCGTTCGACCTGGTCGCGCTTCTTCGATCCCGCCGAGCCCGTCCACGCCCTCGTCGCCGAGATCGATGGGGCGCTGGCGGGGCTGGTCCACTACCTCTTCCACCGCAGCACCACCCTGATCGAGCCCACCTGCTACCTGCAGGACCTCTTCACCAGCGAAGCGGTCCGGGGCCAAGGGGTGGGCGAGGCGCTGATCCGCGCCGTCTACGCCGCCGCCAAGGCGGCGGGCGGCAGCGTCGTCTACTGGCACACCCACGAGACCAACGCGGTGGCGCGCAAACTCTACGACCGCGTGGCCGCGAACTCGGGGTTCCTGGTGTATCGGCAGCGGTTGTAGGGAGGCATAGGCCTTCTCCCCTTGGGGGAGAAGGTGGCCCGAAGGGCCGGATGAGGGGTCGCACCGGCCGCTGAGCTGCCTTGTCGACACCGCGCGGATGGGCCGGCGCGACCCCATCCGTCCGCCTTCGGCGGGATGGTCTTCTCCCCCAAGGGGAGAAGGCCTAACCGAGCCCCCCTCACCCCATCGGGTACAGAATCTCCTTCGACACCGCGTCGACCGTCTTCATCACCTCGGCGTCCAGGGTCAGGTCGCCGGCGGCCAGGATATCGGCCAGCTGGTCGATGTGGGTGGCGCCGACGATGGTCGAGGCGACGAAATCGTGCTGCTTGCTCCAGGCGACCGCCAGGGTGGTCACCGACATTCCGGCCTCCGCGGCGATGGCCGCGAACCGCTCGGTGGAGGTCAGGGACTTGTCGTTGACGAACCGCTTGGCCATCACCGCCTGCCGCCCGCCCATGCTCAGGTAGTTGGAGAAGCGCGCGCCCTCGGGCCGGGCGCCGTCCTGGTACTTGCCGGTCAGCACCCCGCCGGCCAGGGGCGAGTAGGGGATCAGGCTGACGCCTTCCTGGCGGCAGACCTGGGCTAGCTCGTCCTCGAAGCGGCGATTGTTGAGGCTGAAGTTGTTCTGGATGGTGTCGTAGCGGGCCAGGCCCTCGTTGTCGGAGACGGCGAGGCTCTTCATCAGCCCCCAGCTGGTCTCGTTGCTGCAGCCGGTGATGCGCACCTTGCCCTCGCGGATCAGGTCGTCGAGGGCGCCCAGGGCTTCCTCGTAGCGGGCGCCGTGGTCGGGCCAGTGGGTCTGGTAGAGGTCGATATAGTCGGTGCCCAGGCGCTTGAGGCTGGCCTCGATGGCGCGGACGATGTTGTGGCGGTCCAGGGCGGTCATGCCCGAGCGCTGCGAAGCCTTCAGCCAGCCGTGGCTGGGGCCGCAGACCTTGGTGGCCAGGATCACCGCGTCCCGGGGCTTGGTCTTCAGCCAGCGCCCCACGATCTCCTCGGTGGTTCCGGCCCATTCCACCTTGGGCGGCACCGGATAGTTCTCGGCCGTGTCGAAGAAGTTGATCCCGGCGTCAAAGGACGCATCAAGGATCCGGTGCGACATGGCCTCGTCGGCCTGGGCCCCGAAGGTCATGGTGCCCATGCAGATCTTGGACACCGCGATGGCGCTCTTACCGAGCCGTTTGGTCTGCATACTGAAATCCCCCCGCCCGATCCCCTCGGGCCTGGGGCAGATACGTATGCGACGCCGGTTTCGCAAGGCGTTGGGGGCAGGTTGCGTGCTTCGACACGCGCGCGAAGGGCGCGCTACTCAGCATGACGTATAGTCTTGCAGCCCACCCCTCGACGTCATCCTGAGTAGGGAGCGCAGCGACCGTGTCGAAGGACGCAACGGCCCTATTGCAGCGCGCAGCCGCCCACGCCCCCCTATTGTTTCCCCAGCCGCTTCAGAATCAGCACCGAAACCTCCTGCGTCGGCATATAGTTGGCGTGGCGCACCTCGAACGTCGTCGGCCCGGTCTTGACCACCCCCTCGCCGCAGAAGCTGACCAGGGCGGCGGGGTCGCCCTTGTCGATGGTCATGTGGAAGTCGCCGATGGGCGCCTTCCAGTTGCCGCCGGTGGTCAGGATGTATTCGATCCGCTGCTCGGTGAGCGCCGGGCTGAGGTCGCCCTTGCCCATGGCGCGCCGCGCCGAGGCGATGAAGTCGTCGTCGACGCAATAGTGGGCCCGCGCCTTGGCGTAGCCGGGATCCTTCGGCCAGTAGTCCGACCCCCAGGAGGTGCCGGCGCTCTCGCCGACGGCGGGCTTGTAGCGGTGCTCGACGATCACCTCCCGGCCGGCCGGGAAGGTCTGGGTCCAGTAGTAGGTGGTCTTCAGGGTCCAGGTGGCGTCCAGGTGATGGACCATCCCCTTGCCGTTGTCGTCGTAGTCGTCGACCACGGCCAGGCCGAGCTTGACCAGCTGGTCCTTGCGCGCCTGCGGCAGGCCGTCGAGCACCTGGTTGGTGAAGGCCAGGTGCGGCGCCAGGGGCACGCCGAGGCTGCGCAGCAGGGCCGAATGGTCGACGCCGTTCTTGATCGCCTTGCGCTCCAGCGACGCCGTCACCGGCCGGCCGTCCACCGTGGTGTGGAAGTCCAGGAAGTTGGTGGGATTCTGGGTCGGGATGGCCAGCATGTCGTCGAAACCCTCCGTGGTGATGTCGGGCATCGGGAAAGCCACGGTGACGGTCACATCGTGGTCGCTGGTGTTGGCGAAGCGGTAGTGGACCCGCACCTGTTTGGGCGAGATGTAGAGGTCCTCGGCCTTCATCTCGATGGCGGCGGTCTTGGTCAGCACCAGGCCGCCGGCTGCGAGCTCGGCGGTGGAATCATTGGCCCCGGCGGGATCGGCGATGGCGAACATCGCGCCGGCGGCCCCAAGGGCGAGCAGGCTGGCGGCGGTCTTCATGGGCGGCCCCTCCGATTTTGGGGGCCAGCCTAGCGGTTCGGCGCGGCCGCAACCATTGAATACCCTTGTTCGCTGATCAATCGCCTGGCGGGCCGCGACGAGGGCGGGATGCGGGTGCGAAATTTCCGTCAAGGCGAGTGAGGATCAATGCTAGGCAACCGGCCAGGAGCGCTGCCGATGAATGAGCGGTTTCAACGGGTATCGGCGGCGGGTTGCGGCCTGGGCGAGTCGCCAGTCTGGCTCGCCGCCGAGGCCCGGCTGGCCTTCATCGACATCGCCGGCCGCCGCCTGCACCGGTTCGATCCCGCCACCGGCGACCATCGCATCGATCCCCTGGACGAGGACCCCGGCTGTGTCGGCCCCGCCCGGGGCGGCGGCTTCGTGGCCGGACTGCGCTCGGGGGTGTGGCTGCTGGACGCCGACGGCCGCAAACTCAGGCGTCTGGTCGCCAACCCCGAGGCGTCGGCCACGCACCGGTTCAACGACGGCCACGTCGACCCCGGCGGCCGCTACGTCGCCGGGACCCTGGACGAGACCAAGGCCGCCGGCGACGCCGGCTTCTATCGCCTCGACCGCCGCGGCCTCAAACACCTCGCCGGCGGGATCATGACCTCCAACGGCGCCGCCTTCTCGCCGGACGGCCGCACCCTCTACCACTCGGACACGCCGCGCTTCGTGATCTGGCGCTGGGACTACGACCCCGCCACCGGCGAGGCGGAAAACCAGCGCGAATTCGTGCGCCTGCAGCCCACGCCCGAGGATCGCGGCCGGCCGGACGGGGCGGCGGTGGACGCCGACGGCTGCTACTGGAGCGCCCTCTACGAGGGCGGCCGCCTGCAGCGATATGACCCGGACGGGCGGCTGATGGCGGCCTATCCCCTGCCGGCGCGCAAGCCGACGATGCCGGCCTTCGGCGGCCCGGACATGAAGACCCTGTTCGTCACCACGGCGGCGGACGAGGGCCGCGAGGGGGGCGACCTCTATGCGATGGACGCCGGCGTGGCGGGCGTCCCGTCGGCCCTGTTCGATCCGGCGACGTAAACCGGCCGCCGGTTGACGAGGCTCTTCGCGCGCTGCGATGGTCCTCCGGGGCCTGACCCCGCCAACGGATTGGGAGCGCATGACCAAGCGGCCGAACTTCCTCGTCATCGTCGCCGACGATCTGGGCTTCTCCGACCTCGGCGCCTTCGGCGGCGAGATCGCCACGCCGAACCTCGACGCCCTGGCCCGGCGAGGGCTGCGCTTTTCGGACTTTCATACGGCCCCGGCCTGCTCGCCGACCCGGGCCATGCTGCTTACCGGCACAGACCACCATATCGCCGGCCTCGGCACCCTGGACGAGGTCGCCAGCCACAGCCAGCGCGGCCGGCCCGGCTACGAGGGCTATCTGAACGAGCGGGTGGTCACGGCGACAGAGGTGTTGCGCGAGGCCGGCTATCGCACCTTCATGTCCGGCAAGTGGCACCTGGGGATGACCCTGGAGACCGCGCCGCACACCCGTGGGTTCGAGCGATCCTTCGCCCTGCTGCCGGGCGCGGCCAACCACTATGCGAGCTCGCCCAAGGCCGGCACCGGCTTTCCCCGGCAGGACCTTCTGTACACGGAGGACGGGGCGTTCGTCGGCCTCCCGGATGACTTCTACACCTCGGACGGCTTTACGACCAAGCTGATCGACTATCTGGCCGAACGGCCCAGGGACGGGGCGCCCTTTTTCGCCTACCTGGCGTTCTCGGCGCCCCACTGGCCCCTGCAGGCGCCGGATCACCTGGTCGCCAAGTACCGCGGCCGCTACGACGACGGTCCCGAGGCTTTGCGCACGCGCCGGCTCGCCGGACTGGTCGCCGAGGGTCTATGCCCGCCCGACGTGGTCCCGCATCCCTTCGTGGCCAAGAACAAGCCCTGGGCGGAGATGTCCGCCGAGGAACGCGCGCGCTCGGCCCGGGCCATGGAGGTCTATGCGGCCATGGTCGAGAGCATCGACCAGAACGTCGGCCGGCTGATCGACCATCTGCGGGCGGCCGGCGACCTGGAGGACACCGTGATCGTCTTCCTGTCGGACAACGGGGCGGAGGGGGCGCTGATCGAGGCGGTGCCGGTGTTCGGCCCCTATCTGATGGACTTCATCGCCACCCACTACGACAACAGCCTGGACAACATCGGTCGGCCCAACTCCTACGTCTGGTACGGCCCGCGCTGGGCCCAGGCGGCGACGGCGCCGTCGCGGATGCACAAGACCTACACCTCGGAAGGCGGCATTCGGGTGGTGGCCTTCATGACCGGCGCCCCGCTGGCGCGGCAGGGCGAGGTCAGCGAGGCCTTCGTCACCGCCATGGATATCGCCCCGACGCTGCTCGACCTGGCCGGGGCGCCGCATCCCGGCCCCACCTGGGCGGGCCGGCCCATCGAGCCGATGCGCGGCCGGTCCATGGCCGCCTTCCTCGCCGGCGAGGCGCAGGTCGTGCACGACGAGACGGTGGCCACCGGCTGGGAGCTGTTCGGCCGCTGCGCCGTGCGCCGGGGTGACTGGAAGGCCCTGCTGATTCCGCCGCCGGACGGGCCCGGCGAATGGCAGCTCTACGACCTCTCCCGCGACCCGGGCGAGATCAACGACCTTGCCGAGGCGGAGCCGGAACGGCTGGCCGGTCTGCTGCAGGACTGGAGCGCCTATGTCGAGGAGACCGGGGTGCTGATCGTCAATCTGACGACTTGACGCCGGCGGCGACCTCTGAAGGCGGTTGAGATCGGCTGGACTGGCCGCCGCCTCCGCTCGTCATCCCGGCCGGAGCGAAGCGGCTAGGGAATGCGCCCATCTGCGGTTGGGTCATTCATTGGAACTGAAGGTCCATTTGACCTAGGCTTTCTCCCGCGAGGGGAGAAGGCCTCCTTCACATCCCGCTAAATAGTTGTCTTCGCGCAAGGGCGCTCCGGCCGGGATGACGAGCTGTTGGATGAATCACAGCAAAACCAACGACCCCTACGCCTCCGCGACGGAGGTCGCCGGACTCGCGTCGCCGCCGTCCGCGCCCAATCCCTCAGCCTCCGCCGCCTCGGCGTCCGCCAGGGCGGTCTCGATGGCGGTGAACAGGGCGCTGATCTCGATGGGCTTGGCGACGAAGCCGTCCATGCCCGACGCGATGTACTCGGCCACCTGGTGGGACATGGCGTTGGCGGTCAGGGCCAGGATCGGCGTCGGCGCGCGGCCGGCGGCGGCCTCCCGCTGGCGGATCGCGCGGGTGGCGGACACCCCGTCCATCACCGGCATGTGCACGTCCATCAGGATGATGTCCCAGGCCCCGGCCTCCCAGGCCTCCACCGCGGCCCGGCCGTCGCCGACGATGGTCGGCTCGATGCCGACCTGCTGCAGCATGGTGCGAAGCACCAGCTGGTTGACGGCGTTGTCCTCGGCGGCCAGCACCCGCAGGGATCCGGCCTCCATCGGTTCGGCGGCCGGATGCGGCGCCGGCTCGTGCCTCACCACCGCGGCTTCCTCGGCGACATGGGGCAAGGGCAGGGTGGCGGTGAAACAGCTGCCCCGGCCGACCTCGCTCTCGACGCTCACCGTCCCGTTCATCAGCCGCACGAGGTCGCGGCAGATGGACAGCCCCAGCCCCGTGCCGCCGAACCGGCGGGTGGTGGAGGCGTCGGCCTGTTCGAACTTCTCGAACAGCTGGTCGAGACGGTCGGCGGGGATGCCGATGCCGGTGTCCCGCACCCGGATGGTTAGGCCCGGATCGGCGGCGGCGATGGTGACGCGGACCTCGCCCCGCTCGGTGAACTTCAGGGCGTTGGAGACAAGGTTGTAGAGGATCTGCCGCACCCGCGTGCCGTCGCCCAGGTAGACGCCCTTCGCCTCAGGCTCGACCGTGAGCTCGAAACGCAGGTCCTTCTGTTCGGCGATCCCACCAAAGGCGCCGTGGGCCCCGCGGGCCAGCTCGGCGGCGTCGAACGGCGCGGTCTCCAACTCCAGCTTTCCGGCCTCGATCTTCGCCAGGTCCAGGACGTCGTTGAGGATCGCCAGCAGGGTCTCGCCGGACTTCTGGATGATCTGCACTCGCTCGCGCTGGGTCGGCGACAGGGCCTCGGCGGCCATCACCTGGGCCATGCCCAGGACGCCGTTGAGGGGGGTGCGGATCTCGTGGCTCATGGTGGCNNTGGCTCATGTTCGCCAGGAAGGTGCTCTTGGCCACGTTGGCGGCCTCGGCCTGATCCTTGGCGCGCAGGATCACCTGCTCGGCCTGCTTGCGCTCGGTGATGTTCTGGATGGCGCCCAACAGGCGCAGGGGCCTGCCCGCCTCGTCCCGATGCAGGTCGGCCGTGCCCTCCACCCAGATTTCCTTACCGTCGGTCCGGTCGATCCGGTACTCGGCGCGAAAGGGCTCGCCCTCGTCCGTGTGGCGCCGCCACAGCTCGGCCACCATGGGCCGGTCGCGGGCGTCGACGGTGACCAGGGCGTCGGGGCTCAGGTCCTGGTAGGTCTGCGGCCGCATGAAGAAGTTGTCCTCGGCGCCGGCCTTGAACAGCTCGTGCCGGGTATAGTCGAGCTCGAAGACGTGCAGGTCGGCGAGGTTCATGGCCATGTGCAGCCGCTCCTCGTTCCGCGCCACCTGTTTGATCGCGCCCACCAGTTCGGTGACGTCGTCGGAGGCGACGATGATGCCGGCTACCTCGCCCTCGGAGTCCCGCCAGGGGGTGACCTCCGACTGCAGATAGGTGATCGCGCCGTCGAGGTTAGGCACCTTCACCCTCTGGCCGGTGAACCGCTCGCCGGTCAGGCTCTGGTGAAAGGCCCGCTCCCAGCGCCGATAGAAGCCGTTGGCGAGGTCGAAGATGCTGCGGCCGCGCACGTCCGTGTCGGCGACCCCCAGGCTGCGCGCCCACAGGCCGCTGTAGGTCATGACGTTCAGGTCCCGGTCGGTCATGACGATGGACAGGGGCAGGGCGTTGATCAGCTCGGCAAGGGTCGCTCGGGCGGCGTCGCGCTCCTTCTCCGCCCGGCGGGAGGCCTGGGCCGCGCGGCTGCGGTCCCAGTCGTCGGCGATGGTGTCGGCGAGGTCCTGCAGGCATTCGGCCATGGCGGCGTCCGGCGCCCTGGGCTCGGGTCCCGCGACGCAGAGCACCCCCACCGTCGATCCGTCGGCGATGCGGATGGGGGCGCCGGCGTAGAATCTTGCGAAGGGCGGGCCGGTCACTAGGTGATGGTCCTTCAGGATCGGCTCGCGCCGGGCGTCCTCGATCCAGAGCAGCTCGCCGGAGGTCAGGATCGTCACCGCGGCGGGATCGTCGTCCAGGGTCGTGGCGCGGCCGGTGAAGCTCTGCCAGGCTTCGCCCTCGTGAATGAGGGTCACGCTGGACTTGGCGCCGGTGAACAGGCCGTTGGCGACGCGGATGGATCGGCGGATCACCGACATCGACAGGTCCATGCCGAACGGCGGGCGCTCCGCCGCGGCCGCCTCGCTACGCGTTTTCATGTCGCCGTCCGTCCCGTGAACGTTCCGTTTTTTTCAATAGTCCGCAATTGCGGTTAACAACCTGATTACGCTGCGTAATCAAGCACCCATCGCGACAGTGGGCCGCGGGTGCTCGCGCGGCGCGACAGGCGCGCGGGGCGCGCGACCTACCCCGCCCAGCCCCCGTCGATGACCGTGGCCGCGCCGGTGACGAAGAGCGACTCGTCCGAGGCCAGGTAGACCGCCATCGCCGCCACCTCCTCGGGCTGGCCAAGCCGGCCCATGGGCTGGCGGGCGATGAAGGCGGCGCGGGCGGCGACCGGGTCGGCGGCGGCGGCGATGCGCGCATCCAGGGACGGCGACTGGACCGTGCCCGGGCAGATGGCGTTGCAGCGGATCCCCTGGGCGATGAAGTCCTGCGCCACCGCCTTGCTCAGGCCGATGACCGCCGCCTTGGTGGCGCCGTAGGCGAAACGGTTGGGGACGCCCCGCAGGCTGGAGGCCACGGAGGCCATGTTGACGATGGAGGCCGGCCGCCCCCGCGCCAGCATGCCGGGGATCGCAGCGCGGATCGTGCGGTACATGGAGGTCACGTTGAGGTCGAAGCTGAACGCCCAGTCCTGCGGGCTGCAGTCCAGCACCGACCCATGGTGCACGAATCCGGCGCAGTTGAAGAGGATGTCCGGCGCGAACCCGTCCTCGAACAGGGCGGCCACGTCGGCGTCGGATCGCACGTCCAGTCGCTGCGTTTCCAACCCCGGCGCCGCGGCCTTCAGGTTGGCGAGGCCGGTCTCGTCGATGTCGGAGGCCAGGACGCGCGCGCCCTCGGCGTGAAACGCCAGGGCTGTCGCCCGGCCGATCCCCGCCGCCGCGGCCGTCACCAGGGCCGTCTTGCCGTCCAACCGATTCATCGCGGCTACTCCATCAGGAAGACCTGTTCCATGCTCGCCCACCACTCGTTCGGCAAGCGGCTCGGCCACGGGTCCTGGCAGGGATCGGTCAGCGCCCACCAGCGCTGGGTGGCCGGATCGGCGGCGACGACGGCCATGTCCGCCGCCCAATCCTCGCCATGATATTCCAGATAGCCGAAGAGGGTGCAGTCCTTCAGGTGGATGGAATAGTTGCGGACATGGGCCGCCCGCAACGCCGCCAGCACCTCCGGCCACGCCTCGGCATGGAGACGTTTATAATCCTCAAGTTTCTCCGGCTTGACGTTGATCACCATCGCCATTCGTTTCATCGGCCGCCGTCCCTGCCCAGCCCATAGACCCTTGCGGCGGTTCCGCCGAAGATCGCCGCCCGTTCCGCCGATGGGCGTCCTGCCGTGAGCGCCCGGGCCATCCCCAGCCAACGGTCGTAGTCCGCGGCGAGCAACACCACCGGCCAGTCGCTGCCCCACATGACCCGCTGTGCGCCGAAGGCGTCGATGATGTGGTCGACATAGGGCCGCAGCGCGTCGACGTCCGCATCGGGGCCGGCCTCGGTCAGCAGGCCGCTGAGCTTGCAGACGGTTCGCCCGTCGCCGGCGAGGCGGCGCAGGTCGTCGGCCCAGGGCTCCCACTGGCCGCCGGCGATATCCGGTTTGGCGGCGTGATTGACCACCATCCGCAGATCGGGGAACCGGGCCCGCAGCGCGATCAGCCGGGGCAGGTGCCGGGGACGCACCAGGGCCTCGAAGACAAGGCCGGCGTCCCGGACAGCTGCGAGCGCGGCGAGGGCGGCGGGGCGCAGGATGAAGTCGTCGTCTGGATCGTCCTGCAGCATGGGACGAAACCCCTTCAGCCGCGGATGACGCGCCAGGCGGCGGATGGCGTCCCCCGCATCCGGCGCGGCGAAGTCGGTCCAGCCGATCACGCCAAGGATGGTTGGCGTTCGATCGGCGAGGTCCAGCAGGAACAGTGTCTCGGCTTCGCTCGCCGCCGCCTGCACGGCGATCCCGCCCTCGACGCCCCCGGCCGCCATCCGGGGGGCGAGGTCGGCGGGCTCGAAGTCGCGCCAGAGGGGCGCCAGATCCGGCGTCAGCCAGGCGTAGTCGCCCCGCGACAGGCGCCAGAGATGGTGGTGGCTGTCGATGATCATCCGCCGGCCTCGTTGACCAGTCCCGCCGCGGCCATGGCCGCCCAGAGCGCCGGCGGCGGCGGCGCCGCCATGTGGGCGGCGTTGGCGACGGCCTCGGCCGGGCTCCGCGCGCCGGCGATGACGCTGACCACGGCCGGATGACGGAGCGGAAAATGCAGCGCCGCCGCCGCAAGGTCGGCCCCGTGTTCGGCGCAGACGGCGTTCAGCCTGCGCACCCGCTCGACGATCGCCGGCGGGGCCTGGGCGTAGTCGTAGTGGGCGCCGCCCGAGAGGATTCCGGAGTTGAACGGTCCGCCCGCGATGACGCCCACGCCGCGCCGCTCGCAGAGCGGCAGCAATTCGTCCGCGGCCGACGGGTCGAGCAGGGTGTAGCGGCCGGCGAGCAGGATGGCGTCCAGGTCGACGCGCCCAAGGGTCTCAAGGCAGACCGCCACCTCATTGACCCCGATCCCGACGGCGCCGATCACCCCCTCGGCCTTCAGCCTCGCCAGGGCGGGAAACGCGCCCCCCAGCGCCGCTGCGAATATCGCCGGATGGTTCTCGCCGTGGGTCTGGGCGCCGATGTCGTGGACGAAGACCATGTCGAGACGGTCGCGGCCCAACCGGGTCAGGCTGGCCTCCACCTGGCGCATCACCGCGTCGTGGCCATAGTCGAAAACGGGCGCGAAGGGCGAGGGGTCGACGAAGCCGTGATCCGGCGCCGGCCGGCCGTCCAGGGGGATCAGGCTGCGGCCGACCTTGGTCGACAGGATTGCCCCCGCCCCGCCGCCGGCCTTCAGCCAGTCACCCAGCCGCCGCTCGCTGAGCCCGTGGCCGTAGTAGGGGGCGGTGTCGAAGTAGGTGAGGCCGCTCGTCCAGGCCGCCTCAAGGGTCGCGGCGGCCTCGCCGTCGCTGACGGCCGCATAGAGATTGCCGAGGGCCGCGCAGCCGAGGCCCAGCGCCGGCAGCCGCAGCCCCGTCGCGGGCGGCATCCGGCCTTGAGGGGCGGTCAGGGCTGTATTCATGTCCCGGGCGGCGGCTTATTCTGCTTCTGACGAGCGGCGTTTCCGACCCGACAAGCCACAAGAGCCTCTGAATGACAATCACCATCACTGCTGCGCGCGCCCTCGACATCCGCTTCCCCACCTCGCGGACCCTGGACGGATCGGACGCGATGAACCCTGATCCGGACTATTCGGCGGCCTACTGCATCCTGGAGACGTCCGAGCCGGGCCTGGCGGGTCATGGCCTCGCCTTCACCCTCGGCCGCGGCACCGAGCTTGTCGTCCACGCCATCGAGGCCCTGGCGCCTCGGCTGGTCGGCCGGTCCCTGGATGGGATTGCGAACGACCTGTCCGGCTTCTGGCGCGACATGGTGGGCGAGAGCCAGATGCGCTGGCTGGGACCGGAGAAGGGCATCGTGCACATGGCCGCCGCGGCCCTGGTCAATGCCGTCTGGGACCTGCTGGCCAAGCAGGCCGGCAAGCCCCTGTGGCGATTTCTCGCCGACCTGGAGCCGGAGCAGATCGTCTCAGCCATCGACTTTCGCCACATCACCGACGCCCTGACCCCGGCCTCGGCGCTGGAGATCCTGCGCGGGCGCCTCGCGGGCAAGGCCGGGCGGATCGCCGGCCTCGAGCGCGACGGCCACGCCGCCTACACCACCTCGGCGGGATGGCTCGGCTATACCGACGACAAGATCCGCACCCTCGCCCGCGCGGCGGTGGCCGACGGCTGGCGGGGGATCAAGATGAAGGTCGGCGGCAACCTAGCCGACGACCTGCGCCGGGCCGGGGTGCTGCGCGAGATCCTCGGGCCCGACCGGCTGCTCATGATCGACGCCAACCAGGTCTGGGAGGTGGATCAGGCCATCGCCTGGGTGAACGCCCTCAGGGCCGTCGATCCCTACTGGATCGAGGAGCCGGTCAGCCCCGACGACATTCTCGGCCACGGCCGCGTGCGCGAAGGCGTCAAGCCGATCCGGGTCGCCACCGGCGAGCACTGCCACAACCGGATCATGTTCCAGCAGTTCCTGCAGGCCCAGGCCATCGACGTGGTCCAGATCGACGCCTGCCGGCTGGGCGGGGTGAACGAGGTGCTGGCCGTGCTGCTGCTGGCCGCGGCCTTCGACAAGCCGGTCTGCCCGCACGCCGGCGGGGTGGGCCTGTGCGAATACGTCCAGCACATCAGCTTCTTCGACGCCGCCTGCGTGGCCTCGGGGACGGAGGGGCGGATGATCGAGCACGCCGCCCACCTGCACGAGCACTTCGTCGACCCGATCCGGGTGGCCGGCGGGCGGTATATGGCGCCCCGCCTGCCGGGCTTCAGCGTCGAGATGAAGGCCCAGAGCAGGGCGGACTATGCGTTTCCGGAGGGGAGGATGTGGCGGGGGTAGGCCAAAACGTTGCGATGACGAATTAGGCCTTCTCCCCCAAGGGGCGAAGGCCTAAAACACCCGCCTCCAAACGCTGTTGCGCGCGCCTCAAACCGCCTCGGCCTCCAGCCGCGTCATCCAGTAATCCACATCGAACGCGGGATCCTCGGTCAGATACCGCCAGAGCCTGATCCGGTTGACGTATTCGAGCCGGCCTGTGTCCTGTTCGAACCACGGCTCCGGGGTGGTCAGGATCGTGGCGACGGTTCCGGGTTCGGGCGCGGCCTTGCGATAGTAGATCGGCCGTTGCGGACCCGGCGTCGGCAGATCGGACAGGTCCCAGCCCCGGGTCTGGCGACCGCTGGCGTGCATGCGAATCTTGAACATGTAGCGGGTGCGATCGGAGAGGTTGACCCCGCCGCCGTGCCAGATTCCATGGTG
Source organism: Caulobacteraceae bacterium (assembly GCA_003165275.1). Classification (GTDB taxonomy): domain Bacteria; phylum Pseudomonadota; class Alphaproteobacteria; order Caulobacterales; family Caulobacteraceae; genus Poindextera. The sequence goes on from PLSW01000171.1 coordinate 16,002, forward strand.
CAGGAAGAGCAGGGTCCCGGCCTCGCAGACCATGTGCTGCTGGCCGCGGATGTTCTGGTAGCGGCCGAGGGCCACCTCGCTGACCTTGCGCAGGTGGGTTCCGGGGATGAAACGCGTGCCGCCCATCGGCCGGCTCACCGCGTGGGGATAGTACATGATCTGCAGGTCGAAGGCAGTCCGCGGATCGATGGTCGAGTCCTGGTGCGTGTGCTGGGACACGTTCTCGCTGTGGCCCGCCGCGTGGTAGGCGGGCGGAAAGGTCACGTGCAGGAAATGGTGGTCGAACACCGGGGCCTCGCCGACCAGGCTGCGGATCGCGCCGCGCACGATCGGCAAGTCCAGCAGCCTGGCCAGGGCGCTCGCCGGCGCATAGGCCTGGGACAGCGGCGTTCCGGCCGCCACCTCGGGAATGTCGTTGGCCGCGAGGGCCTCGCCATAGAGCTTGCGGATCCTGGTTCCCTCTTCGGCCTCGGGGATCTCGCCGGCCTCGGCCATGAACTGGCGATTGATGTCGTCAGGGACGACCGCGTCGAAGCGCAGAAAGCCGCGGGCGACGAAGCTCGCCATCTGGGCGGAGGTGAGCAGGACCGGTCCGTTCATGGGGCGACCTCGACCAGCTGTTCGAAGAAGAACTCGTATTTCAGATAGGCCAGATCGAACTCTTCGCCGCGCGGGTGCGGCAGCAGTTGCGAGGCCTGGAACAGCCGCCAGCCGTCGCGCAGGGCGGCGAGGCCGGTGGTGTAGGGCGGCGTGTCGCTGTCCCCGGCCATGTGCAGGGTCTCGCCGGTCCCGTCATAGACAGCCCAGCCGATGGTGGGGGAATCCAGGGCCGAATTGGCCAGATACAGCACCATCACCTTCTGGCGGCGGGCCGGAACATTGGGGCTGGGCACGGGCGCTGGATCCTCCGGCGATCCTGGCCGCGCAGGGGCCGGACCGTCTTTTCGACCCGACCGTGGCGAGAGGAGCCGCCGCCGTCAAGTTCACCCGCCGGAAGGATGGGAAACCGATACGGGGACAATGGCGCCGGGGGCGGTCACCACCCGCGAGGCCACCGACAGTCCCGCCCGCGCGGCCTGCAAGCCGTCCGCGCCGCCCAGGCGAGCCGCCAGGTAGGCGCCGTTGAAGGAATCGCCCGCGCCGGCGGTGTCGCGCACGGGACCGGCGAAGGGGGCGGGCAGGGCCTGCGGCGGCCCGCCGCCCGTCCACAGGCAGCCGTCGGCGTCCAGGGTCAGGGCGATCTCGCCCGCGCCCAGGGCCCGGTAGGCCGCGATCTGCGCCGCGGGTTCGGCCAGATCGAACAGCAGCCGCCCGTCGTCGCGGCTGGCCCGCAGGATGTCGGCGAGACCGATGATCGGCTCTACGCCCGCCCGCGCCTCGTCGAGATCGCGCCAGAGGACGGGCCGCACATTGGGGTCGAAGGCGATGCGGCCGACGCGGCCCTTCAGGGCCCGAAGCAGGTCCGCCGCCGCCCACCGGTCCGCCTCGGGCAGGATGGCGAGGGAGATCCCCGAGAGGTAGACGAGATCAGCCCCGGCCAGCCGGTCCGCGCCGCCGTCCGCCAACAGCCGCCGCAGCCACTGGCGGGCCGGCGAGGCCGAGCGCCAGTAGCGGAAACTGCGCTCCCCGGCGGCGTCGAGGTCGATCATGTAGAGACCGGGCTCGGCGCCCTCGATTGACCACGCCAAGCCCCCATCCACCCCCTCGGCGGCCCAGGCCTGACGCATTTCTGCGCTGAGCCCGCCGGCGCCGGTGGCGGTGAGGAAGCCGACCTCGGCCGCGGGCGCCGAGCGTTTCAGATAGACGGCGGTGTTGTAGGCGTCTCCCGCAAAGGCGCGGGCGTAGCGGCCCTCGCCGGCCTGCCGCAGCTCCACCATGCACTCGCCGATGCAGATCACCCGCATGGGGCGGCGACCCGACACAGCGATTTAGGGGGAGTGCGAAAAAGGCCTTCTCCCCTTGCGGGAGAAGGTGGCCCGAAGGGCCGGATGAGGGGTCGCACCGGCGATTGCGGCGGCGGTGTCGACATCGCGCGGTTGGGCCGGCGCGACCCCTCATCCGTCCGCCTTCGGCGGCCACCTTCTCCCGCAAGGGGAGAAGGCATCCATCGCGCGTCGGGAGACGTCGGCCAAAACCGCGCTCTCGGATCCGCCACGTCCCCCATCACAGCCTGTACGCTCGCTTCGGCAGTCCGTAGGCCAGGTCCACCGCCACCTCGGCGGCTTCGTCCGCCTCCAGACGATGTTCGGCGACCAGGCGGGCCAGGAAGGCGCAGTCGACGCGGCGGGCGACGTCGTGGCGGGCGGGGATGGACAGGAAGGCGCGGGTGTCGTCGTTGAAGCCGACGGTGTTGTAGAAGCCGGCGGTCTCGGTGGTCTGTTCCCGGAAGCGGCGCATGCCCTCGGGGCTGTCGTTGAACCACCAGGCCGGCCCCAGCTTCAGCGCCGGATAGACCCCGGCCAGGGGCGCCAGTTCGCGGCTGTAGGCGGTCTCGTCGAGGGTGAAGACGATCAGGCTGAGCCGCGGATCGTCGCCGAACCGGTCCAGCAGCGGCTTGAGGGCGTGGACATAGTCCGTGGCCTGGGGAATGTCGGCGCCCTTGTCGCGGCCGTAGCGGTCGAACAGGGCGCGGCTGTGATTGCGGAAGGAGCCGGGGTGGATCTGCATCACCAGCCCGTCGTCCAGGCTCATCCGCGCCATTTCGGTGAGCATCTGGGCACGGAACAGCTCGGCCTCGGCGGCGGTGGGGCCGGCGAGGATGTGGCGGAACAGGGCCTCGGCCTGGGCGGCCGGCAGGTCCGCGGTGGCGGCGGTGGGATGGCCGTGGTCGGTGGAGGTCGCGCCCATCTCCGCGAAGGCGGCCCGGCGCAGGCGGTGGGCCCGCAGATAGCCCCGCCAGTCGCGGACATCCTCGCCGGTCAGGGCGGCGAACCGGTCCAGGGCGCCCGCGAACTGCTCGTGCTCGGCGTCGATCACCGGGTCGGGGCGATAGGCGGTGATCACCCGGCCGCCCCAGCCGCTGGCCCGGATCGCCCGGTGGTGGACGAGGTTGTCGGCGGGGCTTTCGGTGGTCGCCAGGACCTCGATGTTGAAGCGCTCGAACAGGGCCCGGGGACGGAAGGCGTCGGTGGCCAGGGCCTCGCCGATGCGGTCGAAATAGGCGTCCGCGGTGTCCACCTCCAGGGCGACGTCGAGGCCGAAGAGGCTCGCGAACACATGGTTGAGCCAGAGGGCCGACGGCGTGCCCCGAAACAGGTGAAAGTGGCCCGCGAAGCAACGCCAGGCCTCTCGCGGCTCGGCGCCGCGGCTCCCGTCCCGACGGGCCACGCCCAGGTCGTCCAGGCTGACGCCCTGGCTGTGCAGCATGCGGAACAGATAGTGGTCCGGGGTCAGCAGCAGGTCGGCGGCGTTGGGGAAATTCTTGTTTTCCGCAAACCAGGCCGGATCGGTATGCCCGTGCGGGCTGATGATCGGCAGGTCGCGGACGGCGCGATAGAGATCGCGCGCAACGGCGCGGACGGACGCCTCGGCCGGAAACAACCGGTCCTCGTTCAACACCAGCGGCCTGACCATCCGGTCGTTCCCGATCCCGCGCGCCCTTCGTGGACGTCCCGGAATGCCATATAAGCGGGCCGATGACACCGGATTCGTCGACGCCAGAGGCCGCGCCGCCGTCGCCGCCGAGGCCGCGGCTGTCCCACGCGACCCTGGGGGCGGCGCGGCCGGGGGTTGCGGTCCCCGCCTATGACCGGGCGCAAACCCGCGTCGGGGTGGTCCATTTCGGCCCCGGCGCCTTTCACCGCGCCCACCAGGCCTTCTTTTTCGACCGGTTGCTGGCGCACGATCCGCGCTGGGCGATCTGCGCGGTGGCGCCGAACAGCCCCGCCGTCTTCGAGGCCCTCGCGCCGCAGGACGGGCTCTACACCCTGGCTGAGCTGGACGCCGAGACCCGCTTTCGGGTGATCGGCTCGATCAAGCAGATCCTGGTCGCTCCGCGATCGCCACAGACCGTGCTCGCCCGGCTGACCGCACCGGACCTGGCCCTGGTCACCCTGACGGTCACCGAAAAGGGCTACTGCCTCGCCGCCGACGGGACCCTGGACCTGACGCATCCCGACATCCGCCATGATCTGGCCGCCCCGCAGGCTCCGGTCAGCGTCATAGGCTGGCTGGCGGCGGGGCTGGCTCTACGGCGGGCGGCGGGCCTCGCCCCCTTCGTCAGCCTCAGCTGCGACAACCTCCCTGAAAACGGCCCCCGGCTGGGCGCCGCGGTGGAAGCCTTCGTCCGGGCGCGGGACGATGTGGACCTCGCGGCCTGGATCGTGGGGGAGGCGCGGTTTCCCCGCACCATGGTCGACAGCATCACCCCGGCGACGGACGAGGCCCTGAAGGCCCGGGTCGCGGACGCCCTCGGCCTGATCGACGCCTGGCCGGTGCAGCGGGAGCGGTTCGTGCAGTGGGTGATCGAGGACCGCCTGGGCGCCGGCGCGCCCGACCTGGCCAGCGTCGGCGCAACGCTCACCGGCGATGTGGCAGGGTTCGAGCAGGCCAAGCTGCGGCTGCTCAATGGCGCCCATTCCAGCCTGGCCTATCTCGGCCTGTTGGCCGGTTGCGAGACGGTGGCCGAGGCGATGGCCGACCCGATGATCGCCGCGTTCGCCCGCCGACTGATGATCGATGACATCGCGCCCAGCCTGGCGGCGCCAACCGGCATGGACCTGGGCGTCTATGTCGAGGTCATCCTGCGGCGCTTCCGCAATCCGCAGATCCGGCACCGCCTCGCCCAGATCGCCGCCGACGGCTCCCAGAAGCTGCCGATCCGGCTTCTTGGAACCCTCGCCGCCGCCCTGGCCGCGGGCCGCCCGGTGCAGCGCCTCGCCGCCCCGGTGGCCGCCTGGATGCGGGTGATCGCCGAGGCCGCCAGACGCGGGGCTCCGCTGGCGGACCCGCTGGCCGGGGTCCTGGCCGAGGTCGGCGCCCGCTGCGAAGGGCGCGGCGACCGGGATACGGCGGCCTTCCTGTCGCTGCAGGCGGTTTTTCCGACCGAACTGGGCGCCGCGGAGCCGTTCCGGCGGGCGGTGGAAGCGGCCTACGACGACCTCGCGGCGGGAGGCGCTTTGCGGCTGCTGAGCCGGCTGGCGCACGAGGTTTGAGTCTGCCGACGGGGCCCGCGGGCGCGCTGGTTTTGCGAATGATGATGTGATCCGGCTAACTGACGCGCAGCCGTAGTTGTTTGAATATGTCGCCGCGGCGCGATCCTCGAACAACCCAAGCTTCGCGCCAAACGGTGAAAAAGGTCAAGGTAACGGGATTGACCCTGACGCCAGCGGCTAAGCTGCGGTTGGTGACGGTGAGCGGGGACGCCTCGTCAGGAATGCTACAGTAGGGCGATCTAGGACTTAGCGGGGCGGGACAGGACTTGGGGGCATTGGGACGACTGCAAGCGGGCCTTGTGCTCGCCATCGCCCTGGCGCCCCTCGTGGCCCGCGGGCAGGTCATCGAGCGCAATCTCCCGGAAGCGCCCAAGCCGGCGCCGGCGGTGATCATTGGTCCGATGGATCTGCGCTCGGAGACCGACGACACGCCGCTAGTCGCCGCCGTCCGCCAGATCGTGCTGCTGGGCGCGACGGACGCGCCCCTCGCGGGGGCCGAGCCGGGCGCCGGGGGGGCGGGGGTTTCCGCCGAGCGCGCGCCGGATATCGGCCGCGCCAAGGCCGACCGGCTTCTGCGCCGCTTCCTGGGACGCCCCCTGTCGCGCAAACGGATCAGCCAGATCGAGACGGCCATCGTGCAGGCCTATCGCCGCGCGGGCCTGCCCTTCGTCGACGTCTCCACCCCGCCCCAGGACATCAGCGACGGGCGGCTGCAGATCCGGGTGGTCGAATTCCGCCTCGGCCATGTGAAGGTGATCGGAACCTCGGCCGCCGACGCGGCGCACGTCAAACGCGACCTGCGCACCCCGACCGGCCAGCCGATCGAGGCCGAGCTGCTGTCGCAGGACCTGGACTGGCTGAACCGCTACCCCTTCCGCAGTCTCTCGGCATCCTTCAGCCAGGGCGAGGAGCTGGGGGTGACCGACCTCACCCTGACCGCCACCCGCAGCCGGCCCTACAGCGTCTACGCCGGCTACGCCAACTCCGGCTCCCCCGCCACCGGGGAGGACCGCTACTTCGTCGGCGGCCAGGTCGGCCTGCCGCTGCTGTGGGACGCGACGGCCTCCTACCAGCTCACCGGCAGCCGGGATTTCTGGGACGACCGGGGCCGGATCCTCGACGATCCGCATCCCCTCTATCTGAGCCAGGGCGGCCGGGTGGCCATCCCCACCGCGCCGCGCCAGGCGCTGGAGCTGACCCTCAGCGCGGTGGAGACCAACCAGCCCTCCCAGGCCTTCGTCATCCGCTCGGTGACCACCGAGGCCACCCTGGGCTACCGGTTCGCCGGGTCGGACCTGTGGCGCGCCCTGCCTGGCGACTTCAACGGCGGGATTGAGGCCAAGCGGCAGCATCGCGACAACCTGTTCGGCGACGTGTCCGTCTCCAGCGGCGCCGTCAGCGTCTTCCAGACCTTCGCCGGCTGGTCGGCCGGCTGGACCGATGCGGACGGGCGCACCGACGCCGATGCGACGGTGCATGTGAGCCCGGGCGGCCTCAGCCCCGGCGATCGCAACCTCGCCTACCAGGCCTTCACCCAAGGCCGGGTGCGGCGGGCCGACTACACCTACGTCAACGCCGACCTGAACCGCAGCAGCGTCCTGCCCTGGGGCCTCCTGCTATCGAACGCCCTCAGCGCGCAGGTCGCCGGCGTCGCCCTGCCGGACAGTGAGCGGATCGCCCTGGGCGGGGTGCAGTCGGTGCGCGGCTACACTCTCGACGACGGCGCCTACGACGACGGCGTCATCCTGCGCAACGAACTGCGCCTGAAGGGCGCGGCCCTGTTCGAGAACGGGGTCATGACCCTCGACCGGCCGTTCCTCGTCGGCGATATCGGAACGGCGCGGGACGAGGCCGCCCGCCGCGACCGCACCCTGTCCTCGGTCGGCTTCGGCTGGAGCGCCAAGGTCAAGGCCGCCGGCCTGAGCCTGTCGGTCAGCGATCCCCTGGTCAGCGGCCCGGCCACCCACGCCGACCGCTGGCGCGCGGACGTGCGGTTGACGGCGACCTATTGAGGCGCCGACCGATCTACTCGCCCTAATCGCCGCCGGTCGCCGAATTCCATGGACCCGGCGATACCTGCCATGGTTGACTGGCATGCGCTCAACCGGGGGGCTGGCGATGACGGAGACGGCGAGCAAGGGCGGCCGGTTCGACTACGGCCGCGTCATAACCCGCGCCCTGAGCGCCATCGGCGCCAATCTCGGAACCTTCGCCCTGCTGACGGTGATCCTGCTCGGGGTTCCCTCGGCGGTGATCGGCGCGGCGGCCTATGGCCTCTACCTCGGCGGCTATTTCGAGCCCAGCGCCCTGCCGGGCTCCAGAGCGCTGATCTACCTGGGGCTTCTGCCGCTCTATGTGGTCGTGCTGGCGGCCTATTTCAGCCTGCAGGCCGCGGTCATCCACGGGGTGATCGCCCATCTCAACGGCCGCCAGGCGAGCCTTGGGGAATGCCTCGCGAGCGGATGGCGGCATTGGTTCGTCATGGTGCTCATCGGCCTCGTGACGGGCATCGCCGAGGGGCTCGGCTTCCTGCTGTTCGTCGTCCCGGGGATCCTGATGATGCTGGCCTGGAGCGTGGCGATTCCCGTCCGCGTCGCCGAGCGCAAGGGGGTGTTCGCCTCCATGGAGCGCAGCGCCGATCTCACCCGCGGCCGCCGGGGGGCGCTGCTCGGCCTGTTCCTGCTCTACGCGGTGGCCACCAACATCATCCAGCAGATCATCATGTCGCTGGTCAGGTTGCTGGCCGGCGGCGGGAGGCCTTACGCGGGGGGCAACCCCTTCTATTTGCTGGCGCCGACCTTCGGCGTCAGCCTGATCATGACGTTCGCGATCTCGATGTGTTCGGCGGCCGGGATCGCGTCGGTCTATTGCGAGCTGCGGTCGATCCGCGAAGGGGTGAGTCCGGCCGACCTCGCCTCTATTTTTGACTGACGGCGGCGGCGGGCCATTGGGGGAACCATGACAAGCATACCAACCGGCGGCCGGTTCGACATGGGCCGCGTGGTGTCGCGGACCTTCGGGGTGCTGGGCGCCAATCTGCTGCCCTTTCTGCTCCTGGGGGCCGCGGGTGCGGCGCCGCGGGCGCTGATGCTTTGGGCGACGCGGACCTACATCACCGACCCCTCAGTCGCGGGCGTGCTGACCCTGCCGATCACCATCGTCGCGGCCCTCGCCGGCTGCCTGGTCCAGGCGGCCATCACCCGCAAGGCCTACCAGAGCTTCTCCGGCAAGGATTCCTCCTTCGGCGACATGCTGGGAACCGGGGTGCAGGCGTTGTTCCCGCTGTTTCTGATGTCGATCTGCGTGGGCTTCATGGTCGGCCTTTCAACCCTGGCCTTCATTGTGCCCGGCTTTATCCTGGCCACGCGTTGGGCGGCGGCGGGTCCGGCGCTGATCGTCCAGAAGCTGAGCCCCTTCGAGGCCATGGGGCGCAGCGCCGACCTGACCAAGGGGCGCCGCTGGCCGATCTTCGGCCTGCTGATCGCCTACTTCCTCGCCCTCGCCGCGATCGAAATCGCCCTCGTGGCCGTCTCGGGGGCGTCGCTGACCACCTTTTCCAAGACCTTGAACGGCGGTCTCTACGGCCTGCTGGTGGTCCCGGCGCTGAACGCGATCACCGTGCCGATCACCGCGGCGGGCGCGACCTCAATCTACTACGAGCTGCGCGCCACCCGCGACGGCTTCGGCGCCGACACCACGGCGGCGGTGTTCGAGTAGGGGAGGTGCAATTTCCCTACGGCGCGTCGTGCTTGTCCTTGCGCCGCCGACCCAGCAGCAGCCGGGATTCCAGCCGCCCGCGCAGGGCGCGGTAGTAGGCGTCGAGGAATTCGCCGTCGCCCTCGTTCGGACCGGCGACCCAGCCGATCTTGGCGCGGATGCGTTCGGCCACGGCGGCGACGACCTTGGGATTGTAGCGCCGCAGCACGTCCTCCAGCACATGCAGCTCCTTGACCCCGTAGGCGTCGAGCTGGGCGGTGGTGAAGGCGAAGCGGCCGGTGTCGGCGTCCGCCGACGTGGCCAGGTCGCGCAGCAGCCGCCGCTTGGGGGTCTTGACCACCCAGGTGCCGGCGACGAGGTCGCCCACCCGCAACCGGTCGCGGTTGAACAGGGGGAAGAAGACGAAGATCGCGCACCAGATGATGCCGAGCAGGGTCAGCACCCCATCGATGTCCTTGGAATTGGCCAGGAGGAAGCTCAGCGGCAGATAGACCTCCAGCTCGCGCATGGCGTTGCGGCCGAAGACGGCGTCGGCGGTCAGCCGTCCGCCGTTGCGCGCGGCGACCCGCAAGCCCAGCATCCGCTTGCCGGGCGTCGCCGCGCTGGGGGTCAGCTCGAAGAGCACGAAATAGAGGTTGCGCAGGAGGAAGGCGCCGAAGAGCCAGACCACCATGATCGGCTCGCCGGATTTCATCCCGGCGCTGGCCAGGGCCAGGACGATCACCAGGGTCAGGACGATCAGCGACCCGATCATGATGGCGAAGTCGAGCAGGAAGGCAGCCGCCCGCTCGCTGGCCTGGCCCAGGTGCAGGCGCAGGTCGACCCCCTCCGGGGTGACCATTTCCCGGTCAAGGGGATCGACGGGGCGCGGGGGTTTGGCGGCCTTAGCCAAGCGCGCCTCCGTTGGATGCGGCCGGCGCGCGGCGGCGCGGCAGGTAGAGGAAGGTCAGCCAGATCACGCCGCTGGCGGCGCCGATGGCGTAGCGGATCTCGGTGGACTGGATCATCTGCCGCCCGACCCCTTCCAGAATGGCGGCGCAGAACAGCATCACCAGCACCCCGGCCATCAGCACCGCCGCCCGTCGCCCTTCCAGGGCCAGGGAGTCCAGGCGAGTCCGCTCGCCGGGAAAGGCCAGCGCCCGGCTGATGCGCATGCCGGCGGCCCCGGCCAGCACTACGGCGAAGATCTCCGTCACCCCGTGGATCGCCAGCCAGCCACCGGCCTCATAGCCCAGGCCATGGGTGATGAAGACCGCGAGAAAGCCGCCCAGCATGCAGCCGTTGTAGATCTCCAGCAGGGCCGTGGGCACGCCGAAGGCGAAACCCAGGGCGAAGGCCATCAAGGCCACGCCGGCGTTGTTGGTGAACAGGAAGGTGGCGAAGACGGACAGCCCGTCGATCGCCGGCTTGCCGAACAGGGTGGCCCGCAGCGCCGCGGCGGAGGCCTCCGGGCCCCGGCCCTGGGCCAGCTTGCCGGGCACGAAGGCGGCGAACCACACGGGGTCCCGCAGGGTGAGGGCCAGGGCGACGAAGGTTCCGACAAGGGTTAAGGCCCAGCAGAGCAGGGTCTCGCGCCAGGTGCTGCGCGCCGCCGCCGGCCAGTCGCGGCCGAAGAAGCGGGTGACCCGCTCGAAGCCGGACGCCCGCGCCCCGTAGACGAAGAAATAGGCCCGGGTGGCGAGGCCCTCCAGATAGTCGATCATGTTCTGGTCGAGGGAGGTGGCCCTGGCGACCGACAGGGACGACAGGGCCGCGCGATAGAGCACCGGCATGGCGATCAGCTCGTCGTCGGTGAGGGCCGCGGCCGAGCGGCGCTCGGCCTTGGCGAGCATGGCTTCCAGACGCGCCCAGTCGGCCTCGCGCTCGGCGCGGAACCGCGAACTCTTCAGGCGTAGTTCAGCCATGATGACGCCTCACAACAGATCCCTGCGCTTGAGGTCCAGGTAGCGGCTGAGCAGGGCCGGGCCGATCTCGCCGACGCGAGCCTCGACGATATGGGCGCCCAGCCGGCGCAGCCGCTCCACCACGATCTGGCGATCGGACTGGATGGCGGCGGCGACGGCGGCGCGGGAGACGTCGTCGACGGTGTCCGGCGCCTGGCGTTCCAACCCCTCCAGCTCGTCGTCGCGCAGGATCACGAACAGCACCAGGTGCTGGGCCAGCAGCCGGCCGATGGTCTCCAGCATCAGTTCGGCGCTGGTGGAGTCGGCGAAGTCGGTGAAGATGACCAGCAGCGAGCGCCGGCGCAGGCGCGCCCCCAGCTCGGTCAGGCCCAGGGTGAAGTTGGTCTCGGCGGTGCTGTAGTCGATCTGCGCGGCCAGGTGCTGGATCTGGCCGAAGGCGCCGACGCCGCCCAGGGCCCCGCTGGTGACGTTCGGCCGCGCGTCGAAGCCGAAGACGCCGACCCGGTCGCCGGTCTTCAGGGAGACATAGGCCAGTAGCAGGGCGGCGTTGAGGGCGTGGTCGATGCGCGGGGCCCCGGCGACGGGCTCGCACATCAGCCGGCCGGTATCCAGCACCAGCATCACATGGTGGTTGCGCTCGGTGCGGAACTCCTTGGCCAGCAGCTCCCGGTGGCGGGCGGACTGCTTCCAGTCGATGGTCCGCCGGTCCATGCCCATCTGGAAGTCGCGCAGGGCGTGGAATTCCGAGCCGCCCCCCAGCTCCTCCTGCAGGCGCGCGCCCATCATGGCGTTGCGGGCGAACAGGCGCATGGCCTCGTCCTTGACCCCGCGGATGTCGAGGGTGATCGGCACGGTGCGGTCAGTGGCGCGCACGGTCTGTTTCCAGACCAGGCCCAGGGGCCCGCGCCAGCGCGCCCAGATGCGCGGTAGCCGCCCCAGGCCGCGGCGCACCGGCTCAAGCGTGAACCGGGTCCGGGCGCCGCGGTCGATGATCGCGGTGCGCTGGCGGGCGGGAACGGCGCGAAGCCGCTCGTTGGTCTCCAGGGCGATCTCGATGGCCGCCGGCGCGCCTCCGGCGAAGACCGCGTCCACCGACGCCTCGCCGTCGCGGGCGTTGGAGCCGAGGGACGAGGGGGCGTTGAGGGTCAGGCTCACCCGCCCCGGCCAGGCGCCGATACCGGCGTCGATGACCATCAGCGCGAAGGCGCCCGCCAGCCACGCGGGCCCGATGAGCCAGTCCTGGGGCGCGAGCACGGCCACGGCGATGGCCACGGGGACCCCGCACGCCGCCAGACCCACCGCTCGCGCCGTCGGATAGATCATCGGTCGCTCACCGGGGCGCCTCGACCTGGTCGATCATCGCCCGCAGGGCGTCGTCGACCTTGCGCCCGTCGATCTCGGCGGCGGGGGACAGGATCACCCGGTGACGCAGGGCCGGCAGGGCCAGGGCCTTGACGTCGTCCGGAATGACATAGTCGCGTCCCTCCAGGGCCGCCCGGGCGCGGGCGGCGATGGCCAGCATGGCGGCGCTGCGGGGCGAGGCGCCGCTGGAGAAGTCGCCGGTTTCCCGGGTCTTGCGGACCAGGGAGACCACGTAGCCGACGATCTCGTCGGTGAGCCGCACCGTGGCCACCGCGGCGATGGCCTCGCCGATGGCGGCGGCGTCGGCGGCCGGGCCGACGCCGAAGCGGTCCGGGGTCGGCTGGCCCACCCGGGCGCCATGGGAGGCGACGATGGCGTGCTCCTCGGCGGCGCTGGGGTAGCCCAGGTCGTGCTTGAACAGGAAGCGGTCGAGCTGGGCCTCGGGCANNGTCTTGGGCGGGGTGCGGTTGATCTCGTCGGCCAGCAGCAGCTCGCAGAAGATCGGCCCCTTCACCAGCTTGAAGGTGCTGGTCTGGAAGTCGAACAGATTGGCCCCCAGGATGTCGCCGGGCATCAGGTCCGGGGTGAACTGGATGCGGCCGTAGGCGAGGTTGACCGCCTTGGCGAAGCACTGGGCCAGGAAGGTCTTGGCCGTGCCCGGCGGGCCCTCCAGCAGGATGTGGCCGCCGGCGAAGAGGGCGATCAGCATCAGGTCGACGGTGTCGGCCTGGCCGACCACCGCCTTGCTCAATTCCGCCCGGATCCGATCGGCCAGGCTGCGCACATCACCGACGTTCACGGGTCATCTCCACTCTCCATTCGTAGACATTGCGGGCGAGCCGCATCAGGTCGCGCCGGTTCGCGGCCGCGCGGGCCTCGGGAACCAGGGTTGAAAGCCTTTGGGTCACGCCGGCGTTTTCGGCCAGGCGATCAAGCAGGGCGTCGAGGTCGGCCCCCGCCACCCGGGTGACCCCCAGGGCGGCGACCACGGCGGCGCGGTTGAGGTCGAGGTAGCGGCCGGCCATCCGGTGCTCGCGCCGGGCCATGCGGATCAGGGCGGCGGAGTTGTCGGCCAGGGCGCGCCTGCCGTAGGCGATGGCCCGGGCCGCCGGCGCCGGCGCGCCGAACCGCGTGGCCGCGTGCAGCCCCATCAGGATCCCGGCGGCGAAGAGGCACAGCGCCGCGCCCAGGTAGGGGGGCGTGAACACCAGCTTTAGCAGGCTCGGCGGGCTGCCGAAGCCGTTCAGACTGACGTCGAAGACGATGGGCCCGTCGGCCTCTAGTTGATTTGCGAGAAGGTCCGAGGCGACCCGGGCCGTCGCCGGATCGGCGACGCCCTGGGTGTTGAGCAGGTCGGGATCGGACAGGATCCCCATATGCCCGTCCCTGGTCATGGCCACGACGACCCCGCCGCGGGAGTCCGTCTCTACCGCGACCAAACCATCGTTGGGAGCGAGGGTCTGCAGATGGTCGATCGGGCCGGTCTGGACGGTCTTCAGCCCATGGCCGTGGTCGACGAGCTGCAGAGGGGCGACGTCCGGGCGTTGGCGGATGATCAGTCCCGGGACCACCGGCTGCATCATCTTGGTGATGAGCGCCGGCGGCAGGACGCCGGCCTTGTCGACCCAGCCGGCCTGTTTTTGACTGGGGGTCGTCAGCCATTTCGGTAGCACGACGAGGACCGCATTGGCCTTGGTGAGCTTGGCCAACTCGTCCTTGTCAGCTTCGATCCCGGGGGTGATCACCAGCTGTCGCGAGGGCGGATGCGGGTCGCTGTCCGGGTGGCGGGTGATCGAAACCGGGACGCCCTCGGCCTTCAGCAACCAGATGATCCCGGCGTAGCCCACCGCGGACTGGGACAGGGCGTGGGCGCCGCCGTCGGACCCCTTGCGCAGGTCGGGGGCGAAGCCGGAGAGGACGATGAAGGCCGAAAACGAGAACACCCCGGCCAGCACCAGGGCGAGGACGATCACCGGCGAGAAGGTGGGGGCGGCGGCGCTGGGGGGCGGGGTCTCGCTCATGCGGCGCCCAAGGCGAAGGCTTCATAGGCCTTGCGGCAGGCGGCGAAGTCGGCCTCGCCCACCGCCGCGCCGCCGAAGACGCTGCGCTCGACGATGCGGGCGATGATCAGGAAGGTCTGGCGGGCCCGGTCGGACAGGCCCTGGTGGCCGGCGATGTCGCGGCTGGTCAGGGCCGGCCCCACGGTGTTGGGCCAGCGCTCGTCGATGTCGTCGATGCTGCGGAACAGCAGCAGGTGCGCCGCCTCCGCGAACCGGCCTTCGGCGGCCAGGGCGTCGGCGTCGCGCAGCAGGGTGCGGGCCCGGGCCGCCGGGGGACGCCAGTCGGAGGCCAGCGGCTCCAGCGTCTTCGGCCGCGCCGGCCGGGTGAAGCCGCCCAGGCCGGTCAGCTCGCGCACGACGAAGAACAGAATGGTGACGCCGCCGAGGGCGAGTCCGCCCCAGAAGATGTAGGCGAAGGCCGGCGCGATGGCCTGCAGCCCGTGGCCGATGGCCGTCAGCAGCGCCTTCAGCCACTCCGGCGGCTTGGGCGGGACCACGGCCTGGAAGTCGAACTGCAGGTCGTGCTGACGTAGCAGGGCCGCGTGGGCCTGCTCGAACCGGCCAGGACCGCTCGCCCCGGCGTTCGCCGCCATGCCCGCACTCGCCGCCAACCGCCCCAGCCCCCCAGCTCGACCGCCAAGCGCTTACTTGCCCTGACGCGGCGGTCGATGGGAAGCGGAAATCAACCTGACGTCGCGCCTATGGTGTCAGGGTGCAGGTGATTGCCCGGGAATGCGCGCCTTTCACCTTCGCCTCACGCCCCAGACCGCTCTGTACTTGGTTGGAAGAGGGCGCCGTGCGGCGGGCCGACGCCCCGTCAGTTCGCTGCGCTCACTGCCACCTCCCCCGCTACGCGGTGGAGGAAATCAAACGACCGCCTTGCTCCACCGTGAAACGGGGGAGCTGTCAGCGAAGCTGACTGAGGGGGCGTCGGTCCGCCGCAAGACTGCATGTTGGTTCCAACTAAACCCCCTTACGCCCTAATCCCCCATCGGCGCCGCTAGGGCGCGCGCGCCCGTGGGTCGGTCGTCCTTCAGCGCCACCCCGGTCAGGCCGCGGGCGCGGGCCTGGCGCAGCAGCCAGGCCAGGGTGCCGGCGGCGGCGGCATAGTCCAGGCCGTGCGGGGGGCGGATGTTGGAGACGCAGTTGCGGGCGCTGTCGGGGGTTCCGATCGCCGGTCGCCAGGTCAGGTAGGCGCCCAGGCTGTCGGGGGCGCTGAGGCCGGGGCGCTCGCCGATCAGCACCAGCACCAGCTGTGCGCCCAGGGCCGCGCCGATCGCGTCGCCCAGGGCGACCCGGGCCTGGGTCGCGATCACCACGGGGGCGATGCGCCAGTCGCCGAGGTGCTCGGCGACGGCGGCGATCAGCGCCGGCGCGTGGGCGTGGACCGCGGTGGCCGAAAGTCCGTCGGCGACCACGATGGCCAGGTCCCAGTCCCCTGGCGACAGGTTTGCTGAGTCCGCGGCGGCCAGCCGCCGGCCGAGGTCCGGCCGGCGCAGATAGGTGGTCCGATCCCCGGCCTGGCTGACGACGCAAAGGGTGGGGCGCGGCGCCAGATCGGTGGCGAGACGATCCATGTCGAGGCCTGCGTGCACGGCGTCGCGGGCGGCCGCGTGGGCCAGTTGGAACGCCAGCATGGGCGCGGTGGGTAGGCCGTCGCCGCTGCGGCCGAGCCCCACCCGCGCCGTGGTCATCGCCCGAAGCTGGGCGAAGGGATCGCGGGTCGGCGGCCGGTACGTCACCGCAGATCCTCCAGCAGCTGCGGGCGCCGGGCCGGATCGATGGGCCGCACGGCCCCGCGCCCGTCGATCAGGCCCAGCCCCGCCAGCCAGGCCTCGAACTCCGGCGCGGGCCGCAGGCCCAGCACGCCGCGGATATAGAGAGCGTCGTGAAAACTGGTGCTCTGGTAGTTGAGCATCACATCGTCCGCCCCCGGAACGCCCATGACGAAGTTCACCCCGGCGACGCCGAGCAGGGTGAGGAGAACGTCCATGTCGTCCTGATCGGCCTCGGCG
>PLSW01000265.1:0-1930 GCA_003165275.1 Caulobacteraceae bacterium
AGCCCGGTCACGCGTGCGCCGCCGATCCAGACATCGCCCGAATCCGGCGCCACCAGGCCGGCCACGATCGACAGCAGCGTGGTCTTGCCCGATCCGGAGGGGCCGAGCAGGGTCAGAAACTCGCCTTGCCGCACCGCAAGCTCGGTCGGCTTCAGCGCGAATTGCTGGCCATAGCGCTTGCTGACCCCCTCCAGGCGGAGCGTCGCCCCGCCCTGCGGCTGCGCCACCGCCTGGCTATTTCAGCAGCCAGGTCATGTAGCGATCGAAGGTGCGGTCCTTGTTGGCGGTCCACCAATCGTCGTTGACCAGGATCAGGCTGTCGAAGTGCGACGGGGCCGTGGGCAGGTCCTCGGCGCGGGCGGGCGGGATGAACGCGTATGCCCCAGGGTTGGTCGGCCCGTAGCTGAGCGTCTTGGTGTAGAGCGCCTGCTGCTTCGCCTTGGCGGAGTATTGGATGAAGCGTCGGGCGGCGTCGGCGCGCGGCGTGCCGCGCGGGATCGCCCAACCTTCCAGGCCATAGAAGCCCTGGTTCCAGATCAGCTGCACCGGCGCCGCGGTGTCGACGGCCGCCTGCGCGCGGGCGTTGGCGGTGAACAGCAGGTCGACCTCTCCGCTCTGCAGAAGCTGCGTCGTCTGGGGATAGCTCGCCCACCAGACGTCGATATGGTCCTTGATCTGGTCGAGCTTGCGAAAGGCGCGATCGGCGTCGAGCGGGTAGAGATCCTTCGGCGCCACGCCGTCGGCCAGCAGGGCCGATTCCAGCGCGAAGATCGGCTGCTTCGGCAGCGCCCGCCGTCCGGGGAACGCCTTCACATCGTAGAAATCGGCCCAGCTGCGCGGCAGGTTCTTGCCGAAATGGTCGGTGCGCGCGGCCAGCACGGTGCCGTAGACGTTGGTGCCGGCCCAGAATTTCTGCTTCGCCTGCGGGATCAGCTGCGCCATGTCGGGGTTGTCCCAGTCGAGCGGCTCCAGCAGGTTTTGCGAGGCCAGCAGCTTGATCGACTGGATGCTCACCGAGACCACATCCCAGATGTAGGACTTGGTCTCGACGATCGCCTTCACCTGGCTGGTCGGCTCGGCATCGCGCGTGATGTTGCGCACGGTGATGCCGCTCTCCTGCTCGAACGGCCGATAGAACGATTCGCTCCAGGCGGTGCTGTACACCCCGCCCGGATCGGCCACGGTGATGGTTTCTCCCGCATGGGCGCGTCCGGCGGCGGCGATTACCGTACCGGCGGCAAGACCGCCGAGGGTCGCACGGCGGGTCAGGTTCGGCATGAGCGTCGGTCCTTATCTGTCAGCGTGGGGGAAAGGCGAACGGGCGCAGCCCGGCATGGAACCAGTGCACCAGGCTGACCGCGTCGAAGACGGGCACGCCGAAGCGCGCGGTGATGGCCGCCGAGAAGGGCGTGAGGTTGGTGCATTCGGAGACGATGGCGCCGATATCGGGATGTTTGGCCAGCAGCGCGCCGGCGGAGGCCAGGACTTCCTCCTGCCAGACCGCATGCGGAACCGTGGGATCCCCCTCGGCGATCGAACGACGGAATTCCGAGCCTGGAGGCGGGCCGCCGATCGGTGTGGTCGGATCGGCGCCGACCGCTTCCAGATGGGCGGCCGACAGCGCCTCGGAGGCATAGGTCAGAATCCCCACGCGCTTGCGGCCGGGCAGGGTGGGGGCCACCACCGGCGCCTGCAGCAAGGCGCTGGTGGCGACCGGCACCGAGCTGAATTCCGCGAGCTCCCGTTGGTACAGGGCCAGGAAGCCGCAGGTGGTGGCGATGCCGTCGACGCCCTCGTCGATCAGTTCCTGCGTCGCCTGCTTGAACGCATCGAGCAAGCTTCCGTCCTGCAACCGCGTCATGCGCCCTGGCGCCGCACCGCGGACGATGCGGTACTGGACCGGGAACGGCCAGGTTTCGGCATTGCCGAT
>PLSW01000265.1:2025-4779 GCA_003165275.1 Caulobacteraceae bacterium
GCATCCCGCCACTCCCGCTTTCGGCGCCGAGCACATTTTTCAAGGCTTACACGGACGAAACCGGCCGGCAATAGAATAATACCCCAAAAACAAGGAATTTACGGAAACAACTATTCTACAACGTTTTTTCGATTGACCCTTAGGAATTTACCCGTAACGATGGCTGGATCAATCGACCGGAGCTGAACATGAGCCAGACCTTCGCGCTGACAGATCTTTTGAACAGCGACGCACCCGCCGCCGCTGCCCGGTTCAAGGGATTGCCGCGCTACAATTTCGTCGGCGGCCACAACGATCCAGACCAGATCCCGACCGAGGCTTTCGCCGAGGCCGCGGCCCATGCGCTGGCCAGCGAAGGCAAGTCGCTCGCGCTCTACAACCTCGGCCAGTCCCCGCTCGGGCATGCGGGGCTGCGCGCCTTCGTCGCCCGCAAATCCGCCGAGACGCGCGGCATCAAGGCCACTGCCGACGATGTCCTGATCACCATCGGCTCCAGCCAGGGCCTCGACCTCGTCAACCAACTTTTCGTAAAGCCGGGCGACACCGTGATCCTTGAGGCGCTTTCCTTCCACGGCGAGATCAGCCGCCTGCGCGCCCTCGGCGCCAATGTCGTCGCGGCCCCGGTGGACGAGGCCGGCCTGCGCATCGACGCCCTGGCCGACATTCTGCGCGACCTGAAGGCGCAGGGCATCCGGCCGAGGTTCATCTACACGATCCCGACCATCCAGAACCCGACCGGTTCCGTGCTGCCGCTGGACCGCCGCCATGCGCTGATCGACCTGGCGCGCTCCTACGGCGTCGCGATCTTCGAGGACGAGTGCTACGCCGAGTTGACGTGGAACAAGGAGTTTCCGCCCGCGCTCTATGCGCTCGGCCCGGATGTGGTGATTCACATCGGGTCATTTAGCAAGACGCTGGCGCCCGCGCTGCGCCTCGGCTACGTCATCGGCCCCTGGGAGTTGCTCGGGCGACTGCAGGCGTTGCGCAAGGATGCCAGCGGAGCGCTGGAACAGTTGATCGTCGCCGCCTACGCGGAGAAGAACTACGCCAGCCACGTCGCGACGCTGAAGGCGGCGCTGAAGGCGAAGCTGGAGACGCTGGTCGAGGCGCTGGAGCGCGAGTTCGGCACGGCGGTGGAATTTCAGCGCCCAGACGGCGGCATCTTCCTCTGGGTGAAGCTGCCGGACCAGGTCGACGTCCGCAGCCTGGTCGCGCCCGCCGCCAAGGCCGGCATCGTGTTCAATCCCGGCCCGGAGTGGGCAGTCGATCCGGAGAGCGCGAAATCCTGGCTGCGTCTGTGCTTCGCCCTGCCCTCGCATGGGGAGATCGAGGAGGGCATCGCCGCCTTCGCCCGCGTGGTCGCCGAGGAGACCGGGCTGAAACTGCACAGCGACAACCGCGCCGCGGTCGTCGCCTGAGTTCACCTCCACGGCGGGCCCGCGCCGCGCCGGACGGGGCGTATCATTACGACTACGATTGAAAGAGATGGTGCATGACAACGCCAAACTCAAACCGCCGGGGTCACGGGTTCGCCACCCGCGCGATCCATCTTGGCTACGACCCGGCCAGCGAACATGGCGCCCTGACGCCGCCTGTGTTCATGACCTCCACCTACACGTTCGAGTCGATCGAGGAACACCGCGCGATCGCGAGCGGGGAGAAGGACGGCTATGTCTACGGCCGGACCAAGAATCCGACGCAGGCGATCTTCGAAGCGCGTCTTGCCGACCTTGAAGGGGCGGAGGCCGGCCTCGCGTTGGCCTCCGGCATGGCGGCGATCTCAGCCACGTTGTGGACCCTGCTGTCAGCCGGCGACCGGGTGGTGATCGATCATACGTTGTATGGCAACGCTTTCATCCTTTTCACCACCGGTCTCCCCCGCTTCGGCGTGTCGGTGGACGTGGTCGACCTGGCGGATCCGGCAGCGCTCGCGGAGGCGCTGAAGGCAGGGCCCAAGCTGGTGTATTTCGAGACGCCGGCCAATCCGAACCTGCGCGTGATCGACATCGCCGCGGTCGCGGAGGCGGCGCACGCGGCAGGCGCGAAGGTGATCGTGGACAACACCTTCGCAACGCCGGTCCTGCAGCGCCCGCTGGAGCTTGGCGCCGACCTGGTCCTGCACTCCGCGACCAAGTTCATCGGTGGGCACGGCGATCTGCTCGCCGGCGTCGTGGTCGGCCGGCGCGGCGATATCGACCAGATCCGCGCGCATGGCCTGCGCTACCTCACGGGCGCCACAATTGCGCCGCTCACCGCCTTTCTGCTGTTGCGGGGATTGAAGACGCTGGAATTGCGCGTAGCCCGGCACTCCTCCACCGCGGCCCTGGTGGCCGAGACCCTGCAATCCCACCCGGCGGTGGCGCAGGTGAGCTATCCCGGCCTGCCATCCCACCCGTCCCATGAAGTGGCGGCGCGTCAGATGTCGGCCTTCGGGGGACTGATCGCCTTCGAACTGGTCGGAGGGCTCGCAACCGGCCACCGCTTCCTGAACCGCGTTGCCCTGGCGCACCGAGCGGTCAGCCTGGGAGACGCGGAGACGCTGGTGCAGCACCCCGCGAGCATGACCCACGCCCAATATCCCGCCGAGGAGCGAAGGCGCCACGGCATTACCGACGGCCTGATCCGCCTGTCGGTCGGTCTCGAAACGCCCGAGGATATCATTGCCGATCTGCTCCAGGCGCTCGATGAAGCCGGCTGATTGCAGATCGGCAACGATATCCTCGGCCATTTCGGCGCCGACCGGCTAACTGGGCC
>PLSW01000221.1:0-22189 GCA_003165275.1 Caulobacteraceae bacterium
TGGTGTCGGCGCCGGGGCCGGGAACGGGAACGGGAACGGCCAGCGCGTCCCCCTCGGCCGCGCCGGCCGGCCCCGCGGCCACCGGCCGGCCCCCGAAGTCGGGCTCATCCGGCGCAGCCATCGCGGTCGCCCCGGCGAGCGCGTCCGATCTCAGCGCCGCCGCCGTCGCCCTCGCCTCGGCCGCCGGCGTCGGCCTGGCGGCGACCAACATACCGCCGCCGCCGACCACGCCCCAGCCCGCCGCCGATGGCGTTTCGGGCGCCGCCCCCTCAGCCTCGCCAGTGTTCATAGCGCCGACCCCGCCGTTGCAGACGGATGCTGGGACTGTCGGCGCCACCTTGCAGGCGGCTCCCGGTCCGCCCCAGGTGGATTCAGCGGCCCCGTCCGTTGCCCCCCCCTCGACCACCGGCGGCGGTCTGACCGCGGCCCCGCCAACCGCGCCGCAGGTCGCGCCCATCGCGCTTCCGCCGGAACCCGCGTCCGGTTCCGCCGCGCCGACCTCGACCCTAGCCGCCTCTACCGCAGCGGCCCCCGCCGCTTCGTCGACCGCCACCACCGCGTCCACGTCGCCGTCCGACGGAACGCCGTCGGCTGTCAGCCCGTCCACTGCTTCGACCCCGGCGACGGCGGCTGTCGGCCCAGGGACGACCTTCACGACGCCGGTCCTGGCCACCGCCGCGGCCAAGGCCTCGGCGAGCCAGGCCTTGGCGTCAACGGCCGAACCGGCGCCGCCGACGGCCTCGATCACCGACGTCCCGGCCCAGGCGACTCCCGCCACCGCGGCCTCCCTGGCGCCGATCGCCGCCGATGTTCAGCCCGGTGTGGCCAGTTCCGCGTCTGCGCCAGTCGTTGATGCGCCGCAGGTGCTGACGGCGGCGTCGATCATCCTGGCCGGCCAAGCCTTGCTCTCGGGGGCCGCCACCTCTGTCGTCAGCGCCGCCGCCCTGCCCTCCTCACTCCCCAGCGCTCCGGCGCCGACCGCCGCAACGCCGATCCAGGTCGCCGGGATCGGAGCGAACACGGGAGCCCCCGCGCCGGACGCCCAGGGCGCCGCGCTCAGCGCTCCCGTCGTCGCGCCGCTGTCGGGGACGGCTCCCGCCTCCGGGGCGAGCGCCAGGGCCCTTACAGCCAAGGCCGCCGGGGCGACGGCGACGACCATGGCGGCCCCCGGCGCCGCGGGGTCGACGGCGAACCTGGCTTTGAAGGTCGCCGCCGTTGCGGATGCAGCGGCCATGGCGAGCGCGGCGCAGGGCGGTTCGGACTCGACCGGCGACCCATCGGCGCCGGGGACACCGGTCGTCGCCGCGCCGGATTCCGCCGGCCAAGCCCTGGCGGGGGCGGCGGGCCAGACCCAGTCGCCCGCAGCGGCTGGCGGCGCCACGCAAACCAGCGGCTTCACCGCCGGTCAGGGCGCGCAGATCGTCAGCCAGGTGGCCGCCCAGTTGATCAAGCGCGTCGCCGGCAAGTCGACCCAGTTCGACGTGGCCCTCGATCCCGCCGGCTTCGGCCGGGTCAATGTGAAGGTGCAGATTTCAGCGTCCGGCCAGGTCTCCGCCAGCCTGTCCTTCGATAACCCCGCCGCCGCCGCCGAGGCGCGCAGCCGCGCCGGGGACCTGCAGCAGGCCCTCGAACAGGCCGGCTTCAACCTGGCCCAGGGCGGGCTGAGTTTCGACGGCGGGGGCCAGGGCTCCGGCCTCGCCCGCCAGGACAGCCAGCCGACTCCGAACACCGTCGCCGCGGCGACCATCGCGGCGGCCGAGATCAGTGAACCCATTTCCACCAACACAAGCCCCAGCTCGGGCCTGGACATAAAGATCTAGGACGCCGCCATGACCACCCAAGCCATAGGCACCACCACTTCCACCGCCGCCACCAGCACGATCAATTCGGGTCTGTCGGGTCTGGCGACCAACTACCAGACCTTCCTGTCCCTGTTGACGACCCAGCTGCAGAACCAGGATCCGACCTCGCCGATGGACACCAACCAGTTCACCCAGCAGCTCACCCAGATGACGGGGGTGGAGCAGCAGCTGCTGTCGAACCAGCTGCTGCAGCAGCTGGTGAACCAGAACCAGGGCGGCGGCATCACCGGCGCCGTCGGGCTGATCGGCAAGACAGTGACATCGACAGGCAACACCGCGGTGCTGTCCGGTGGGACGGCGACCTTCAACTACACCCTGCCGTCCGCCGCCGCTTCGGTGAACGTCAGCATCGCCGACAGCAACAACAACGTCGTCTGGACCGGGCCGGCCACGGGCCTGACCGCCGGAGCGCAGAGCTTTACCTGGAACGGCCAGAACCAGTCCGGCCAAAAACAGGCCGACGGCGGCGTCTATACGGTCACCTTGACCGCAACCAACGCATCCGGCGCCCCGGTGACGCCTACCACCTCGTCGTCGGGCGTCGCGACGGCGGTGCAGGAGGTGAACGGCCAAACCCTGGTGACGGTCGGCGGCGCCAAGGTGCCGCTGACCTCCGTGACCGGCGTCTCTGGATAAGCCGCGCGCATGACCCCGACTTTCAAATCGAACGGCGCGACCCGCCGAAATCACCAATCAGCAGTCTGATCGAAGGACCCAAAGCATGAGTATCAACAGTGCGATCCTCGCGGGTGTCGCGGGGCTTTCCGCCAACACCTCGGCCCTGTCGGCGATTTCGGAGAACATCGCCAACGTCAACACCGTCGGCTACAAGCGCGCCGGCGTCGATTTCGAGGCGCTGGTGACCGCCGCAAGCGGCGCCGGCGGCTATTCCGCGGGCGGGGTGACCAGCACCAACGCCCAGTACGTCGACCAGCAGGGCACCACCACCCAGACCACCTCGCCCACCGATCTGGCGATCTCCGGCAGCGGAATGTTCGTGACGACGGAAACGCCGACCGATCCGAGCTCCGTCGGCCAAGTGCAGTTCACCCGCGCCGGGTCGTTCACGCCGGACTCGAGCGGGTTCCTGAAGAACTCGGCCGGGCTCTACCTGCAGGGATGGCCCGCGGACTCCCAGGGCAACATCCTCTCCAACGGCTCCAGCCTCAGCAGCCTGCAGCCGGTCAACGTGCAAACCATCTCCGGCTCGGTGGCGGCCACCACCGACGCCTCTCTCAACGCCAACGCCAACGCCGCCCAGACGGCCGGCGCGGCGGCGACGGCCGCGGCGGCGGTGCCGCCGGGCGCGGGCGCCTACAATGCGCTCACCAACAGCATGACCGCCTACGACGCCACGACCGGCGTCGGCGTGAAGCCGGACTTTGCGATCCAGATGCCGATCTCCGACTCCCTCGGCGGCCAGCACACCCTGCAGATCGACCTCTTGAAGAGCACGACGCCGAACCAGTGGTACGCGGAAGTCCAGGCCGTCCCCACCTCGGACATCGTCTCCGGCTCCGGCCTCGTGCCCGGCCAGATCTCCACCGGGATCGTCGCCTTCAACTCCGACGGCAGCCTTGACCTGACCAACACCACCCTGTTCGGCACCCCCGCCAACCCGATCCTCGACATCGGCGCTTCCAACGCGGTCAGCGCCACCGTGCCGGCCGCCGGGGCGGTGAACTGGTCCCAGTCCCTGGGATTGACCTCCCAGACCATCGCCCTCAACCTGTCGCCGACCTCCTCGAGCAGCGGTCTCACCCAGTTCGACAGCCCCTCGGTGGTGACCTCCACCTCCACGAACGGCACGCCTTTCGGCAATCTGAGCTCGGTGGCCATCGACAAGAATGGCTACATCACCGCCACCTTCAGCAACGGCGTGTCACGCAAGATCGGCCAGGTGGCCCTGGCCACCTTCCCCAATGTGAACGGTCTCAGCGCCGTCAACGGGGACTCTTACGTGCAGACCCCCGAAAGCGGCACCTTCAGCCTGAATGCGGCGGGCTCGGGCGGCGCCGGCACCATCGCCGCCTCCACGCTGGAATCCTCCACCGTCGACCTGTCGGCGGAGTTCACCAACCTGATCGTGACCCAGCGGGCCTACACCGCCTCGTCGAAAATCATCACGACGGCGGACCAGATGACTCAAGATCTACTACAACTTATCCGATGACGATTAGAGGTTAATAGCAATCAAGACGTCTTAACGAAATAGCTCGAATCCCGTCCTGAAAGGCCAACCGTTGTTTAGCTATTTTTTTACCGTCACAATTAAGCGGCTGTTATGGCAGCGCGCTTATAGTCTGGCTCAACAGTGATGGTGGGAAAGGCGTAAAGCCATGTTGCAACAGCAACGCCTCAACAATAAAGGCGAAAAATACGTGATCGGTCCGACCGGCGCGCCGCTGACGATCGCGGATCTGCCGCCGCCGAACACGCAGCGGTGGGTCATCCGGCGCAAGGCGGAGGTGGTGGCGGCCGTGCACGGCGGACTCCTGACCCTGGACGACGCCTGCGCCCGCTATCGGTTGACCAACGAGGAATTCCTCGGCTGGCAGAAGTCGATCGAGCAGCACGGCCTCGCCGGGCTGCGCACGACGCGAATCCAGCAGTACCGCTAGCGGCGCGGACGCCCGAACTTAAGCAGCGGCCGCACCCTCCCGGGTGCGGCCGTTTCTCGTTTTGGGGCCAGGCCATTGCGGCGGCCTTAAAGCCCCGTTTACCAAGCAGTGGGTAAATCCTGCCTAGCCGCGGTCGCTATGCACCGTCGGCTGAAGGGGGACTCCACGCTTGGATCAGGTGCTTAGCGGCTTGCAGCGGTTCGGGATCGGCCGGCTCGCGGCGATCATCGGCGTCGCCGCCGGTGTCGCGGCGGCGCTGTCGGCCCTTGTGCTGCACCTGGGAACCGAGCCCAAGGCCCTGCTCTACGCCAACCTCGACCTCAAGGAAGCGGCCTCGATCAGCCAGGCCCTGGACGCCGCTGGCATCAAGTATGAAGCCAAGGGCGACGGCTCGACCATCATGGTCTCTCGCGACAAGGTCGCCTCGACCCGGCTGATGCTGTCTTCCAAGGGCCTGCCGACCTCCGGATCGGTGGGTTATGAGATCTTCGACAACGCCAGCGCCCTCGGCCAGACCGATTTCGTACAGAACCTCAACCGCCAGCGGGCGCTGGAAGGCGAGCTGGCGCGCACCATACGCTCCCTTGACGGGGTCAGCTTCGCGCGGGTGCAGCTCGTGCTGCCCAAGCGGCAGATGTTCGAGGACGAGGCCGAGCAGCCTTCCGCCTCGGTAGTGATCGGCGTCGGCGGCCACGAGCCGTCGGCCGACCAGGTCCGCGCCCTGCAGAACCTTGTCGCCGGCGCGGTGCCGAACCTGAAGCCGGAACGGGTGACCATCGTCGACCAGAACTCCAAGATGCTCGGCGGCGGCGACGGCCAGGCCGCCGCCAGCCAGGCCGCCGACGACGCGCGCTCGGCCACCGAGGAAAAGATCAAGAAGCGGGTGCGCGAACTGGTGGAAGGCGTCGTCGGCCCCGGCAAGGCGCGGGTGCAGGTCACCGCCGACATCGACCTGAGCCAGACCACGACTCAGCAGGAGAAGTTCGATCCTGACGGCCAGGTGGTGCGCTCCACCCAGACCGTCGAGGAGAACGCCAAGCAGAATCAGCCGGAAACCACCGGCCAGGCCTCCGCTTCGGCCAATGTCCCCGGCACCCCCGGCGCCAGCACCACCTCGTCCAACGCCTCGGCCAGCGGCAAGACCGAGGAGATGACCAACTACGAGATCGGCAAGACCACCACCACGACGGTGGAGGAGCCGGGAACGGTGAAGAAACTGTCGGTGGCGGTCGCCGTCGACGGGGTGACCGCGGTTGGCCCGGACGGCAAGCCCGGCGCCTACACCGCCCGCTCCGCCCAGGAAATGCAGCGCATCGAAACCCTGGTTCGCTCGGCGGTCGGCTATGACACCTCCCGCGGCGACCAGGTCAGCGTGATCAATGTCCGCTTCGAGCACGACGCCGCCGCCGGCGGGACGGCCTCCGTCGGGCCCAAGCTGTTCGACTTCGACAAGAACGACCTGATGCGCGGCGCCGAACTCCTGGTGCTGGCCGCGGTCTCGGCCCTGATCATCTTCTTCGTCGTCCGGCCCCTGCTCACCACCGCCGGCGGCGGCGGCCCCGGGGCGATGATGCACCAGCTGATCGCGGGACCGGGCGGGTCGGGCGGCCATTTTTCCGCCCAGGGACAGATCACCTACGACCCGAAGACCGGCGAGGCCCTCGCCCTTCCCGCCCCCGGGCCGAGCGAAGTCGAACAGCGCATCGACATGGCCAAGATCGAAGGCCAGGTACGGGTCTCTTCGGTCAAGAGCGTCGCCGAATTCGTCGATAAGCACCCGGAGGAGTCCGTCTCCATCCTCCGCACCTGGTTGCATGAAGCATGAACGCGCGAGCGAAAAAATCAGTGGATGCTTCGCGCCTGACCGGCCCCGAAAAGGCCGCCGTCATCCTCCTCGCCCTCGGCGAAGACCACACCACCCTCTGGGAGGCGATGGACGAGGAGGAGATCAAGGAAATCTCCCAGGCCATGGCCGGGCTCGGCACCGTGCCCTCGTCGGTAGTCGAGGATCTGCTGGTCGAATTCATCTCCGGCATGAGCGCCACCGGCGCGATCATGGGTTCGTTCGAACAGACCCAGCGGCTCCTGTCCTCCTTTATGCCGATGGAGAAGGTCGAAGGCCTCATGGAAGAGATCCGCGGTCCCGCGGGTCGAACCATGTGGGACAAGCTGGCCAACGTGAACGAGGCGGTGCTCGCCAACTATCTGAAGAACGAGTACCCGCAGACCGTCGCCGTCGTACTGTCGAAGATCAAGCCGGAGCACTCCGCCCGGGTCCTGGCCGCCCTGCCCGAGGACTTCGCCCTGGAGTGCGTGACCCGGATGCTGCGCATGGAGCCGGTGCAGCGCGAAATCCTCGACAAGATCGAGCAGACCCTGCGCACGGAGTTCATGTCGAACCTGGCCCGCACCTCCAAGCGCGACAGTCACGAAATGATGGCCGACATCTTCAACAACTTCGACCGCCAGACCGAGTCGCGGTTCATCGTCGCCCTTGAAGAGCGCAGCCGCGAATCCGCCGAGCGCATCCGGGCGCTGATGTTCGTGTTCGAGGACCTCAACAAGCTCGACCCCGGCGGCGTGCAGACCCTGCTGCGGGCGGTGGAGAAGGACCAGCTGGCCCTGGCGCTGAAGGGCTCCTCCGATGCCCTGCGCGAAATGTTCTTCTCCAATATGAGCGAACGCGCCTCGAAGATCATGCGCGAGGACATGGAGAGCATGGGCCCGGTGCGTCTGAAGGACGTGGATGCGGCGCAGATGGCCATGGTGCAGGTCGCCAAGGATCTCGCCGCCAAGGGCGAGATCATGCTGGCCGGCGCCAGCGGCGACGACGAGCTGATCTATTGAGGCGCACCGCATGACCAGCCCCCACCAAAGATTCACCTTCGACACGGTCTTCGACAACGCCGGCGGGGCCGTCACCGCCCCCCGGCCCAAGCGGGCCTTCACCCCCGAGGAGGTCGAGCAGGTGCGCGCCCACGCCTTCGCCGAGGGCGAGCGGTCCGGCGTGGTCCGCGCCGAACAGGCCGCGGCCGCGGCCCTCGCCGAGATCGCCAGGGCCTCCACCGCGGCGCTGGGCGCCCTGGACCGGCTCGTCCACGACCATCGCGCCGCCTGCGCCGAACTGGCCCTCGCCGCCGGCCGCACCATCGCCGGCGCCGCCCTCGAGCGGTTTCCCGAGGCGCCGGCGGCGGCGGCCCTCGCCGCCATGGCCCGGGAGATGGAGGCCACGCCGCGCCTGGCGGTGCGCACCGCCCCCGACCTGACCGAACGCGTGCAGACGGCGCTGGAGACGACGGCGCAGGGCTGCGGCTTCGCCGGCCAGATCGTCGTCCGCGGCGATCCGACCCTGCCCATGGCCGCCTTCGTCCTCGACTGGGGCGACGGGCGCGCCAGCTTCGATCCGGTGGAAGCCGCCGAACGCGTGACCCAAGCCCTGCGCGGCGCCCTCGAGGCCGAAGGCCTGCACGCCGAACCCCTTTTCCCGCAAAGCGAGACCTGACCGATGGCCGATCCCACAGACGACGCCGTCAAGCCGAGCTTCGCCCTGGACGAGTTCGAACCGAACTCGCCCTTGGCGTCCGAGGCGATCATCGACCTGAACGCCAAGAGCGCGGTGGACCTGGCGCCCGTGTTCGACGTGCCGGTGCATATTTCGGCGGTCCTGGGACGGGCCAGTCTCTCGGTGGCGCAGCTGCTGCAGCTCGGCCAGGGCAGTGTGCTTGAGCTCGACCGCAAGGTTGGCGAGGCCATCGACATCTATGTGAACAACCGCCTGGTGGCGCGCGGCGAGGTCGTCATCGTCGACGACCGGCTGGGCGTGACCATGACTGAAATCATCAAGGACGGCGACACGGCGGCCTGACGGCCGCCGGCGTCAAAGGAGAGTTCCAATGCGGCTTCTGGTCGTCGGACGATTGAACGGACAGCTTTCCAGCGCTGTCAAAATGGCCATGGCGGCGGGGGCGAAGGTGGCCCACGTCGAGACCTGCGCCCAGGCCACCCACGCCTTGCGCGCCGGCCAGGGCGCGGACCTGCTCATGGTCGACTACGAGCTCGACATCGCCGCCCTGATCGCCGCCAACGAGGCCGAGCGCATCCGGGTGCCAGTGGTGGCCTGCGGGGTCGGGGCCGACCCGCAGCGGGCCGCCGACGCCATCCGCGCGGGGGCCAAGGAGTTCATCCCCCTCCCCCCCGACGCCGACCTGATCGCCGCCGTGCTGGCCGCCGTCTCCGACGACGACAAGCCCCTGGTGACCCGCGATCCGTCGATGCAGACGGTGATGACCCTCGCCGACCAGGTCGCCGCCTCCGACGCCTCGATCCTGATCACCGGCGAAAGCGGCGTCGGCAAGGAGGTGATGGCCCGCTACGTCCACCAGAAATCCCGCCGCGCCGGCCGGCCGTTCATCAGCGTCAACTGCGCCGCCATCCCGGAAAACCTGCTGGAGAGCGAACTGTTNNCTGCTGCGCGCCCTGCAGGAGCGGGAGATCGACCGGGTCGGCGGCTCGCGTCCCGTGAAGGTCAACATCCGCGTCCTGGCCACCTCCAACCGCGACCTCACGGTTGCGGTGAAGGATGGGACCTTCCGCGAGGACCTGCTCTATCGCCTGAACGTGGTGAACCTGCGCCTGCCGCCCCTGCGCGAGCGGCCGGGGGACGTCGTCGCCCTGGCGGAATTCTTCGTGAAGAAGTACGCGGCCGCCAACGGCGTGCTGGAGCGGCCCCTGTCGGCCGTCGCCATGCAACGCCTGTCGACCCACCGCTGGCCGGGCAATGTGCGGGAGCTGGAGAACGCCATGCACCGGGCGGTGCTGCTGGCGACCGGACCGGAGATCGAGGAGTTCGCCATCCGCCTGCCGGACGGCCAGCCCATGTCCGCGGCCCCCGACAGCCAGACCGCCCGCGTCGCCTCAATGGCCGCCGAAGCCGCCTCACGCACCTTCGTCGGCCAGACCGTGGCGGCGGTGGAGCAGCAGCTGATCATCGACACCCTCAGCCACTGCTTCGGCAACCGCACCCATGCGGCGAACATCCTCGGCATCTCCATCCGCACCCTGCGCAACAAGCTGAAGGAATATTCCGAGGCCGGCGTCGCCGTGCCGGCCCCGCAAGGGGCGGCCGCCCATGCCGCCTGAGGCCGGCCTTCTGCAACGGCGCGGCCTGATCGCCGGCGGCCTTGCCGCGACGGCGACCCTCGCCGCGCGACCGGCGTGGTCAGCCGCGACGGATGCGGCGTTCAAGGCCATCGAGGCGCGCACCGGCGGCCGGCTCGGCGTCTGCATGATCCGCCAGGGCGACGTCCGCGTCGGCTGGCGCGAGGACGAGCGCTTCCTGATGTGCAGTTCCTTCAAGGCGTTGGCGGCGGCGAGCGTGCTGGCCCGCGTCGACCGCGGCGCCGAGCACCTGGACCGCTGGATCGCCTACGGCCCCGCCGACATGCAGCCCTATGCGCCGGTGACCAAGGCCAACCTGGCCAGGGGCGGCATGACCCTCGGCGACCTGTGCGCCGCCGCTGTCGAGCTCAGCGACAACACCGCCGCCAACCTGATCCTGACCAGCCTCGGCGGCCCGGCGGCCGTCACCCGCTATCTCCGCGGCCTCGGCGACCAGGTCACCCGCCTGGATCGCAACGAGCCCGCGCTCAACACCGCCAAGCCGGGGACCGACTTCGACACCACCACGCCGGCCTCAATGGTCGGCCTCTGGAACCGCATCCTCTTAGGCAAGGCCTTGTCGGACGCTTCCACGGCCCGCCTGCTCGGCTGGCTCGAAGCCTGCCAGACCGGCCCCAAGCGCCTGCCCATGGCCATCCCCGCCGACCGGCATTGGCGGATCGGCCACAAGACCGGCTCCGGCTCAACGACCCTGGGCGACGTGGCCATCATGACCCCGGGCGACGGATTTCCGATCCTGATCGCCGTCTATCTCAACGTGCCGGACGCCCTGTCCGGCCGCTTCGAATCCGACATCGCCGACGCCGGGCGCATCGCCTTCGGCCAACTCCGCAACAAGACCTGAGGGCCGCGTAACCCGTGGCCGACGCCGCACTCCCCTATTCCGCCACCAACCGCCCCAGCGCCCGCACGGTCTGGGGCTGGCTGGCGCGCGGGGAGATCGGCCTCGCCATAGGCGTTGTCGGGATCATCGTGCTGATGATCCTGCCGGTCCCGTCGTTCATGCTGGACTTTCTCCTGGCCATCTCGATCACCACCGCGGTGCTGATCCTGATGACCTCGCTGATGATCAAGCGGCCGCTGGAGTTCACCGCCTTTCCGACGGTGCTGCTGTTCACCACCCTGTTCCGCCTGGGCCTGAACCTCGCCTCCACCCGCCTGATCCTGGGCAACGGCCAGGAGGGCACCCAAGGGGCGGGGCACATCATCCAGGCCTTTGGCCAGCTGATGATGGGCGCC
This sequence comes from Caulobacteraceae bacterium, assembly GCA_003165275.1. GTDB lineage: Bacteria > Pseudomonadota > Alphaproteobacteria > Caulobacterales > Caulobacteraceae > Poindextera. Next base: position 10,901 of record PLSW01000221.1, read on the forward strand.
AACCCGATCATCGGGGTGATCGTCTTCGCCATCCTGGTGATCGTGAATTTCGTCGTGGTGACCAAGGGCTCGGGCCGGATCGCCGAGGTGGCGGCCCGCTTCACCCTGGATTCCATGCCTGGCAAGCAGATGGCTATCGATGCGGACCTGTCATCCGGCATCATCGACCAGGACGCCGCCAAGCTCCGCCGCAAGGAGCTGGAGCAGGAATCGACCTTCTTCGGGGCCATGGACGGCGCCTCGAAGTTNNCTACACCATCATGACCATCGGCGACGGCCTGGTCAGCCAGGTCCCGGCCCTGGTGATCTCCATCGCCGCCGGCATCCTGGTCTCCAAGGCCGGGGTCGAGGGCGCGGCGGACAAGGCCCTGGTGATGCAGCTGGCCATGAACCCGGCGGCCCTGGGCATGGTCTCCGCGGCGGCGGGGGTGATCGCCCTCGTCCCCGGCATGCCGATCATCCCCTTCGCCGGCATCTCCCTGGGGGCGGCGGGCCTGGCCTGGCACAGGGCCCAGAAGCTGCGCGCGGGGCCCGACAAGCCGGTCGCCGACCCCAACGCTCAGGCCGCCGAGCCCGACGACGAACCCATCGCCACGGCCCTGGCCATGGATGACGTCAAGGTCGAGCTGGGCTACAGCCTGCTGGTGCTGATCAACGACCTAGAGGGCCGCCGGCTCACCGACCAGATCCGCGCCCTGCGCCGCACCCTCGCCGGCGAATACGGCTTCGTCATGCCGCCGGTGCGCATCCTCGACAACATGCGCCTGCCCAACAACGGCTACGCCATCCGCATCAAGGAGATGGAGGCCGGGACCGGCGAGGTGCGCCTCGGCAGCCTGATGGCCATGGACCCCCGCGGCGGCCAGGTTGACCTGCCCGGCGAGCACGTGCGCGAGCCCGCCTTCGGCCTTCCGGCCACCTGGATCGACGACTCCCTGCGCGAGGAAGCCACCTTCCGCGGCTACACCATCGTCGACCCGGCCACGGTGCTGACCACCCACCTGACCGAGATCCTCAAGGAGAACATGGCCGACCTGCTCTCCTACGGCGAGGTGCAGAAACTGCTGAAGGACCTTCCCGCCGAACAGAAGAAGCTGGTCGACGACCTGGTGCCCTCGGTGGTCACCTCCACCACCCTGCAGCGGGTGCTGCGGGCGCTGCTGAAGGAGCGGGTCTCCATCCGCGATCTCGGCGCGATCCTGGAGGGCGTCGCCGAGGCCGCCCCGCACACCGGCTCGATCACCCACCTGGTGGAGGCCGTGCGCGCGCGCCTGGCCCGTCAGCTCTGCTGGCAGAACAAGGGCGAGGACGGCGCCTTGCCGATCATCACCCTCTCCGCAGATTGGGAACACGCCTTCAACGAAGCCCTCATCGGCCCGGGAGAGGAAAAGCAGCTGGCCCTGGCGCCATCGAAACTGCAGGATTTCATCCGCGGCGTGCGCGAGACCTTCGAGCGGGCGGCCCTTTCCGGCGACGCCGCGGTGCTGCTGACCAGCCCGGCCATTCGCCCCTATGTCCGCTCGATCATCGAACGTTTCCGCGGCCAGACCGTGGTCATGAGCCAGAACGAAATCCATCCCAAGGCCCGGCTGAAGACCGTCGGCATGGTATGAAGCTGAGCGTTCGCGCCGTTGCAGTGACGGCGCGACACTGATAGCCAATCGCCGCTGAGGCGATGGCCCGTCGCCTGAGAGTGGAAAGCCCATGCGTCCCGCACCCGCCCAACGCCGCCGCCGCCCCTCGACCCTCTGGGACTTCCTGACGTTCGAGCGGATGATGACCGGCCCGGTGATCCACCTGATCTATTGGGCGGGCCTGGGGATGATCGCCATCGTCGGCTTCGGCGTGGTCGGCGCCGGGGTGGGCCTGGGCATGCGCGACGAGGGCGTCGCGGGCTGGCTGCTGGGAATCGGCGTGCTGGTGGCCGGGCTGCTGATGGTCGGGGCCTTCGCCCTGATCTGGCGCGGAACCTGCGAGTTCTATGTGGCGATCTTCCGGATCAGCGACGACCTGCGCGCCCTGCGCCAGAGCGACGAGGTCAAGCTGGCCGCCAGCATGAAGTCCCCCAAGGAATAGCCGGCGGACAACGCCCCTTCTCCTCTCCCATGAATGGGAGAGGATAAGTCGCCCGCTATCACCGCCCCGAAAAACCCGCCGCCAAGGCGGCCAGCATCGGCTTGGCCCGGCCGGCGTCGTCGAAGGCCAATGGCGCATCCCAGGGCGGCGAGGGGTTTTCCTTCGGCGACCGCAGCCAGGACTCGGTGTCGCGCAGCCCCCACAGGGTGAAGGCGAACCTTTGGGCGTTGGGCAGGGCGGCGAAGGCCGCGGCCGTTTCGTGAGCCAGCCGGTATTGCCGCGCCCGCTTTTCGGCGAGAGAGGCGAACGCCGATCTATCGCGGTTCAGGGAAATGTCCAGCTCGGACACATGGATCGGCAGGCCGAGGCTGGCCAGGTCGCGCGTGGCCGTGGTCACCGCCCCGCCGGCCAGGTCGGTCGCCAGGTGGGTCTGGGTTCCGATTCCGCCGATCGGCGCGCCGGCCTTCAGCAGGCCCTCGACCAGGCGCATGAAGGTGGCGCGCTTTCGCGGCAGGCTTTCCAGATTGTAGTCGTTGATCAGCAGGACCGCGCCGGGATCCGCCTCATGGGCGTGATCGAGGGCGCGGCGGATGTAGTCGGCGCCGCCCAGGTTCCGGCTCCAGAGGCAGTCGCGCAGGCCCGAGCCGTCGTCCAGAACCGGCTCGTTGACCACGTCCCAGCCCACCGCCTGGCCTCGGTAGCGGCCCGCGACGGCGAGGATGTAGTTGCGATAGGCGGCCGCGAAGGCGGCGGCCTCACCGTCGATACGGGCGAAGGCCGGCGAGGTCTGGGCATACCAGATCAGGTTGTGGCCGAAGAGGCGCAGGCCGCGGGCGCGGGCGAAGGCGGCGATGGCGTCGGGGGCGTCGAAGCGGAAGCCGCCATCGTCCCGCAGAATGTATTCCATCTTCATCTCCCACTCAGCGGTGACCTGGGAGAAGTGGCGCGCGACGAGGGCCGCGTCCGAGGGATCGTTCAGATGCTGCAGGCTCACCGCGCAGCCGACCGGAAAGCGCGCGAACGACTTCAGGGGCGGCGTCGGGGACGGCGCCGGTTCCGCCTGGGCCTGTCCCTCGCCGGCGCGACCGCAGGCGCCGAGGCCGGCGGCGCCCAGGCCGGCGGCGCAGAGCCCGCCGATCAGGCCCCGGCGGGTTGGCGTCACCGGTGCGCCCTGCGCAGGCCCAGTTCGTCCATCGCCAGTATCTCCCGCCGGGCGGTCTCCTTTTCGGCCGCGAGCCGCGCGTTCTCGGCGACCTGCTCATACTTCTTCAGGCCCTCGAACGCCTCGGCCAGGGCGTCGCGCGCGCCGGCCTCTTCGGCGACAAGGGCGTCGATCTGGGCCTGCAGCTCTTTGCGCCTGTGGCGCACCCCGTTGCGGAAGGCCGCCCATAGAAAGGCCGCCTCAAGATCGAGTTCGGCGTTGCGGTCCTCGGCCTCGGCCTCGGCCTCGAGCATCATCAGACGCAGATCCGCCTGCATGCGCCGCTCGACGACTTCGCTGACCCGCTCCTGCAGGGACTCAACCTCGTAGTTGGCGATGCGGATCAGCGACTCGCGCCAGCTCATGCGGCCTCACTCAGGATCGCGTCGAGGGCGGTGAAGGCGTCGTCCAGGGAGGTCACCTCGTCCTTGTCCTGACTGAGGAAGGTCTCCAGGGCGCCGTTCAGCCGGATCGCCCGGTCGATCTTCGGGTCCGCCCCCGCGCGATAGGCGCCGATGCGGATCAGTTCCTCCATGTTGGCGTAGGCGGCGAGGGTCTGGCGGGCGTTGGCGACGATCTCGCGCTCATAGGCCCGCTGACAGGCGGGCATGGTCCGGCTGATGGACTTCAGCACATTGATCGCCGGGAACCGGCCGCGCTCGGCGATGGCCCGCTCCATGACGATGTGGCCATCGAGAATCCCGCGCACCGCGTCGGCGATGGGCTCGTTGTGATCGTCGCCGTCCACCAGGACGGTGAACATGGCGGTGATCGGCCCGGCCGTGGTGCCGTCCCCCCGGACGGGCCCCGGCCCCGCCCGCTCCAGGAGCTTGGGCAGTTCGGTGAACACCGTGGGCGTATAGCCCTTGGTGGTGGGGGGCTCGCCGGCGGCGAGGCCGATCTCCCGCTGGGCCATGGCGAAGCGGGTGACGCTGTCCATCAGGCAGAGCACCTCCTGGTCCTGGTCGCGGAGATATTCCGCCACGGCCATGGTCATGTAGGCGGCCTGACGGCGCTTGAGCGCCGGCTCGTCGGAGGTGGCCACGACGACGATGGCCCGCTTCAGCCCCTCCTCGCCCAGGGTCTCCTCGATGAACTCGCGCACCTCTCGGCCCCGTTCGCCGATCAGGCCCACGACGACGGCGTCGCAGGTCGCCTCCCGCGCCAGCATGGACAGGAGCACCGACTTGCCGACGCCGGAGCCCGCGAAGACCCCCAGGCGCTGGCCGCGGCAGCAGGTGGTGAAGACGTTCATGGAGCGGACCCCCAGGTCCAGCCGCTCGCCGACCCGCCCGCGGGCGTGGGCTGGCGGCGGCGGGGCGCGCAGGGGATAGTCCGTGGGGCCCTGGGGCAGCGGCCCCTTGCCGTCGATAGGCTCGCCGAAGGCGTCGATGATCCGCCCGCGCCAGGCCAGGGTCGGGCGCACCCCGGCGGCGTCGGGGGTGATGCGGATCTCCGCCCCGGGGGCGACCCCGTCGACGGGACCGAAGGGCATGAGCAGGGCGCGGGTGTCGTGGAAGCCCACCACCTCCGCGGCCAAGGGCGACGCGCCGCGACGCTCGATCTCCGCGCGGGTCCCCACCGCAAGCCGCGTCAAACCGCCGCGCGCCTCTATGAGCAAGCCGTTCACCGCGGCGACTCGGGCATAGACCACAAGCGGATCGACCCGTTCGACCGCAGCGAGAAGATTGCGCAAAGCTTGACACCCTCAGGAAATCGAGTCCTTGCACATTTTGTCGCGCCGGCCTTAAGACGGTGTGAATCGTCCGGGCCTAAAGAGCGAAATCCGAACGAATCCAATGGGAAAAATAGTTAATGGCGGCGCTTGCCCAGGGAATCCAAATCACCCTAGATTCGTTTTCGAAGCGACGACGATTAACTAAGTTTAAAGGTCCCTCAGCCTTAATTCGTTCGTTACGTTTCGGGGGCGGAGTCCCAATATCCGTGGCTGACACCGCCGTTGTGCGGGGAGGGGTTGATGCGCGTACTGTTGATTGAGGATGACAGCGCCACCGCACAAAGCATCGAGCTGATGCTGAAGTCGGAAGGGTTCAACGTCTATACCACCGACTTGGGTGAGGAGGGCGTCGATCTCGGAAAGATCTACGACTACGACCTCATTCTGCTCGACTTGAATCTCCCGGACATGAGCGGCATGGACGTGCTGCGGACTCTTCGGGTCGGCAAGATCAACACGCCGATCATGATCCTGTCGGGCTCGTCGGAGATCGACACCAAGGTCAAGACCTTCAGCGGCGGCGCCGACGACTACATGACCAAGCCGTTCCACAAGGACGAACTGGTCGCTCGCATCCACGCCGTGGTTCGCCGCTCCAAGGGCCACGCCCAATCGGTGATCAAGACCGGCGACATCACCGTCAACCTCGACGCCAAGACGGTGGAGGTGAACGGCAGTCGGGTCCATCTGACCGGCAAGGAATACCAGATGCTGGAGCTGCTCTCCCTGCGCAAGGGCACCACCCTCACCAAGGAAATGTTCCTCAACCACCTCTATGGCGGCATGGACGAGCCCGAGTTGAAGATCATCGACGTCTTCATCTGCAAGCTTCGCAAGAAGCTGGCGTCCGCCACCAACGGCAAACATCACATCGAGACCGTCTGGGGCCGCGGCTATGTGCTGCGCGACCCGCAGGAAGCCTACGAGACCAGCGCCGCCTAGGGCGACGTCGCCTGCGAAGACCAAGACGCCCGCCGGCGACGGCGGGCGTTTTTCGTTGGTCGGCCGAACGAGCCGGCGTCGTCAGGATCTCGCCTCCATGGCGCGATCGCCGAACGGCTCGCGGCCGATCAGCCGCTCGAGATTGGCGCGGACGGCGAGGATCAGGCTCCCCCGCGCTCCTGCTGGATCAGCCCACCGAGGGTGAGATCCCGCAACGCCTCGGTCACCGTGGTGCGCCGAACGCCCAGTGTGGTCGCCAAGTATTGCTGGGTCAGGCGGATCCGGTCCTCCGACGTGCGGTCCTGGCTCATCAGCAGCCAGCGGCGCAGGCGCTCGGTCTGGGCGTGCAAGGCGTTGCAGGCGACGGACCGGTGGGCCCGGGCGAGGTTGGCGTTGGCGTGACGGATCAGCACTTGGCGCGGTCCCCCGCCGACCTCAAGTTTTACGCTGTTCGTGCATGACGACCGCTACACAGTCCCCACCTTCTACAGGGTGACCGTCGCCGACGACCGCCCGGCGTTGGCGCTGGCGGAAGATAAGCTGTGCAATACGGCCCCTTATCGCCGCGTTGATATCTTCAACGGCGAACAGCTTGTCGGCGCCTTCAACCGGGACGACTAAAGGGGCCAGGGGGGACCGCCCTCTACCATTCGTTGCGATCGACTTCCCACTCCCGGACACCAGAAGGCCGCCACCGCTTCAGTCGTCCCGCCGCGCAAGTATCCCTGAAACAAGATTTCTCATTTTGAAACATTCCGGATCGGCTGTCAGGCAGCGGGCCGGGCGAGCCATGGCAAAAATGCCCCACTGACAACCTGAGCGGTGGGCGTGACACCACGACGCGGATGCAACCATTGGGATAATCCGGCGTTATGTGTTAAGAGGGTGACATTCGACGATTGGCGCGTGTATCCACTGGAGTTCGGGCGCCAGCCGATCTATGGCCCTAAAAGTGCACGGACGAATCGTCCCGAGTGGATTGAGAGACAGATTAGAAATGAAAGCTCGCGAGCAGGAAAACACGCCCAATCGGCTTGATGTCGCCCTGGGGCTGCGCATTCGTCAACGACGCAAGGCCCTCGGCGTGTCCCAAACCGCGCTGGCCGAAGCGATCGGCCTGACGTTCCAGCAGATTCAGAAGTACGAACGCGGCTTCAACCGGGTGAGCTTCTCTCGCCTTGTCGACATCGCCCACGCCCTGGACTGCAGGGTTGTCGACCTGATCGGCGACCTTGACGACGCCAACATCCCTAGCCCCCTGTTCCGCCAGGACACCGCTCACCTGCGCGAATCTGGCGCGCCCGAACTGCTGGCCTCCTACGCCGCCGCCCCGCCGGCCCTGCGTCGGGTCATTCTGAAGCTGGTCGTCGAGATCGCCAAGGACCAGCACGCCCATCAGGCCGAAGGCGCCGCCGCAGCGCCGGCGCAGCTCGAACAACATTGACGCAACGCCGGCCTTCGGTGCCGGCTAGCCTTCAAGGATGTGGGGAACGAACCGCGCCAGGTTGTTGGTGATCGGGCTCGTCGACTCGCGCACGCCCAGTCCCGCCGCCTGCCGGTTCACCACCCAGCTGCCGATCACCGCATAGTTCCCGTCGGCCTGGGCCAGTTGGGCCTTTTGCTGGTAGACCACCACGTCGTCGGCATAGGCCCCCGGGGTGGCGGCGACGGTCTGGCCGGCGCGGATGATCGACACATTGGCGCCCTCGCGGCCGCGGGCCGGCTTGCTGACATAGTCGCCCCAGGCCGCCGCCTCCGCCGCCGAGGTGGTCGCGGGCAGCAGCAGTTCATGGTCCGGGAACATCTCGGCCAGGGTCACCAGCAGCCGCTTGTTGGAGGCGACCATCTTCCACGCCGGCTCGATCAGCCGCAGGCGGCCGGCCAGCACCTCCCGCGCCAGGTTCGCGCCGAACTGGTCCTCCAGCATCCATTCCCAGGGGACCAGCTTGAACAGGGCGGCGATCGGCGCGTCGTCCAGATCCACGAAGCGGCCGGGCCCGTCCCCCTCCCGCCAGCCGATGTCCGTCAGGCCGACGAAGGTGGTGGCCAGCCCGGCATCCGCCGCGGCGGCGGCGAGGTACTCCACCGTGCCCTGGTCCTCCGCGTGCGGCGCCACGCTGGTCATGTGCAGGCGCGATTGGTCCGGCGTGACGCCGCGGTAGAGGGCGAAGGCCTCGACCAACTTGTCGTGGATGGAGTTGAACTGGTCGGCGTGGGGAAAGCGATCCTCCAGCCACCACCACTGGATGACCGCGGCCTCGACCAGGGAGGTCGGGGTGTCGCCGTTCAACTCCAGCAGCTTCAGATCCTGGCCGTCGAAGGCGAGGTCGAAGCGCGCATAGAGCGTCGGCTCGAAGCTGCGGTTGCGCCAACTCGCCTCGATCAGCGCAATCGTATCGGCGTCGTAGCCGAAGGCGGGGAGTTCGCCGCCCTGGACGACCTTTTCGATCGCCTGGAGGCAGAGTCCGTAGAGGGTGTCGGTTGCGGCCTCGATCCGGTCGATCTCCGCGGCCGAAAACCGCCAATAGGCGCTCTCGTCCCAATAGATCCGGCCGTCGTCGGCGGTATGCCAGGTCAGGCCCTGGCCCTCGACCGTCTCCCGCCAGTTCGGGCGGGGCGTCAGCCGGACACGGTCCACGCCCTATCCGCCGAAGCCGCCGCGAAAACCGGCGGTCCCGCCGAACCCGCCGCGGCTGGTGAAGCCGCCGCTGCGGCTGAACAGGCTCTCGCCCTCCCGCGGCGGCGGGGCGCTGAGGCCGCCGCCGGGCGCATAGGCGACGGGATGGCCGATGTAGCCTCCGCCGCCGGCGTAACCGTCGTTGCGGCGCTGGTTCATCATCTGGCCGATCATGAAGCCGGCCATCATCGGCATGAAGATGTCGCCATGCTCGCCGCTGCGGGTTTCGCAGTGACCGACCCCGTATTGGGCTTCGCACTGGGCCTTCTGCGAATATTGCGGGGCCGTCGCCTGGTGCTCGCCGACAGACGCCTGCCAGGCGTCCTGGCAGGCCTGGGCGGGATGTTCGGCCTTGCAGGCCTGGATCGAGCCGTAGACCTTCGGCGGGTCGTCTCTGCCGCATCCCGCCAGGGCGGCGGACAGGGTGAGGGCGGACAGGCCGACGGTGAGACTGCGTCGACGCCGGTGAGGCCGGTCGGTGGGCACGGGTGATCCTCCGTTGATCAGGCGGCTCCTACATAGGACAGGCCGACGAGCTCCACCATGGGCCAGGAGGGCGCGGGGCTCGCTCAGGCCACTTTGGATCGGGCGGTCTCCGCGGCGCCGAGGGCGCCCTGCAGGGCGCCGATCAGCGCAGGGGCGGTGATCGGCTTGGCCAGGTGCCCATCGGCGCCGGCCAGCGTCGCGGCTTCGCGGTGTTCCGGAAGCGCGTTGGCGCTGACCACCAGGATCGGCGTGCGGGGCGCGCCCACATTGGCTTCATGGCCGCGGATGAGCTGGATCGCCGTCAGCCCGTCCATGACCGGCATCTGCAGATCCATCAGCACCACGTCGAAGGGCTGGGCCTGGAAGGCGATCAGCGCCTCCTCGCCGTTCTCGGCGTGGACGATGTCAGCGCCCACTGCGTCGAGGATCAGCGCCACCACCCGGCGATTGACGGCGTTGTCGTCGGTGAGCAGCACCCGAAGCGGCTCCGCCGCATCCTGGCTGTCGAGGGCGGTCGGCGTCGCGTCGGCGACGACCTCGCCCGGGCTCAGGGGAAGGACCAGGGTGAAGACGGCGCTCTCGCCCGGCGCGCCCCGGGCGAGAATGTCACCGCCCATGCCCCGGGCGAGATCGCGGGAGATGCTGAGGCCGACCCCCGTGCCGCCGAACTGGCGCGTGGCCGACTCATCGGCCTGAGTGAACCGCTCGAACAAGGCTTCCACCATCGACGGCTCGAACCCGACCCCGGTGTCCGAAACCTCGAAGGCGACCGCGTCGGTTCCCGACGCGGTGCGTGACAACCGCAGTGCGACACGGCCGACGTCGGTGAATTTCACGGCGTTGCTGAGCAGGTTGGCGAGGATCTGTTGCAGCCGCACGCGGTCGCCGAGCACACAGGCGGCGACGTCGCCTTCGATCTCAAGCTCGAAGGCGAGTCCCTTGGACGTCGCCGCGGCCTGTGTCTGGGCGGCGAGCACCTGGACCGCGGCGTGAAGGTCGAAGGTCGCCTCGACGAACTCCACGCGGCCGGACTCCAGTCGCGCCACATGGATTACGTCGTTTAGCACCCGTTCCAGGATCGAGGCGGAGCTCTCGATGATGGCCACCATGTCCCGCTGGCGCGCGTCCAGGCCGGTGGTGGTCAGCATGCCCGCCACCCCCACCAGGCCGTTGAGCGGGGTGCGCACCTCGTGGCTCATATTGGTCAGGAACGAGGTCTTGGCGCGGTTGGCGGCCTCGGCCTCGTGCAGCGCCGTTTCGAGCGCCACCGCCGCCAGTTTGCGCTCGGTGATGTCGTCGCTGATCGCGACGAGATATTGCGGCCGGCCGTCCTCGCCCTTGATGGCGATCTTCTTGGTCTGCAGGTAGCGCAGGCCGTTGGCGCGGGTCTGGATCGGCTCGTCGGGGATGACCTCGAGGGCGCCTGAGTCCATCACCGCCCGGTCGCGCTCGACGAAGAAGTCGGCCTGGTCCTGGGGGAAGAGGTCATGGTCGGTCTTGCCGAGGAAATCGGCGCGGTCGACGCCGATGAGATCCTCGCCGGCCTTGTTGAGCAGCACGAAACGGTTGTTGACGTCCTTGACCACCACCATGGCCGGCAGGTTTTCCACGACCCCGTCGATGAAGGCCTTGGTCGAGCCGAGCTCGGCCTCGCGATCGCGGATGGTGGCGACCATCTGGTTGAAGCTGGCTGAGAGACGGCCGATCTCGTCACCCGAATCCACCGCGACCATCACCATCTCGCCCTGTTGGAGGCTGTGGGCCGCCGCCTCGAGGGCGGAGATCGGCCGGGTGAGGCTGCGGGCGAGCACCCAGCTGCCGAGCAGAAGCAGGACCATGGCCGCGAGGCCGGTGACGACGATCGCCGCCAGCAGCGATTGATAGGGCGCCAACGCCCACGCCAGCGGATAGCGCAGCAACAGGACCGCAGGCTGGCCGGCGCCCAGGGTCTTGAGCGGCTTGACCAGGGCCATCGACCGCCCCTCGGACGTCATCAGCTCCGCCGTCTTGCCGGCGTCGCCGGCCAGGGCGGAGGTGACGAAACGGCTGAGCGGCTTACGGTCTTCGGCGCGGGTGACCGCCGTGCGGGCCTCCCAGACGCCGTCGGAGGCGGGGGTCAGGACCGTGGCGACGAGGGGAATGGCGGACAGGCGTTCCAGACCGGCCATC
>PLSW01000221.1:22206-45173 GCA_003165275.1 Caulobacteraceae bacterium
AGGTCGAGGTGCAGCCGCCCGCGCAGGTTCTCAAGCGCCGACTGAGTCGTCGCCCGATCGCCGGTGGCGACGGCGGCGCGAAAGCCGAAATCGTGGCCAAGGACCGCGGCGCCCTGCGCCAGCTCGTCCGACTGGACCGCGCGCAGCCGATCGAAGACCGCGGCGCCGGCGGTCAGGTCGTTGCGCACGACATGCCGCGCATTGTCGTTGACCACGCCGTAGACCGCGGTGAACACCAGGGCCAGGGTCGCCGCGAACAGGCCCGCGTAGAGCACCATCAGTTTGGTCTGCAGACGACTGAACATGATCCCCGTTAGACTTGGCTCCCCCCCGCGCAAAGACCTCGGCCGCTTGAACGGGCGCGGATCCTCGCTAATCGGCGATAACCATCATCCGGGAAGTAGATTGAAGAACTGGTAATTCCGCAGGGCCCCGCCGTGCGGGCGATTACGCCTTCGCCCTGTCGGCGTTTTCGCCGTGGGTGAGCGCCGCCGCCGGCCTAACGGCGCCGGGCAACAGGTGCATGAACTCCGAGGGATGCACGAACTCGGCGCGGAACCAGGGCTTTCGCACCGGATCGAAGACCTCGTAGAGCCAATCGATCACGGTACGCACTCTCGGTATGCGCGCAGTTTCCCGGTGGTGCACCAACCATAGGCGGGCGCCGGGAACCGGCTTGCCCAGCATCACCAGATCGGGCTGGAAGGCGAGGCAGGCGGTGGGCAGGGCCGCGATGCCCACGCCCGCCTTCACCGCCTCCATCACCGCGGCGCTGGAGTTGCTCTCCATGCGCCGGTTTGCGAGCTCGTGAAACGCGGGGACCCGCGCGCTCATGCGGTCTGTGGGCGTGTGGGCCACGTGATGAACGAAGGTGTGGCGGACGAACTCGTCGATCGTCGTCGGCGTGCCATAGAGATCCAGGAATTTGGGCGAAGCGAACAGGGCGTAGTGAAGGTGCGCCAGTTCCTTTCCGACCAAGTCCGACTGGGTGGGCTCGTTGTAGGTGAGCACGATCTCGGCCTCGGAGCGCAGCGGGTGATCCTGCCACAGCCCGCAATCCAGGCCGATGTCCAGCTTGGGGTTTTCCTGCAGGAGCGCCGCCAGGGCGGGCGTGACCATGTAGGCGCCGACCCCGTCGGGACAGCCCACCGTCACCCGGCCCTCCGGCACCGCCGACTCCGCGTCGATGATCTCGGCTTCAAGTTCGGTGACAAGATGTTCGATAGTGCGCACCCGTTGCAGCGCCATCTCGCCGGCGCGCGTCAGCGTCACGCCCTGCGGGCTGCGCCGAACAAGCTTGGCGTTCAGTCGGCTCTCAAGCTGGTCAAGGGTGCGGGTGACCGTTGACGGGTCGACCCGCAGTGCGCGCGCCGCGGCGTTCAGCCCCCCATGGATCGCCACGGCGTAGAAAACGTGGAGATCCGAGAGATCGGATCGATGTCGCACCAGTTCGGCCATACCGCCCCCATCTGCAATTCCGCCGACAGACTATTGCAGTCTTTCGGGGCGCCAAAACGGCCAGCGCCTCGCTAACGCTTCCAGACCCCCCTCCGGGAGCGAAACATGATACGCCACTCGCAACGACTTGCCGACTCCTCAACCATCGTCGCCATCCGCGACGTTTTGGCCGCTTACGGCGCAATGCCCGCCGCCCCGGATGAGGTTCCACTGGCCCAGGCCCTCGCCGCGCGACGCATGAAGGGCCCGGTGGCTTCTCCGGAAGCCATGGAGGCGGTGCGGCGGCGCTCCGGCGTCGGCGTCCTTGTCGCCCGCGAAGGTGGTGAGATCGCCGGGGTGATGGGCTTCGTCCTGCTGAGCCCAATCGGGCGGGCGTCGGTGATCGCCGACAGGTTCGATGCGCTCGATCCTGAAGCGGCGGATGTCTGTTCGCGGCGCGAGGAGCCTGCGGCGATCTACGGCTGGGGCATCGCCACCATCAGCCACACGGCGACCAAGACCCTGGTCGAGGCGGCCTGCGCCATGGGTCGGCAGGTGACCCCGCACCTGCGCTGGTACATGCGCGTGGTCACCGCCGATGGCGAGCGGCTGATCATGAAGCGCCAGGGATGGCGGCGGGTGCCGCGGTCGCGTCCCGGCCTGATCTGGCAGCCTTCGCTGCTTGAGCGCGAGGCGGCCGCCGCATGAACGCGCATGTCCGCTCCATCGCCCCTTCGGCCCAGGGCGCCGCCCCCGCCCGGGCGCGGGCGATGTCCTGCACGGTGGCGATCGCCCACACTCTCGACGATCTGCTTCAGGCCGTCGCCGTCCGCGCGGCGGTCTACATGACCGAGCAGGACTGCCCCTATGCCGAGGAATTCGACGGCAACGACTTCGCCGGCGCCACCCATCTGATCGCGCGGGTCGACGGCGAACCGGCCGGCTGCCTTCGCGTGCGGTGGTTCGCCGACTTCTTCAAGATCGAGCGTGTCGCCGTTTTGGCCCGCTATCGGGGATGCGGCGTCGCCGTGGCCCTGATGCAGGCGGCCATCCACCTGGGCGGCCGCAAGGGCTATCGTCGGCTCTACGGCCACGTGACCCCGGATCTTGTCGACTATTGGCGCCGTCACCTGGGCACGACGCCTCGGCCAGACCGGCCGACCTTCCAGTTCTCCGACATCGACTATGTCGAGGTGGAGCTCAAGCTTCAGCCCCCTTTGGACGCCCTGCACATGGACAGCGACCCGATGGTTCTCCTTCGCCCGGAGGGGGAATGGGACCGCCCCGGCGTCCTGGAACGGCCGGCCGCGGAATTTACGGGCGAACAAGTCCGGAGGATGGGATGATCTTGGAAGATGAAGCGGCGCAGCCGAAGCTGCTTGTCTGTATCGACCTGCTGGAGCCGGCGGCGGCTGGGGAGGAGCCCCGGGCCTATCATCGCTGCGTCGCCAACAGCCGCCGCCTCCTGAGCCATGCCCGCGAGGCGGGCTGGGAGGTTGTCCATTGCCTTGGACGAGACTTGCCGGCCCGCGCGGTCCCCGGCCTCGAGCCCCTGGCCAGCGAACCGGTCTTTCAGCGCGACGGCGTCTCGGCCTTTTCCAGCCGCGGCTTTCGTCGGCGCATGCGCACGTGGCCGAGCCCGGAGCTGGTGATCATCGGCTGCTCCCTGACCTCGAGCTGCCTGGCGACCGCGCTGGCCGCCTTTGATCGCGGCGCGCCGGCCAGCCTGGTGCTGGATGCGATCTCCGTCCGATCCGACAATGTCATCGGATCGGAAGCCTTCGCCCGGGCGGCGGCCCGCATGGCGGCGCCCTATGTCACCCTATCGCACACCGACGACTTCGTCGGCCGCAGGCGGGCCTTTCAACTCGTAGCCGTGGGCTAGGACCAGATGTTTATCCACCCGCTGCCGCCCGAGATCGTCGATGAATTGCGCGCGGTCCTGTCCAAGGCCTGCGTCCGCCTCGAAGCCATCGACAACCCTGGCCCCGAATTGCAGGAACTCAAGGCGGCGCTCCTGGAGGCCCTGCTCGCCTCGCTCCGAGCTGAAGCCGACGCCGCGCCGCCCCCGTCGACCCGGATCCTGCACTGATGGCCGCGCCGTCGGCGCAGCGGCCTTTGAGCACGTTGTAATTAGATGGAACCGGCGTTTTACAGCGGACCGACGCCCCCTCCGTCAGCGCTTCGCGCTGCCACCTCCCCCGCTTCGCGGTGGAGGACAACCATCGCTTTGCTCCACCGTGAAACGGGGGAGCTGTCGGCGAAGCCGACTGAGGGGGCGTCGGGCCGTCGCTGCCCCGTTTGTGATTCCGACTAAAGCCAACCCACTCTAGGATAGACTTAAAGGCCAGTCTCTACGCCGATTGGTGTCAGGCCTGCGACCAGCGGCGGCGCTCCCGCCGCTATTTTGCGCCGGGGCCGCGCCGTCCGGCGTCGGCGCGCCGCTGCGCAGCGGTCTTGGGCAGATCGGCGAGGGTCAGATAGCCCTGGTGCTTGACGTCCACCGCGTCGAAGCGGCGGTCCACGGCGGCGAGGAATTCGGCCAAGGTGATCTTGCCGTCGAGGGCGGCGTCCGCCGAGGCCACCGGCTCGGGGTCGGGGGTCAGGGAAAAGGCCGCCGCGCCTTCGAACTGCTCGACCCCGTCGCCGACGCCGGGGCCAGTGGGCCCGGCGCCGCCGCGCCGGCCGCCACCGCCACCGCCACCGTGTCCGCGCCCGCCCCGTTCGCCGCCGTCGCTCCCGCCCTCCTGGCCGCGCCCGCCACGATAGGCGCCCAGTATCTCCGGTGCGATCTGCTGTTCGTAGTCGGCCACCTCGAAGGCGTCGAGCACGCCGTCGTTATTGCGGTCCAGGGTGCGGAAGAAGGCCGTGGCGTCCGCGCGCACCTCGGCGCGGTCGATGCGTCCGTCGCCCTTGCGGTCGACCTGGGCGAACCAGCGCGCCACCGGATAGGGCTCCCCCGGCTCGGCGCGGAACGGCTGTCCGGCGAAGCTGACGAAAAGGGTCGGCCCAGGGGGGCGAGCGCCGCCAGGGTGATCGCCGTTGGCGCGCGTGCCGTGCGGCCGTTCACCCTCGCCGGTCGCGCAGCCGGCGAGCAACAGGGTCATGGCGAGCAGAAAGCGGGGGCCGGCGCGTCTCAAGCGAGGGACATGACGATGACATAAATCCCTGCGCCGACGATCGCGACGAAGCCGACGGCGCTGAAGGTCACCAGCGCCCATTCGGCCCAGCGGTCTCGCAGGAATCGGTTCATGGCGCAACGGCTCCACATAAACGCCGTCCATGCTGACCACGCCCCTGTTGCCGGCGTATTGCGCGCGGAGCCCGGGCGTTTCGACTCCGAAGCGTGCGGCCATATTGCCGCCGTGCTGGCCAGCGGATTACGCGGTCCAGCGCGCCAGCCAGTCCGCCAGGGTCTGGGGCGACATGTAGCGCGCGTCGGCCAGGGCGGCGTCCTGCCCAGGGTCCAGCAGGCGATCGGCGATCGGATCGACGATCAACAAGCTCGGCACCCCTTCGAGGCGCCGGATGACGCCGTAGTGGGCGGGAATCTGCAGGTTGCGGTCGAACCGGCCGACATCGACGAACACGACCACATAGTGGGCCTCGATGAAGGCGCGCAGGGAGGGCAGCGCCATGGTTCCCGCCAGGATCCGGCAGTCGGCGCACCAGTTGCCGCCGAGGTCGATCATCAGCAACTTGTGCTCGCGCCGCGCCTGCGCCCGCGCCGCCGCCACGGCGGCGTTGGCGTCGGCCCTTTCGTCATAGGGATAAGGCAGCGGCGTCTTCAGCTGCGCGAAGCTGGCGATCTCCACCTCCGGGGCGGGGGCGGCGACGGCCGGGGCGGCGGAAAGGCCGGCGAGGCACAGGGCGGCCAGAGCGAAACGCTTGAGGGTCATGGCAGGGTCCGGACACGGCGACGGGCGGCCGGACCCAGGTCCGACCGCCCGCACATAAGGCTTTGCGCGCCTAGAGCAAGTCGCCGCCGGCGGCCGAGGCCGTGGTGCCGAACTGCTGGTAGGCCTTGATCACGTTGCGGCCGGTCGTCCAGCGGTGCACCTCGTCCGGCCCGTCCACTAGCCGCTGCGAGCGGATGTGGGTGTACCAGCGCGCCAGCGGCGTATCAGTCGAATAGCCGAGGGCGCCGTGGAGCTGGATGGCGGTGTCGACCACATGATGCACCATGTGCGCCAGGTAGACCTTGGCGATGCCGTTCTCCTGGCGCAGGTCCAGCCCCTTCTCCGCCTTGTAGGCGATGTGCAGCAGCATCAGCCGGGCGATATAGAGCTGGGAGGCGCATTCGGCGAGCATGAACTGCACCCCCTGGCGCTCGTGCAAGGGCTTGCCGAAGGTGGAGCGGCTGGTCACGTGCCCCACGGCCATGTCCAACGCCCTTTGCGCCATCGCCACATTGTGCATGCCGTGGCGCAGGCGGCCGTAGGCCAGGCGGTGCTGGCCCATGTTGAAGCCGTTGCCCTCCCCGCCCAGCAGGTTTTCCGCCGGCACCACCAGGTCCTTGATCTCGATCTCGGAATGGCCGCCGCCGAGGATGTGCGACAGCGGGCCTTCGGCGGCCATGGTCTCGATGTCGCGGACGATCCGGTAGCCGGGGTTGGGCAGCTCGACGATGAAGGTGGAGAACTGCTGGTGGCGCGGGGCGTCCGGATCGGTCTTGGCCATGACCAGGGCGATGTCGGCGACGCTGGCCGCCGAGGAGAACCACTTCTCGCCGTTTAGGATGTAGTTCTCGTTGCCGTCCTTGACCGCGCGGGTCTGCATGCCGGTGGCGTCGGCGCCGGCGGCCTTCTCGGTCATCGAGTAGCAGATGCGTTTTTCGCCGTTCAGCAGCGGCTTGAGGAACTTCTCCTTCTGGAACTCGGTGCCGTGGGCCAGCAGGGTCAGCATGGTGGCGTCGTCTGGCCCCTGGGTGTTCATCGACAGGGCGCCGAGGTAGCTCTCGCCCAGCTCCATCTGCACCAGGGCGTTGGCCAGGGGGCCAAGGCCCATGCCGCCGTGCTCCTTGGGGATGAACGGGCACCACAGGCCCTGGGCGCGGGCCTTCACCCGCAGCACGTTCAGCACGGTCTTGTAGTCCTCGCCGGCGATCAGGCGATTTTCGGCGGGGATGCATTCGTCATGCACCCACTGGCGCACGCGCTCGCGAATGGCCTTGGCCTCGGGGGGCACTTCGAAGTCGATGGACATGGTTGGGGGCTTTCGGTTGGGAACGGGTGATCAGAGGTCGAGGCGGTAGACGCGGGCGGCCGTGCCGCTGAACAGGGCGGTCTTATCGTCCGCCGAGGCGCCGACGGCGAGGATCTTGAAGGCGTTCCAGAGCACGTCGTAGGCGCAGGTTCCGGAATCGACAGGGAAGTTGCTCTCGAACATGCCGCGGGCGGGACCGAAGGCCTCGATGCAGGTATCGATATAAGGCTTCCACTCGGCGGCGAGCTGGGCCGAGGTCGCCGGCGGCTTGCTCATGAAGCTGTCGAAACCAGCGAAGGGCATGGCCAAGCCGCCGAGCTTGACCACCACATTGGGACATTTCGCCAGGGCCTGGATCGAGTCCCGCCAGGCGCCGAACCGCTCCTCGCGGCGGCCCTTGTAGGCGCCGATCCCCAGGGGCGTGCCCACGTGGTCGAGGATGATGGTGGTGTCCGGAAAGGCGCGGGCGAGGTCCACCAGGTCCGGCAGCTGCGGCTCCAGCAGCCAGGCGTCGAAGGACAGGCCCAGGGCCGCCAGCTGGGCGAAGCCCTCGCGGAAGGTCGGGTTTAGGTAGAGGTCCTCGTTGCGCCCGGCCAGCATGCCCAGCACGCCGGGGTCGGCGTCGTAGGAGGCGGAATGGCGGATGCCGCGGAAACGGCCGCCCCCGGCGGCGATATGGGCTTCCAGCACCTCGCGCACGGCCGCGCCGAGGGTCAGGTCCGCGTGGCCGACGATGCCGGCGCAGGCGCGCACGTCGCCGTAGCGGCCGCTGGCGGTCATGGCCGCGACGCCGTTCACGAACTCGGTCTCACCGACCGGGCGCATCTGCGACGGCCCGCCCGCCCGGTACATGGAGCTGCACTCCAGATAGACGGTGCCCCGCACATTGTGGCCGGTGCGCAGGTCGGCGAGCAGCTCATCCAGCAGGTAGTGCGGGGTGGTGTGCATCATCCGCACATAGGGATGGTCCGCCGGCGCCATCCGGGCCATCCGCTCGGCGGGGATGTCCCACAGGTGGTGGTGCGGATCGATGATCGGCAGATCGGGATCGAGAATGGCTTCGGACATGATCGGAACCTCCCACCGGGCCCGCTCTGACGGCGGGGCTCAAGAGGGTGTGATCCTTGCCCGGTCTCGGTGGGGCGCGCAACGGGGACGCTGGGGAAGCCGGGCAATACCACCCTCTTCCCGTCATGGCCGGGCTTGTCCCGGCCACCCAGGATCACGAACCGTGGAGACTATGGTGTAGTGCTCGCCGCGGCGTTGGCCCGCCACGGGGCCAACCGATCAGTGCTTTCATCGCCAGCGATCCTGGGTGGCCGGGACAAGCCCGGCCATGACGGAATTTAGAGATGCGGGGTCAGCTAACCGCCGCCTCCGCCATCCTGGCCGCGAACCAGGGCGTCATCCGCCGCAGGGCCTCCTCCACCTCCGCCGTCGACACCGCAAAGCTGATGCGGATGAAGTGGCGGCCCTCGACGGGATCGAAATCCACGCCCGGAGCGGTGGCGACGCCGGTGTCGCGCAGGAGCTGCTTGCAGAACTCCATGGAGTCATCGGTCAGGTGGCCGACGTTGGCGTAGACGTAGAAGGCGCCGTCGGGGGGCGCGATGGAGCGCAGGCCGAGCCTGGGCAACGCCTCCAGCACCAGGGCGCGGTTGGCCCGGTAGACGTCGACGTTGGCCTCCAGCTCTTCGCGGCAGTCCATGGCGGTGAGGGCCGCGTGCTGGCTGAGGGAGGGTGCGGTGAGGAACATGTTGCTGACATAGGCGCGGGCGGAATGGCGCCGGTCCATGGGGGTCAGCAGCCAGCCGAGCCGCCATCCCACCATGCTGAAATATTTGGAGAAGCTGTTGATCACCAGGGCGTTCGGCTCGAACTCCAGCATGGAGCGCGCCGGGGCGACGTAGCTGATGCCGTGGTAGATCTCGTCGGAAAGGATGCGGATGTCGCGCGCGCGGCAGACCTCGGCGATGGCCGCCATTTCCCGCGGCTCGATGATGGTGCCGGTGGGGTTGGCGGGGCTGGCGACGATCACCCCCGCCGGCGGCGGATCGAGGGCGGCGATCTGGGCGGCGGTGATCTGGAACCGGGTCTCGGGCCCGCACTCGATCTCCACCGGGACCATGTTCAGCGCCCGCAGGGTGTTGCGATAGGCCACGTACCCCGGCCGGGCCAGGGCCACCCGGTCGCCGGGGGCGAAGGTCGAGGCCAGGGCCAGGACTAGGGCCGCCGAGGCGCCGCAGGTGAGCACCAGCTGGGAGGGATCGACCACCACCCCGTAGGCCTCAGCGTAGTGGCGGGCGATGCGCGCCTTCAGCGGCTCGCTCTCCCAATAGCCCATGCCGTCGCTGTCCAGGACCCGATGCGCGGTCTCGATGGCGGCGCGGGGGGCGCCGGTGGAGGGCTGGCCGAACTCCATGTGGATAACGGAGCGGCCCTCCGCCTTCAGCCTGTGCGCCAGGTGGCTGAGGCTGATGGCCTGGAACTGTTCGACGCGGGATGACATGGGCTGGGTCCGTTACAGGCGCCCCTCATGCGGGGCGCCGACGATGCGATCAACCGGTCACTCGGTCGCGGCGGCGGCGTTCACGCCCCGGGCCATCGATCGGGTCCAGATGTAGAGGCCGATCACGGTGACGGCGAAGGCTGCGCCGCCCAGGACAAGGCCGGTGTTCGCAAAGCCGTCGCCGACGATGGCCAGGATGTCGCCGTTGCCGGTGATCACGATGGGGATGGCCAGCAGCACGCTGAACAGGCCCTCGCCGACGATGAAGCCGGAGGCGAGGAGCACGCCGAGACGCCGGGCGGCCTCGCCGGAGGGGCTGCCCTTGACCCAGTTGTCGTAGATCCAGCCGATCACCGCCCCGAACACCGTCGCCAGGATCGCCGAGCTGGGCAGGTAGATGGCGATGCCGACCCCGAGGGGGGGCATGCTGAAGCGGGTGAACTTGCGCAGCAGTTCGTCGACGGCGACCACGGCCAGGCCCACGAGGGCGCCGATGCCCAAAAGGTCCCAACGCACGTCACCGCTGATCACCCCCTTCGCCAGGGTCGAGATCAGGGTGGCCTGGGGCGCCGGCAAGGTGTGGGCGGAGGAGCCCATGGCGTTGACGCCGCCGGCGAAGCCGTAGGCGTTGTTCAAGAGGTCCAGGATCGGCGGAATGACGATGGCGCCGGCGATGACCCCGAAGATCAGCCCCACCTGTTGGGCCCAGGGGGTGGCGTCGACCAGCTGGCCGGTCTTCAGGTCCTGCAGGTTGTCGTTGGCGACCACGGCCACGGCCAGCAGCACAGCGGTGATGAAGAGGGCGAAGGCGACCAGGGCCTGGCTGTCGCTGATCGGCCAGTGCTCGATCTTGGCCACGGCGGCCAGCAGCAGGGCCGCTCCAAGCACCGCCAGGATCGCCATGCCGGAGACCGGGCTGTTCGACGAGCCGATCAGGCCGGCCATGTAGCCGCACACCGCCGAGACCATGAAGCCGGCGACCACCACATAGACCAGGGCGGCGATGATCAGCGGAACCATCAGACCAGCGAGCGCCCCGCCCTGCAGGAAGGAATAGGTCAGCCAGGCCATGGGCAGCAGGCTGAGCAGGCTGATCAGGCCGACGATGGCGATGGGCATGTCCTGCTCGGTGCGCGGCAGGCTGGCGCCCTCCCCGGCGCTGCGGACGCGGGCGGCGGCCATGGCCGACATCAGCCCGGTCCAGACCGGGGCGGCGAGCTTGCCCAGGGTCCAGATCGCCGCCGAGCCGATGGCCCCGGCGCCGATGAAGCGCACCTGGGTCTTCCAGATGTGCACGGCCACGTCCGCGGCGGGGCCGGCGGCGGGATAGAGGTGGGTCAGGAACGGCACACAGACGCCCCAGGCGATCACCAGGCCCACCAGCATGGCCATGCCCACGGCGATGCCCATCAGGTGGCCGGCGCCCATCAGCGCCAGGGACAGCTGCAGGCCCAAACCCGTGGCCGAGCCGTTGTTGAAACGGAAATAGGCGCCGAGTTCCCCGGCGAAGACCTTGGTGGCGACCACGGCGGCGAAGAGGGCCGAGCCGATGGAGCCGCCGACGATCACCCAGAGGCCCTTGGCGCCCTCCGCCGCGCCCTCCCGAGTGCCGGAGCCGACCTTCAGCACCTCGGCGGCGGCGACGCCTTCCGGGTAAGGCAGGGTGGATTGGGTCACCAGGGCCCGCCGCAGGGGAATGGAGTACATCACCCCCAGCACCCCGCCGATGGCGCAGATGCCGAAGCTCATCCAGAAGGGAAAGCCCTTCCACCAGCCGACCATCACCAGCCCCGGCAGGACGAAGATGATCGACGACAGGGCTCCGGCGGAGGAGGCCACCGTCTGGACGATGTTGTTCTCCTGGATGGTGACGCCCTTGAACCAGCGCAGCACCGCCATGGAGATCACCGCCGCGGGGATCGAGGAGGCGAAGGTCAGCCCCACCTTCAGCCCCAGATAGACGTTGGCGGCGGTGAACAGGACGGTGATCAGCACCCCGAGAATCACCCCCCGGATGGTCAGCTCAAGGCCTGGCTTGGTGGTCGCGGTAATGGCGGGGCTCGTCAATTTCGACCTCGGGAATGCCTGGGCGGCGACGGAATCTGTCGCGGGCGGCCCTATCTACGCATCGGGCGTGCGCTCGCGCCAGACCCTGACGCTTGGGGGGCAATTCAAAGGCGGCGAGCTTTTCAGTGTGCTCAGAACGATCCCACGCTGATGCAGCACCAATATTTCCGTCTTGGCCGGGCTTGTCCCGGCCACAAGGGAACACGAACCGCAGGGTGTTTCGCGCAAGAGCTGGCCGCACCCTCGCGCCAGTGTTCCCTTGCCCCCGGGACAAGCCCGGGGGTGACGGGGATTGTTGCGGTTGGGTGTTTTCAGCGCGCGATCTGAGCGATCTTGGCAAGCACTGTCTGGCTTCAGGAGCGCCGACGCCGCGGTTTCATCCCCGGCCAAGAGCCGCTAGACCAGCGCCACAGCTTTCGGAGGCGTCCATGTCCAACCTCTCGCGCCGACTCGCGTCGGCGGCCCTCGGTCTCGCCCTGGGCGTCGCCGCCTTCGCCGGCGCCGCGACGGCCGAGCCGCTCACCGCCAAGACCCTGGCCACCCTTGACCGGATCGGGGATCCGCAGATCTCCCCCGACGGCCGCTACCTGGTCTACGACCTGCGCACCGTCGACTACGACGCCAACAAGGCCGCCCATTCCCTGTGGCTGGTCGATCTTGCGGCCAAGGCGCCGCCCCGCAGGCTGGCCATCTCCGAGGGCGGCGCGTCCGGCGCCCGCTGGTCCGCCGACGGCCGCAGCCTCTATTTCATGTCCAGCCGCGCCGGCGACTCCGACCAGGTCTGGCGCACCGACGTTGCGGGCGCCGAGGCGGTCCAGGTGACCCACCTGCCCCTGGACGTGGGCGCCTACAGGCTCAGCTCCGACGGCAAGCACATGGTCGTCGCCCTCGCCGTCTTCCCGGACCTGGACGATCCCGCCGCCACCAAGGCGCGGATGGACGCCAAGAAGACCGTCAAGGCCAGCGGCGTGCTCTACGACAAGCTGTTCGTGCGCCACTGGGACACCTGGGCCGACGGCACGCGCAACCACCTCTACGCCCTGGCCCTCGACGCCAAGGGCGACACCGCGGGCGACGCGGTTCCCCTGACCAGGGGCTTCGACGGCGACGTGCCCGGCAAGCCCTTCGGCGGCGACGAGGACTTCGACATTTCCAAGGACGGCGCGACGGTCTTCTTCAGCGCGCGCCTGGCCGGCCGCACCGAGCCCTGGAGCACCAACTTCGACCTTTACGCCACGCCGATGGACGGCTCGGCCGCGCCGAAGGACCTGACCGCCGACAACCCGGCCTGGGACGGGAGCCCCGTCGTCTCGCCGGATGGAACCAAGCTCGCCTACCTGGCCATGAAGCGGCCCGGCTTCGAGGCCGACCGGTTCGGCGTATGGATCATGGATTTGAAGACCGGCGCCCGCCACGAGGTGGACCCGGCCTGGGATCGCTCCGCCGGCGGGCTGAAGTGGAGCGCCGACGGCCGCGGCCTGCTGGTGGTCGCCGACGACGTCGGCAAGACCCGGCTGTTCGCGATCGACGCCAGGACCGGCGCGGTGAATCCGCTCACCGACGACGGCCATATCTCGTCGGTGAGCCTCGCCGGCAAGACCGTGATCGTCGGCCGCGAGGCGCTGAACAGCCCGGGCCAGCTCTACCGGCTAGAGGGCGGCAAGCTCGCCGCGCTAACCGACGTCAACGCCGCCAAGCTCGCCGCGGTCAACTTCTCCCCCTACGAGCAGTTCAGCTTCGCCGGCTGGAACGGCGAGACCGTGCATGGCTATGTGCTGAAGCCCTACGGCTACCAGCCGGGCCACAAATACCCCACCGTCTACCTGATCCACGGCGGCCCGCAGGGCTCGTTCGGGGACAGCTGGAGCTATCGCTGGAACCCGGAGGTCTGGGCCGGCTGGGGCTATGGCGTGGTCATGGTCGATTTCCACGGCTCGACCGGCTACGGCCAGGCCTTCACCGACGCCATCTCACAGCATTGGGGCGACCGGCCGCTGGAGGACCTGCAGAAGGGCTGGAGCGCGGCCCTGGCCAAGTACAGCTTCCTGGACGGCGACCACGCCTGCGCCGCCGGCGGCTCCTACGGCGGCTTCATGATCTACTGGATGGCCGGGAACTGGAACCAGCCGTGGAAGTGCCTGATCGACCACGACGGGGTCTTCGAGAACCACGACATGGCCTACGCCACCGAGGAGCTGTGGTTCTCGGAATGGGAGAACGGCGGTCTGCCGTGGGTGAATCGCGAGGGCTACGAGAAATTCAACCCCGCCAACCACGTGGCCGACTGGACCAAGCCGATGCTGATCATCCATTCGGCCAAGGACTACCGAATTCCGCTCGAGCAGGGCCTCGGCGCCTTCACGGCGTTGCAGCGCAAGGGAATTCCCAGCGAATTCCTCACCTTCCCGGACGAAAACCACTGGGTGCTGAAGCCGCAAAACTCCGTGGAATGGCACGAAACCGTGGAGGCGTGGCTCAAGCGCTGGACGCAATAGCCCGCATCCACCATGTAGGGCCCACATCATCGGCGGCTCGCCCCTCGGGCGCAGGCCGCCGGCTCACCTCAGCGCCGGGAAGGCCGCCGACATGCCCCGCAAACCCAACTACAATTTCGAACGCCAGGAACGTGACCGGCTGAAGGCCCAGGAGACCGCTCGCAAGCGCGAGGCCAAGCGCCTGCGCCGCGAAGCCGGCGAGCCCGAGCCCGAGGGCGGCGATCAGGACGCCCCGTCCGAGGACTGATCCTCGAAAGCGTCCTGCGGCCCCCGCAGCGTCCAACGCCCCCGGCCGCGGACGGCGAGGGCGTAGTAGAGCGCGAACGCCGTCGCCGTCGCCAGGGCGATCAGCAGCCCTGGCCGCCCCTCCGCCGGATCGATCCAGTCGGCGTAGATCACCCCCGCGAGGGCGACGAGGGTGAGGAGCGGAACCCATGGAAACAGGGGCATCCGATGATGGCCGTGATCCGTCGCCCCCGAACGGCGGCCCGTTAGCGCGGCCACGCACAAGGCGGCGTAGATCACCGCCGTCCCCGTGCCCGTGGCGATCAGCAGCAGCTTGAGGTCGACAAAACAGAGGCCGGCGGCCAGGCCGCCCGCCGCCAAGGTGGCCACCCAAGGTGAGCGAAACCGCGGATGGATACGCACCAGGGCGGCGTTGACCGGCCCCGGCCAAGCCTCGTCGCGGCCGGTGGCGAACAGCTGACGCGCGGTCAGCAGGACCATGGCGATGATGGCGTTGATGATCGCCAGGGCGATGCCCAGGCTGATCGCCCGCTTGAGGACGCCGCCGCCGCGCACGCCGATGAAGTCGACCAGGCCGGAGTCCGACCCCAGCAGCACCTTGAGGTCCGGGGCGCCGAGCAGGGCCGCGGCCAGGGGAATCACCTCGGCCGCCACGGTGATCGCCAGGGCCCAGAGGATGGCCCGGGCGATGCCCATGCGGGGCTGGTGCAGCTCCTCGCCGAAATAGACCGCCGAGCCGTAGCCGTCGTAGGCGAAGATCGCCACCGCCACCGCCAGGCCGATCATCGCCGGGGTGGATGTCGCCTGGACCCCGCCGGAAAACAGCACCGGATGGGTGAGAACCTGCGGCAGAGTCCGTTCAGGATTCGCAAAGCCGAGCCAGGCCAGCACCGCGAGGCTGGCGATCTCCACCGCCACGAACAGGCCGGTGATCAGGGCGTTGGTGCGGATGTTGAGCACGCTGAGCAGGGTCGCGCCGGCCACCACACCCAGAGCCAGATCCCTTGGCGGAATCGCCAGACCCGCCGCCGCGAGATACGGGCCGACCCCCAGGGCGAACACCGCCGTCGCCAGCAGGGAGTTGGCGAGGTTGAGACCGAGGACGGCAAAGCCGGCCCACGGCCCCAGGGTGCGTCCGACCATGGCGTATTCGCCGCCGGCCAGGGGGAAGGCCGACCCCAGTTCGGCATAGACCTGGGCCACGCAGACCGCGATCAGCGCCGCCACGCCCATGGCGATCAGGGCGCCGGTCCCGGCCTGCGACAGCACGTCGGGCACGATCACGAACACCGACGACGCCGGTGTGGCCGCGGACAGGGTGAGAATCAGCGCGCCCAGCACCTTCATGCTGCGCTGCAAGTCGCGGGGCGGCGCGTCGCTCATCCCCTCAGCCCCCGAACTGCCGCATCACCGCCAGCACCGCGATCACCGTAAGGGCGCCGCCGATTCGGGTGGCGATCTGGGCGAAGGGCATCAGGGCCATGCGGTTGGCGGCGGTGAGGATCGCCACGTCGCCGGTGCCGCCCTGGCCGGAATGGCAGGCGTTCACCACCGCCGCGTCGATGGGATAGAGGCCGACCCGGGGCGCGACCGCGAAGCCGACCCCGATCAGTGTCGCCACCGTGGCGACAATCACCGCGATCTCGGCGGGGTTGAAGGCGGCGACCAGCTTGGCCCAGGGCGTCAGGGCCACGCCAATGGCGAACAGCAGCGGATAGGTGACGGCGGTGGCGAAGAAGCCGAACACCGCCCCGGCGCCCGCCTCCAGCCGGGGCGAAGCGATCCGGCCCAGCTTCAGCAGCACCGCCAGCACCAGCATCACCACCGGCGCCGGCCAGCCGGAGACGGTCTGGACCAGCACACCGACCATATAGAGGGCCACCGCGGTCACCCCCGCGGCGGCGATGTCCGCCGCCGTCGGCGGCGCGGCGACGGCGGGCCCCTCCAGCGCCGCCGCCTCGGCCTCCCCGGGCTGCAACCGGCCTTCGCCGGTCAGGGCCGGCCGGCGTTTGCCGAGGAGATTGAGGCCCCCGGCGATCAGGGTGGCGGTCAGGCCGCCGAGCATCACCGCGGGCAGGATCTGGGCGAAGAGCTCGCCGGCGGGCTGGCGCAGGATCAGGGCGTAGCCGGCGGAAAGTGGGATCGCCCCCTCCCCCACCCCGCCGGCGAGGATCGGGGCGACGATGAAGAAGAAGCTGTGGCTCACACCCAGTCCCAGGGCCCAGCCCAGGCCGGTGCCGACGGCCGTGGCGGCCAGGGAGCCGGCCACGAGGGGAACAAAGATCTTGGCGAACCCCGCCACCAGCAGCCGGCGGTCCATGCCGAAGATGCTGCCCACGACGATGGCGGCGATGAACAGGTAGAGAAAATTGCTGGCCTTGGTGAAGTCGCCGATCGCGGCGACCAGGGGCGTCGGCAGGATGTGCGCGTAGACCAGGTAGGAGGGGATGAAGGTGGCGAAGATCGCCGCCGCCCCCATCTGGCCCACCACCGGCAGGCGCTTGCCGGCCTCCGCGCAGGCGAAGCCGCCGACGGCGAGCACCGCGATGCTGGTGGGCAGGTCGGCGGCGATCTTGCCGCGGGCCAGGAAGGCCGCCGCCAGGGCGAGGATGAGGGCGAACACCGGAACCGGCACGACGCCGATCCGCGCGTCCATCACCCGCCACCAGGCGTCCGGCCAGAGACGGCCGGGCCCGGCGGGCGTCGGCGCGGCGACGATTTCCGGCTTGTTCAATTCAGCCCCCCTTGTCGATCGGCCGACTATGGCAGATTCCGGGACGGGGGCGAGCCGCGGACGGCTCGGGAGAAAATCAGCGATGAACTATGTGCGCATGCCGATCGAGGTCGAATCCCCCGAGGAGCGCGGCTACGCCTCCATCCGCTTCAACCTCGCCGAAAGCTCGGTCCGCGACCGGACCATCGCCGACCTGGGGGTCGACTGGCGGGACCTGGTCCTGGCCTACGCCGACCATCGCGGCCGGCCGGACCTGCTGTCCCTGATCGCCGCCCGCGCCGGGGCGCCGGTGCGCGAGGCGGACATCCTGACCACCACCGGCGCGGCCGGCGCCCTCTTCATCATCGCCACCAGCCTGCTGACCGCGGCGGATCATCTGGTGGTGGTGCGGCCCAACTACGCCACCAACATCGAGACCCCCCGGGCCATCGGCTGCGCCATCAGCTTCATCGACCTGGCCTTCGAGGACGGCTTCGCCCTCGACCCCGCGCGGATCGCCGCCGCCCTCCGGCCGAACACCCGGCTGATCAGCGTCACCACCCCGCACAATCCCACCGGCGCGATGCTGGACGCGGCAACCCTGCGCCAGGTCATCGCCATCGCCGAGGCGCGAAGCGTGAACGTGCTGGTGGATGAAACCTATCGGGACATGGCCTTCGGCCCGCAGCCGCCGGTCGCCGCCAGCCTCAGTCCGTCGGCGATCAGCGTCTCGTCGGTGTCCAAGACCTATGGGATCCCTGGCGTGCGGGTGGGCTGGATCGTCTGCCGGGACGCCGCCCTGATGACCCGCTTCCTCGCCGCCAAGGAACAGATCGGCATCTGCGGCAGCGTCATCGACGAGCGGCTGGCCCAGGCGGCCCTGGCCCAGGGCGAGACCTGGCTCTCGTCCCTGCAGGCGCGGCTGCGCGAAGGATTCGCCACGATCGAGGCCTGGATGGCCGGCGAGCCGCGCCTGGAATGGGTGAAGCCCGCCGGCGGCTGCGTCTGCTTTCCCCGGGTTCGGCCGGACGTGCCCGTCGACGTGGAGATCTTCTACCGCGTCCTGCTGGACGACCACGCCGCCATGGTCGGACCCGGCCACTGGTTCGAAATGGACCAGCGGTTCATGCGCATCGGCTACGGCTGGCCCCTGGCGGACGAGCTGGCGGGCGGCCTGGCGGCGATCTCGGCGAGTCTGGATGCGGCGGTGGGGGGCGGCTGAAACTTTAGTCCTCCCCGCGTGCGGCTAGGGGATGCACACATCTCCATATGGGTCGTTCAGTCGAACTGAAGGTCCATTTGACCTAGGCCTTCTCCCCTCGCGGGAGAAGGTGGNNGTTTCATAGGCATTATTTGAGATGTTCGAATCGCCTAGCCGCGTGCGGGGAGGACTAGAGGCGGGTCACACCGTCCTTGTCCCCGGCCCCATCCCCCGGCATGCTCGCCCCAAGCGCGAGCACACGCGCACAGGAGGACGCCGCATGGCCGACGGATCAGCCCAGATCGCCCGCAACGCCCGGGAGAAGGCCTACGCCACCCCGCTCGAGGACTTCCATGTCGCCGATGTGGCCCTGTTCACCAGCGACACCCACTGGCCCTGGTTCGAGCGGCTGCGGGCGGAAGACCCGGTGCACTACTGCCCCGAGAGCGAATACGGCCCCTACTGGTCGGTGACCAAGTTCGAGGACATCATCGCGGTCGACGGGAACCACGGCGGCTTCTCGTCGGACAGCGAACTGGGCGGCATCTCCATCGAGAACAACTACGAGCCCCGCGCCCGGGCCAGCTTCATCAGCCTCGATCCGCCCACCCACGACGCGCAACGCAAGGTGGTCACGCCGATGTTTTCCAGCGCCAGCATGGCGAACCTGGAGCCGCTGATCCGCGAGCGGGCGGGCCGGATCCTCGACGAGCTGCCGATCGGCGAGACCTTCGACTTCGTCGACAAGGTCTCCATCGAACTGACCAGCCAGATGCTGGCCACCCTGTTCGACTTTCCCTTCGAGGAGCGCCGGCTGCTGCCCCGGGCGTCGGACCTGATCCTGACCACGCCGGGGCCCGGCGGCATCGTCGAGACCGAGGAGCAGCGCCAGCTGGAGCTGTTCTCCACCCTGACCAAGTTCGTCGCCCTGTGGGACCAGCGCAAGGCGTCGGGGGGCGGCGATGACCTGATCTCCATGCTGGCGCGGGACCCGGCCACGTCGCGGCAGGACCCCTACGACTACATGGGCAACCTTGTGCTGCTCACCGTGGCCGGAAGCGACACCACCCGCCATTCGATCACCGGCGGCCTGATCGCCCTCGACCAGAACCCGGACCAGTACGCCCGACTGCGCGCCGACCCGTCCCTCTTGGCCGGCGCCGTGCCGGAGATCATCCGCTGGCAGAGCCCCGTGGCCCACATGCGCCGCACGGCGACCACCGACGTCGAGGTCGGCGGCAAGACCATCAAAAAGGGGGACAAGGTGGTCATGTGGTACGTCTCGGGCAACCGCGACGAGACCGCCATCGACGACGCGGGCGCCTTCATCATCGACCGGACGCGCCCCCGCCATCACGTCTCCTTCGGCTTCGGCGTCCACCGCTGCGTCGGCAACCGCCTGGCGGAGATGCAGCTGCGGGTGGTGTGGGAGGAGATGCTGAAACGCTTCGAACGCATCGAGGTGGTCGGCGAGCCCCGGCGGCTGAAGTCGAACTTCGTCAAGGGATACGAGGCGCTGCCGGTGCGGATCGCGGGGTGAAGGGCGGCGCGAGCGGCGGTGACTAGGCCGGAGCCGCCCGCGCCCGCGCGAAGGCGACCAGCACGCCCAGGGCGCCGCAGACCTCCAGGAGCATCTCGCGGGCGACCGGGCCCACGCCGGTGGCGTTGATCAGGCCGTGGGTGACCCCGGAGAACCGCCGCAGCATCACCGGAACGCCCGCCGCGGCCAACCGCGCCGCATAGGCCTCGCCCTCGTCGCGCAGGGGATCGAAGCCGGCGACCGCGACGAAGGCCGGCGGCAGGCCCGCGACATCGGCCGCCAGCAGCGGCGACACCCGTGGGTCGAACGCCTCGCCGGGGTCGTTCAGATACTGGTCCTTGTACCAGTCCATCTGCGCCTCGGTCAGGAACAGGCCCTTGCCGAAGAGCGCGTAGGAGGGGTGTTTGGTGGTCAGGTCGGTGACCGGCTGGAACAGCAGCTGGAAGGCCGGCGCCGGGCCGCCGGCGCCGGCGCGCGCCCGCTCGGCGGCCAGCAGGCTGATGACCGCCGCGATATTGCCGCCGGCGCTCTCCCCGGCGACGCCCACGAGGCGCGGATCGCAACCGTAGGCGGACGCATGGGCGACCGCGTGGTCGAAGGCGGCGAGGCTGTCTTCCAGCCCGACGGGAAAGCGATGTTCGGGCGCCAACCGGTAGTCGACCGAAAGGACCGCGACCCCCGCGTTGGTCACCAGGAACCGCGCCACGGAATCGCAGGCTTCCAGGTCGCCGAGCACCCAGCCGCCGCCGTGGTAGTAGACCACCAACGGCCGCGCCGCCCCCGTCGGCGCGGGCTTGTATAGCCGCATGGGGACGGGGCCGTGCGGGCCGGCCAGGGTCAGGTCCGCCACCGAGGCCACGGGGAGCGCGTCGCCGAACACCCAGGCTTCGCCGGCCAGCTCCGCGCGCCCTTCCGCCAGCGGCTTGGTCTCGAAGGTCTCGCCGGCGGTGAGGTTCAACAGCCGCAGGCCCAGCTGCACGGTGGGATGCAGATCCTGGCCGTCGATATGAATCGGCCGCCCGGCCAGGGCGCGTTGCAGGCCGAGCGGCAAGGCGCCAAGGCCGCGCATGACGGCGCGGGCGAGGCGGGCGGCGAAGGGGGGCGAAGACATGCGGCATCTCCAGGCGGGCGAGCCGTGAACATTCATCTAAGCCGTTAGCGTTGTATAGCGGCTCCCAGGGCGACCCCGGCTATGGCGGCATCGGTTATGCGGACGGTTTGACACCGATGCCTACTTTGACAAGGCGCGTCTCCGGCCTCTGGCGGCCGTCACGGAGGGAAGTTCGCCAAATTTCGCCCTATATCGACGTGAAAAAAAATGTCCGAGACTCAAAATCCGGCGGAGATCAACGCAGCCTGCGATCACGGACGAATGGGACGAGTTCTGACGCCGGCTGTTCATGAAGACCGTCGCCATGATGGCGACGGCGCGCATCCGGACCGTCCGGTTTTCGGTGACTAGCCTTCCGGCTCTCCGCCGAGCTCCTCACGGTGAAGCTCGCCGGCCGCATCTTGAAGGTGAAGCTGGACCTTCAGGCCGGCCGCCTCGTCGGCCATGCGGCGAGCCGTGCGCTCGGCCTGGGCCTCGGTGGGATAGGGGCCGGATCGCAGGCCCTCGCTGATGACCATCCAGTCGCCGTCGATCTGGACAACGCCGTAGTGGATTTCCAACATCGCGATCCTCCGGTTGGCGGTCCGGGTAGCGGTCAATGATGGCTGATCTGAGTCCCCATCCGGGCTGAATCGCCTGGCGCGTCCGGCCCCCAGCGGGCCGCGGCGGTCACTTGACGGCTGGATTGGCGGATGATGTCCGCGGCGGGGTAAAGCGGCGCGCCGTCCCCCGACCAAAGACCTTCCACAATGACGTGCATGACCCGGAATGAGCATCGGCCGGCCAACAATTGGCATTCTCTCTGTTGATTCATCGGGCGGCTTTTGCGCCTATGCCCCGCGGAACGCTGACCGGTTCTGCCGGCTTGCCCCGCTGAGCGGCGGCGCAGAGTCCAGGCCCATTACCCGGCGCGACGAGGGGCATATATGGCGATCGACGACGACGAGGCGTTTCGGGCCCAGGTCCGCGAGACATGCTTTCATTACCTGGTGGACTTCGGTGAGGACGCTTACGGCTACGTCGCCGCCGCGCTTGCAAACGGGGCCCTGAGCCAGGCTGAGCGGGATGTGCTCGAAGACGTCGAATGCCTCCTGCGCCCCCGCGCCAATGGTCTGAGCAGAGCCCTGCGGCGATCGAACGGATAGACACGCCCCATCGGCCCGGCCCTGCGCGCCTGACCACATCACGCGTTCGACCGGGAGGTCCGCCCCGCCCAACCGGCTAGCGCCGCGCCTCCAGCGCCAGCACGGCATACCCCGTCGCCGCGTCGGTCATGAACGGACCCGCGTCCGATTTGGGATCGCGATTCTTGTTCACTGACCAGGCGGTCCAGGCGCCGGTGGTCCGGTCCTGGTTGGCCAGCAGCCAGGCGACGCCGCGGGCCACGTGGGTGTCGGCGCGGGATACGGCGGCGGTCTTTTCCAGCACCAGGACGATCAGCCCGGTGGCGTAGCCGTCCGAACGGGTCTCCAGGGGGGTTTTGTCGACCCGCGCCCAGGGGCCGAGGTCGGTCAGGCTCCAGCCGCCGTCCGGGTGCTGCAGCCGGCCCAGGGTGTCGATCAACCGGGCGCGCTGGGCGTCGGTGAGCAGGCTGGGGTAGGCGGCCGTGGCCCAGAGGGCGGCCACCTGGTTGATCAGCGGCTGGGCTTCATAGTGGCCGCCCAGGTAGCCGGTGAGGGCGGCCAGGCTGGCGGCGATCTTCGGGTCGTCCCGATAGTGGTCCGGGGCGCCGGCGACCGTGACCGCCATCAGCGCGGCCCAGTGATACTGCGACTCCTTGGACTCCCAGGGCCCGTATTTGAAGTTCTGCCAGACCCAGGAGCCGGCGTCCGGGCCGGTCTTCGACTGCAGCGCCCAGGCGTTATCGAAGGCCAGCCGCGCGGTGTCGCCGAGCCGCCGCTCGCGGGCGTCGTAGCTGGTGAGGATGACCGCGTTGAGCACCGACTCCGCGTCGCGGGATTCGATCTCCTTGCCGGCGCCGGAGAGGACGTCGCTGTAGAAGGGCTGCATCTGGCCCCAGTTGCGCACGCGCTTTTCGATACTGGCCAGCATCACCCGCTCGGAGTCCGTGGGACTCTGCTCGCCCAGCGCCTCGCGCAGGACCGGCCGCGCCAGCCCGTAGGTCGCCTGGGTGTGGCAGGAGACGCAGAGGGTGCGGTGGTCCTTCTGGGCGCGGTCCCACGTCTGCCACCAGACCTCGCGCTGATCGAGGTAGCGGGCGGCGGCCTGCCGGTCCCAGTCGGGCCCGGCGGCCGCATCCGCCCTGGCCGTCGCCAGGCCGTGTCCGCCGCCGAGGGTGAGCGCCAGGGCCGCGACGGCGGCGGCGGACAACGCCAGCCAGCTCCAAAGGTGTTACTGATTACACATGAACCTCAGCCATTTTGAGGAAGTGGTAGGGCATGGGCGGGGTCCTGACGGCGGCCAAGCCGAGGAGGGGGAACAT
>PLSW01000245.1 GCA_003165275.1 Caulobacteraceae bacterium
CCCCGAGCAGCTCGGCGGCCTGCTTGTTCAACTTTCCGGCGGCGATCAGCCGAAGGACTTCACGCTCGCGCTGGGTCAGGGTGGCGTAGCGGCTGCGCACGTCGGCGACCTCGATCCGTCGCCGACGCCTTCCGCGATCCTGCTCGATGCCCGCCTGGACGGCGTCCAGCAGGTCCTGGTCGCGGAACGNNAGGCCGCTGAGGCCGGGCATCCTGATGTCCAGCACCAGGCAGACGGCCGCGTCCGGCCGCGTGGCCTGCAGGAACTCGCGCGCCGAACTGAACAGCCAGACGTCCAGGCCGACCGATCGGAGCAGGCTGCCAATGGCCTCGCGCATCGATGGATCATCATCGACGACGAACACCTTGTGCGCCATCTGCATCATGATTGCGCCGACGGCAGGCGGAGTTGGAACCGGGCTCCCTGGGCGCGGCCCGCCACGCAGGTCAGCGCGCCGCCGTGCAGTTCGGCGATCGCCCGGCAGACCCACAGACCCAGGCCCATGCCGGCCGGCTTGGTCGTGAAGAAGGCGTCGAACAGACGATCGACCTGGTCGGGATCGACCCCGGGCCCGCTGTCGGCGACCTCCAGCAGCACATCGCCGGCCGCATCCAGGCCCAACGAGACCTCGAGGTCTCGCTGGCCATCGGGCGCCTTATCCATGGCCTCGATGGCGTTGAGGATCAGGTTGCACAGGCATTGTTCGATCTGCACGAGGTTGCCGCACACGAGCGGCGCCGCGGGGTCGAGGGCGCAGGTCAGGGTGATCCCGTGTTCGCGCAGCTGGGCGCGAAGGCTGGTCGTCGCCTCTCGCACGGCCTCGCCGATGTCGATCAGGTCGCGTTCGCAAGCGCCGGCGGCGAACAGGGCGCGGATGGCGTCCACGATCTTGGCCGCCCGCCGGGCGTCCCGACCGATCCGCGCCAGCGCGAGGCGGGCCTCGTCCAGATTGGGCGGACTATTATCCAGCCAGTGCAGGGCGGCGTCTGCGTTGATCGCTACGCCCACGAGCGGCTGTTTGACCTGATGAGCGATGGCGCTGGTCAGATCACCCAAGGTCGCGGCCTGAGCGGCGCCGACGGAATGCTTACGCCGCCGCGGTGTTACTCCACGGTCTTGTCGTTTAGACTGTTGGGCGAGCGCGGTTTGAATGTTCGGCCTCCCTCAGAAAGCGCAGAGCGCATTCAAATTAAGGCCACTCTCCGGCGGATATTACGCCTGTTGCCCCGACGTCCTTAAGCACACTGGATCGCTCAACCCAGAATGTCTCGATGATAATAAGAATCGCTAAGAGAGATGGATAGCGTCGTTAACGTCACATGTGACAGGAGCGCCGCAGGTCAGCGCTCGGCCCTTTACGGCCAAGGCTTTTCGACACCGGAAAAGGTTAACGCTGCGACTTTAGTCCCGCGCTGTCGGCGTGCGGCCGACAGGCCTCACGGGATGAGGCCGCCGATGCCGCCGAAGGGATTGAACGGGTGGTGCTGCTGCTGTTGCTGCTGGCCGCCGCCCTCGCCGCCCTCGCCGTCATTGTCGTCGTCGCGGCCGTGGCGGCGTCCGCCGCCCATCTCCGACATGTCCATGCCCAAGAGGCCGCTGGTCTCGGCGCGGTAGCGCACCTTGACCGTCCAGTCGATGTTCCAGGTCCGCGGCGCGGGCGGACGCGGCGGATAGCTGATGTTGCTTTCGCCGCCGTAGGCGATCAGCCGCAGCATGCCGCCCTGGCCGGCGGCGCGCGCGGCCTCCTGCGGCACGGTGCAACTGGTCTGGGTCGGGGGCATCAGGACATGGTTGTCCACCAGCCGCTCGATCTCCCGGTCGCTCAGATAGTCCGGCAGGGCGAAGGCGGTCGCCTGGATCGCCGACGAGGTCCACATGACCACGTCGCCGTCGCCCTTGGCGCCGAACATCGAGGCGATGTAGCCGCGCGAGCCATCGACCTGGCCCCAGCCGAGGGCGACCGCGCCGGACGGGGTCTTGGCGTTGGTGTTGAGTCGGATCGGGGGCAGGAAGTCCTGGTCGGCGGTCAGGTTGAAGCTGATGTCCGGGGTGTAGTTGCCCCTGACCAGATGGGCGCCCTGCAGCGAGCCGTCCTGCGGCACCTGGGTGCGGGTCTCCTGGTTGGGCCATTCGCCATAGGTGGCGTTGCGGGTCGGCGAGGGCGGCTGCATCGGGCTGACCGCCAGGCCGCGCGAGAGGGCGGCGAACTGGCCGGCGCCCTGGCCCTCCGGGCCGATCCTGGAGAAGTCGATGACCAGCGGCTGACCCGGTCCCGCGTGCTCGCCGCAGCCCCAGAAGATCAGCATGCGGCCCTTGGGCTGCTGGTACTGCGGCGGCGGGCCGGGCTCGGCCTCGACGTGCGTCGGCTGCTGGGTCGGGGTCAGCAGCGGCAGCACTGGACCCGCGCCCAGCGCCTGGGGCGGGTCGTGCTCGGCCTGGGGTCCGCCGCCCTGTGGGCGCCGCGCCGAGCCGAGCTGCAGGACAAGGCCGTGGCTGAAGGCGTTGGGGTCCATGCCGCCGCTGAAGGCGCCGCCCATCATCGCGCCGAAGCTGGGCCGGCGCCCGCCGGGACCGCCCATGCCGCCCATCATGCCCATGACCCCGCTGGTGGTCGAGGCGCTCATCCAGTAGGTCGCCACCGGCCCGGTGATCTTCTGGCCCGAGGGCTCGCCGGTCGCCTGACCCGCGATCGCCGCCAAGGCCGCCGCTGCGACCACCCGTCCGAATCGCATGACGCCTCTCCAAGCCAAGCAATGGGCGCGGAAGATAACGTGGGTTTGTGAAGCTGGGCTAGGCCCCGCAGGCTGTGTTTTGGATTCGACCGTCGCGCCCAGGGGGCCGATGATGGTCGGGCAGGGAGGAAAACCGCATGGAC
>PLSW01000037.1 GCA_003165275.1 Caulobacteraceae bacterium
ATCCGTTTCGGCGTGGTCATCCCCGACGGCCATGACGCCGAGGCCGGCGCCATCCTCGCCCGGGCCGAAGGCGACGCCCGGGCGATCCTCTCGGCCGAGCGGGTGGCGCTGAACTTCACCAGCCGCCTCAGCGGGGTCGCCACCCTCACCCGCGCCTANNCGACGCAAACGCGCCGCTTTGTCGATGCCGTTGCTGGAACGAAAGCGAAAATACTCGATACCCGCAAGACCGCGCCCGGCCTGCGCGCGTTGCAAAAGTACGCCGTACGCTGCGGCGGCGGGGTCAACCACCGCTTCGGCCTGGATGACGCCATCCTGATCAAGGACAACCACATCGCCGCCTGCGGCGGGGTTGGAAAAGCCCTTGAGCGGGCCCGGGCGGCCTGCGGCCACCTGATGAAGATCGAGGTGGAGGTCGACCGCCTGGACCAGCTGGACGAGGCCCTGCCCTTCCGCCCCGACGTGATCATGCTGGACAACTTCGCCCTGGCGGACCTGCGCGAGGCCGTTCGGCGGGTGGCCGGCGCAGTGTCGCTGGAGGCCTCCGGCGGGGTGAACCTGGCGAGCGTGGCGGCCATCGCCGAAACCGGCGTCGACGCGATTTCCGTCGGCGCCCTGACCCATTCGGCGCCGATCCTCGATATCGGGTTGGACGCGGTCTAGGGCGCGCGCCTGCTCCTCTCCCATTCATGGGAGAGGTGGCGCGAGCGTAGCGAAGCGACGGAGAGGGCAAGTGGAGATTCGCACACTTGCCCTCTCCGACCCCTCGCGTTGCTCGGGGTCGATGAAGCCGCTGCGGATGGCGTTGAAGAAGTCGTCGGTATGCAGGTGGACCGCGGGGACGTCGCTGGCATCGGCCATGGCCCGCGCGATCGTGGTCTTGCCCGCGCCCGGCGGGCCGGAGAGGATCAACAGCGCGGGCAGCAGGGCGGGCGGAACGGCGCGGGACATAGCGCCCTTTCGCCCGTTCCGCCCGCCGTCGCAAGCATCGGCGATCAGGCCGCCGCGGCGAGCCGATCCCAGGTGGTGGCGGCCATGCTGGGTCGGGCGCGCATGCGCTCCAACCAGGTGGCGAGGCGCCCGCCGGCCAGCATGGCCTGGCCCTCGGCGCATTCGGCCAGCATGTCCGCGTGCGGCGCCATGAGCAGATCAGCGAGACTCACGGCGTCGCCGGCCATGTAGGGCCGATCGCTCAGGAAGGCCTCGATGCCGGCGAAGCAGGCCTGGGCCTCCGGCAGGGCGGCGGCCACCGCCGCCTCGTTCACCGGCGCCCCGATGCGCGGGGCCACCACCCGGTTGAACACCACGGGAATGCCGATGATGCGGAACAGGTACCAGTCGTTGATGTTCATCGCCTGGTCCATCCTGGCCGCCGCCCGCGGGTCGGTCGGGGTCAGGGCCGGGGTCGGGTAGATCCGGTCCAGATAGCGCAGGATCGCCTGGGTCTCGTAGAGCACGAAGCCGTCGTGCTCGATCACCGGCACCCGGCCGAAGGGATGCTTGGCCAGGTATTCCGGCGACTTGTGCTGGCCCGGGGCGATGGGCTCCAGCCGGTAGGGGGCGTTCTTCTCGATCAGGGTCATCAGCACGGCGCGCATGAACGGGCTGCCGACGATGCCGCGGACGATGGTGACGGACATGGATCCTTCTCCCCTCAATGTGACTAGAGCAGATTCCGATCAGGCGGCATCGTATCCTGCGGCGGTGAAGTAGTTGGCGCACTCGGTTGGGGTGTAGGTGTCGATGGCTTCAGCGATGGCGTTTTCGAGCGCGTTGACGGTTCGGGCGGCGGCCTTTCGGAGCAGGGCCTTCAGCTTGGCGAAGGCATTCTCAATAGGGTTGAAGTCGGGCGAGTAGGGCGGCAGGAGGCGCAGCTGCGCGCCTGTCGCCTCGATGGCCCGGCGGACTGCCGCGCTCTTGTGGGCGGGCAGGTTGTCCATGATCACGATGTCGCCCGGCGTCAGGGTGGGGGCCAGCACCTGCTCGACATAGGCCAGGAACCAGGCCCCGGTCATCGCCCGATCCAGCACCATGGGCGCGGTCATGCCCGTAAGGCGGAGCGCGCCGACGAAGGTCGTGGTCTTCCAGTGACCGTGCGGCACGCTCATCCGCAGCCGCTGGCCTCGAACGGCGCGGCCGTGGCGGCGGGCCATCTTGGTGGAGGCGCCCGGTCGAGTAGGCCGGAGGTATTTCACCTCCAGCCTCTCACAGAACGGTGCGTGAGCCTCTCAACTCACACCGCTCTTACCAGGACCAGCCCAGTCCGAACGACCGCCAGTGTACGAACAGGTCCGGCTGTCGGCGGGCGATTCGAGCCAGAAGCTCGGTCGTCCGCGTCCGGTGGAACCTGTAGCGCTTGTATTTCCGCATAAGCCAGAGCCTCAGCTTGCCATTGAGGTAACCCGCAATGGCATAGAGGCTAGAGCGGCTGTATCGGCCGTAGTAGCCGATCCACCCCCGGAGGAGCGGATTGACCTGTTCGGCGATCTCAGCCAGCGTCCCCGGCGTCTGTCGGGGGATGCGCAGTGCCTTGATCGTTGCCCGCATGGACTTTAGGGCGTCGGGGCTGGCCGCCGGCGTGTAACCGCAGGTCACCCCTTCTTTCCGCAGGCCTTTGACAGGCCGCGGGCGGAACTCATACCCGAGGAATGTGAACTTCACCTCCGGATGGGCTCCTCGTCGCCTATTGTCCCGGCAGTAAACGATCCGGGTCTTGGCCGGGTGCATCTCAAGGCCGCACGCCGCCAGCCGGTGAGAAAGTGCGGACTTGAGGTCACGCGCTTCCTCCTCGGTCCGACAGTGAACCAGCCCGTCGTCTGCGTACCGGCACCAGGGCAACCCTGGATGCTCACGTCGCATCCAGAGATCAAACGCGTAATGCAGGAAGAGATTGGCGAGGAGCGGACTGACGACGCCTCCTTGAGGCGTCCCCTTGTCCCGCTTGATCTCCACCCCTTCCCTAAGCATAGGCGCGGTCAACCATCTTTCGATGTAGAGCCGAGCCCACGTGCATTTCACGTGTCGTCGCACCGCCTTCAGCAAAAGATCGTGCGGAAGGTTGTCGAAAAGGCCGACTATGTCGAACTCCAGAACCCAATCGTACCGCCAGCAACGCTCACGCGTCACGCCTACCGCGTCCAGGGCCGATTTGCCCGGCCTGTAGCCGTAGGAATCTGGCAGGAAGACCGCATCCAGGTCCGCTTCGATCAGCTGTTTGACCACCATCTGCGCGATCCGATCGCTGACGGACGGCACACCCAAAATCCTTACGCCCCCACTCTTTTTCGGAATGGGGACCGCGCGCACCGGCGGCGGGAAGTAGCTGCCCGAGGACATCCGATTCCAGATCTTATAGAGGTTACCCTTTAGATCTTTCGCGAAGTCCTCGATCGTCTGACCGTCCACGCCAGCGGCTCCGCCGTTGGATTTGACCGCTTTATAGGCTTCGTACACATGCCGTTTCTCAATCGAGAAAGGCTTACTTGTCGTGCGGGTCGAAGTCATCCTGTCTCCAGTTGGTTCAATCGCACGACTTCCTGGTCCGGCCCCTTCGCTCCAGCCCCATTACAGGGCCTTCAACGCTACTA
The DNA here is from genome assembly GCA_003165275.1 of Caulobacteraceae bacterium. Classification (GTDB taxonomy): domain Bacteria; phylum Pseudomonadota; class Alphaproteobacteria; order Caulobacterales; family Caulobacteraceae; genus Poindextera. Next base: position 3,588 of record PLSW01000037.1, read on the forward strand.
CGAACCGGTCCGCCCCAGCTTTCCGCATCGGTGTTTTCCCCTTGCGGTTTGCGCCGCTTGGCTTTCCCCTTCGCATCGGAAAGCTGGTTCCTGCAGTTCCGCACAGAAGCCTGCACCCGGCTCACGCCCCCTCTACGCCGACCGCCGTCCGCTCAGTCATCAGGCTCCCAGCGGACTTGTCCCAGGGTGACGAAAAGCCCCTGGTTTTGACGGCACTACAATTCTTAACGACGCTTCGTCGGAAGGTTTGCTTTCGCTCGTCTTCCGGGTGCTCACCTGCCCAGGTCTCGCCTGGACGTTTAAATCCGACGCTCACGACAGCGGCTCTTTACCGCCGCCGCTCGGACCGGTTTGAGACCCGCCCCTGAAGGCCGATCTCGGGGGGCCGTCCCCCATCTTCCATGCAGCTTTACGCAGCAAGACTGAGATCAAGACATTCTTCTCTCCTTCTTGTGCTCTGCAGCACACTCTCGTCGATAAAGACCAGGCGCTCTGGATCGAGATCGGGTTGGGCGTCGAACCAGGCCTGGCGTTGGCTCAGGACGTCGGGACGGTCCTGCTCGGCCGCGTGCCCGGTCTTTTTTTGAGCGTGATCCCGTGACGGTCGAAGAACCGCCAGAGCGTAGACACCGCCGCCCCAATCCCGCGCTCGGCCAGCGCCGCCCGAAGTTCGACGAGCGTGATGTCGCGCCGCGCCTCCACCAGCGACAGGATCAGCGGCCCATGCGCCTCGATCCGTGCAGAGCGCTTGTCGCCGCCCTGGCGCTTGGGTCGAACCTCACCCGTCCGACGACGCAGGCTCGTCCAGCGGATCGCGCTGGAGATGCTCACGCCGAACCGCTCGGCCGCCTTGCGGCGCGACAGACCGCCGTCAACCGCCGCAACCACACGCTCCCGAAGATCCACAGACAGAGGCTTGCCCATCACCGCCGGCCTCCCTCACCGGCAGACAGGATGAATCAGACTCGCGGCCTCTTGGGAATCCCGGCCGAGTCAGCCGGCTCGGAAAGTGCTCTAG
>PLSW01000009.1 GCA_003165275.1 Caulobacteraceae bacterium
ACTACAAGGCGCGGGTGTATGATCCCGGGGCGGGACGGTTCCTGCAGACCGATCCGATCGGGTACGAGGGTGGGGGCAACCTCTATGCCTATGTCTCGGATGATCCGCTGGATTTGGTGGATTCGATGGGAACTTGTCAGTCGATGGGCGGCTGCGACCAGACGATCCGGACAGCCAGCGGTGGTTCCCTCTATATTCCCTCCGACAGTAACCAAGAGATGGTAATCACCCCAGCACCATTACTAAAACATTTAGCTGATATGGGGAGCATAGGATCGGGAAGCTTCTTAACCTGGAACCCAAGCGGGACCTGTATAGCCTACGGCGGCGATCAAGCGGAATGTGGCGTCGTCAGCAACGCCATGATCGCGCAGTCCAATTGGACGGGCGGCGCAATGTTAGGAACGGCCGCCGGGGGCTTGGCGCTGGCTGGTGGTATTGAAGCCGGTGGCGCTGTGCTCGAAGCGTTGCCAGCCCTAAAAAAATGGCAAACAATTGTGAGGCTTAGCTATGATATTGGCAACTATCTGACGTCCGGCGAAACAGATCCATTACAAATGGCGCCACCGGACCCGCCGCCGGTCGAAAGGCCGTTGACCATGCCTAGCCCGAATGATCTCCCCTTGAAGTCTCCGCCGCCTGGGAGATAGATCATGAATTCTCTTGACCGAGAGAAAGGCAGTTGATGACGAGTAACAATCTATCACGCACGAGTGATATAAATTGGGAGGCCGAGCCCGATGTAGATCGAGTTCGTCATGCGCTCTCTATGTTGAAGATTGACCGCCGTGCGGCAGTAAGTGAACTTGAAGAACTTGCCGACAAAGGTTCAGTTGCTAGTATGTTATATCTAGGGTGGTCATATAGTGCGATTGCTGGGGGTATAGACAACGCGACTTTGGCAGAAGCATGGCTCCGCCGAGCCGCTGAACACGGATCGCTGTTGGCAAGGTTTTATCTTGGATCGATCTACCGGAAAGCCGGACAATTAAAAGCAGCTGTAGCAGAATATACGTTGTGTGTTGCTGGTGAATATATGCCAGCTTTGTACCGCCTGGGCGTCATGTATTATCGGGGCGAGGGGGTAATAAAGGACGTTGATATGGCTCGCGAGTTGTGGGTTCGCGCGGCGTCGGGTGGACATATATACGCAAGACGAAATCTGGCGCTCATGCTTATGAGCGGTCGGTCTGGGATTAAGCGTATCCCTGATGGCATTAGAGCTTGGTTGGGAGCGACGTTAGATTTTTTTGTAGCTATACGAACGGTTCCAAAGAGTGATTTGCTTAGATAGTGCGACTCGGCAAGCGCGCCACCCTGGCCGACGCCAACAACCACCTGAGCACCTATGTCTATGACGGCCTGGACCGGCAGACGGCGCTGCAATACCCCTCGTCCAACCCCAGCCTGCACACCTCCGACAGCAGGAATTACGGTGACATGATATCAATTGCGTGATTCAGCCCCGCTGGGTTTGAACGCCAGCGACCAGCTTCGGCTATGACGCCAATGATCTGATGCTGACCAGCCTGGGGCACAGCCTGCCGACCCAGGGCGGGCTGGCCAACGCGGCTAACCAGAGCTTCGGCTTTCAGTACACCGCCGCCAACCAGCTGAAGCAGCGCACCAGCAGCAACACCCTCTACGACTGGCGACACGGCCCGGCGGCGACCGTCAACAACACCCCGAACGGGCTGAACCAGGACGCAGCCATCGCCGGCATGACCGGCGGCTACGACGCCAGCGGCAATGCGGGCACGGACAGCGCCGGGGCGCGCGCCTTCGCCTACGACAAGGAAAACCGCCTGGTCACCGCCACGGTGAGCGCCAGCGCCACCAGCGTGGCCCTGGCCTACGATCCCATCGGCCGGCTCTACACCCAGGCGACCACGATGGGGGGCGGCTCGGCGGTGACGACGCAGTTCCTCTACGAGGGATCGCGGCTGGTGGCGGAATACGACGGCTCGGGCAATCTGCTGCGCCGCTACGTCTGGGGGCCGGGGACCGATGAGCCCCTGGTCTGGTACGAGGGCGGCGTGGGCTCCACCGACCGCCGCTGGCTGCACACCGACGAGCGCGGCTCGGTGATCGGCCAGTCGAACAACGCAGGCGTGATGACCCAGACCTACGCCTACGGCGCCTATGGCGAGCCGCAGGACAACTGGGGGGCGGGGTCGCGGTTCCGCTACACCGGGCAGATCGCCCTGCCGGAGGTGCAGGTCTATCACTATAAGGCGCGCGTTTACGACCCGATGACCGGGCGGTTCCTCCAGACGGACCCCATCGGGTATTCAGCCGATCTGAATGACTACGCCTACGTCGAGGAAGACCCGACGGGTCTCTGCACAGGCTCAAGGATCACAAACGACGACGGCACCTGTGCGAGCACTGGCGGCAATACAACGGACAGTTCGGGCGTAGTTGAGGGGGCAATGCGCGGCCAGGCCAACGGGCAAAGTCAAAATGGGTCACAGGCTGGTGCCACGCCAGGAAGCGGCCACAGCGATCAAACTCCGACCGACGACGTAAACGAGGGTCGGAGACGCATGCAGCAGGAGGACGCCGCAACCGACAAAGCCATGTTGCCCGTGAAGGTGATGATGGGAGTGTCGATTCTCGGCCCTGACGTCGTGTTGGCCGGGGCTGAAGTAGTAGAGGCCGGTGCCGCCAAGATGGTCGTAAGTGCCTGCAAATGCTTTGTTGCGGGTACTCTGGTTGCTACTCAAGACGGTGAACGAGCGATTGAGACGATTAAGGTAGGAGATCTTGTTCTTTCTCGAGATGAGGTTACCGGCCAGACGGCACTCAAGCCCGTGGTCGCCATCATACCCGTCCAGGAGGACAAAATTTGGAATGTGGTGGTTCGGGTCAGCGGTGCAGAAGGCCCGGCCCACACTGAGACCATACATACGACCGGAGAGCACCCCTTTCGGACCGAGGACGGAAGGTGGACGCTTACAGACGCGCTGCAAATCGGGACTGGGATTGTCACAGTGAATGGCGCGCCAGCGGTTGTCGTTTCGGTGGCCAATACCAACAAGATGGCGAAGACCTATAACCTAGAGGTCGCCGATTTTCACACCTACTTCGTTGGAAATGATAAGCTTTGGGTGCACAATGCCTGTCCTCTCAAGGAGCTCCTTGGTCCTCGTGGTCCAATATTTGGCCGAAAGTATTTGGGCGGACGCGCAATAATCTCAGGCGATAATGCAAGGTTGGGATGGGGTTGGAAGGGAACTCAAGCTGCGGGGAAGAGGGTATTTAGGTTTTCGGGTAGATTATTGGATAAAATAACGGGAAAGAAGGGCTCTCACATAGATTTTTGGACAGAAAAATAATGCGACATTATTTCGATAAACTCATAAACAGGGCCGCTAGAATGTTCGTGAGATCGTCTCACGTACATCTCAGGTTGGAGCCGATCGACTGCTTGGAGGACATTGTCCACCTTATTGATCGTTTCCTGGATGGCCGGCTAAACTACGATATGGAGTGGGACGACTTCATTTCGTGGGAGTACAACGATAAAAGTATTGCCGAAGTACAAGGAAGAATTGGAAAATTTGAACCGTTTCTATTTTCTGACGACCGGGCAGATCGAGATGTTTATGCGAGAGCTTTGATCGGGGAGCGTAACCGGCTGGCTGCTGATTTAAAGTTGCCTTTGAGATAAACCGGAATGCTTGGCAAGAACGCCATACCCTACCATTCCCTAACCCCAGTCTCAGCGGCCTAGACGGGCATGGTAGGGGCAGATCAGCATCTCCGCCCCCCCAAAAATAGAAGCACACATTACGCACGGGCTGCGCCAAGCAAGCCGTTGATAAATCAACGGAAACAAGCCGTGGCGAATGCTATCCATTCGATAGCCGCCCTTCCCAAATCCTGGTTGTCCGAGGTGCTTCAAGGCATTAGTGTGCTATCGAACCGATAGCCATGGAGCGCGCCTTGCCACCCTCAGCCAAGCCGCCCGCGCGGCACGCCAATCTTGTCGCCCGAGTCTCCCCCGAGGCCAAGGCGGGGCTTGAACGGCTGGCGGCCGGCTCTGGCCGGACCCAGGCGGCGGTGATCGAGGGGCTGATCGCCAAGGCGTTGGAAGACCCGGACGGCTACTATGTGCGCGCGGCGGCGATCAGCGCCTTCACGGCCGCCGCCCTGGCGCGGGTGACGCTGGGCACGGTCGCGGCGGACGATGCGCAGCTGAGGGCGGCGCTGAGCGTGGTCGACAGCGTGTCCAGGGGCCTGTTCGGGGAGTTGCCGCCGCCGCCGAAGGCGGTGCCCGGCCTCACCGCTCCGGACGAACGCATCGAGGCGCTGCTGGACGCCTTCGGGCTTCTCGACGCGGATCGATGATCGCCCGGCCATGGCCGGCGGCGATGTGGAGGGAGCGTGGCCGGCCGGCCGCCTCAACCCCACGCCCTTCGGGCTCGGCCTGCGGCCTCGGGGTTGACCCGTCCGCCCGGCCACGCAGGGGCTTGCCATGGCTCGTAAGCCGAGCCCTGGCGCGAGGGAGGCGCCTGGCTTGCCAGCGGTCTGGGATCACGGGAGATAGGGTGCGATGAAGACCGGGCTGGAGCATCTGCCGCCGACGAAGCGCCGCGAGCTGGAGCTTGTGGTCGAAATCCTGTTCGCCGAGTTCCAGGACGCGACCGTGCTGGGGACCCAGGCGCACAAGCGGCTGGGTCGGATCCTCAAGATCATCCTCTATGGGTCGCGGGCGCGCGGCGAGGGCGTGGACGATCCGATCGGCGGCTATGTGTCGGACATCGACCTCTTGGTCGTGGTCAACCACGAGCGGCTGACGGACATGGTGGAGTACTGGGCCAAGGCCGAGGATCGCCTGATGCGCGAGCTGACGATCAGCCACAAACTGACGGCGCCGGTGAGCTTGATCGTGCACACCTTGGGCGACGTGAACGGGCAACTTCAGCGGGGGCGACCGTTCTTCATGGACATCGTGCGCGACGGGATCGCGCTCTATGAGGCGCCGGGCCACCCGTTCGTGCAGCCTGAGCCGCTGGCGCCGGCCGAGGCGCTGAAGGAGGCGACGGGGTTCTTCGATGAGTGGTTCCCGAGCACGGCCTATGCGATCCAGCGCGCCCGAAACAGCATTGCGGACGGTCAGCCGAAATACGCGGCGTTCGACTATCATCAGGCGACCGAGAGGCTCTGCCACTGCGTCCTTCTCGTTCTGACCCTGTACGCGCCGAAGAGCCACAAGCTCAACTTCCTGCGCTCGCAGATCGAGCAGTTGGACGCCCGGCTGGTGGCGGCCTGGCCGCGCGGGACCAAGTTCGAGCAGCGCTGCTTCGAGCTTCTGCGGCGGGCCTATGTCGATGCGCGCTACTCGCCGCACTACAAGATCACGGGCGAGGAACTGGCCTGGCTGGATGAGCGCGTGGCGGCGCTCCAGGCGCTGGTGAAGATGGTGTGCGAAGAGCGTCTGGACGAACTGCGCGCGCAAATCTGAAGGCGGCTCGCGGACGCCCCGGGCGCTGGCGAGACGGCGGGCGGCCGGCGCGCCTCCTGTTGATCGCCGGCGCCGATCCTTCCCTTTTAGAGCAGCTAATAGGCTCCGCCAGAGGAGCCGCTGAGGGCGGTCCCCGAGGGTGGCGCGGTGATGTTGCCGCCGATCGGCGGCGATACCCTCAGCCGAGGATCTGGCCGATGGCGAGACGCAGGGCGTCCTGGTCTTCCGCGGTGAGGGCGCCGAGCCTGCGGATGACCAGGCCCAGTTCCAGGGTGGCGAAGACCGGCTTGACGGCGGAGGGCTTGAGCAGGCCGGCGGCCTGCCAGTGGCGAAGCCAGACCTCTCCCAGACCGGCCGTGGGCCGTAGCTGGCTGGTGACGGCCATCATGATCAGATCGGGGCGCTCGAGGTTGTAGGCGCGGCTGGAGACGATGACGGCCGGCCGCTGCTTGGAGGCGGCGTGGCTGGTGAAGGGGAATGGCACCAGGACGATGGCGCCGAAGCTGAGGGCCTGGGGCTTGGCGGGGGCCTTCGACCGGCCAGGAGCGGCCCTAGAGGGCATCGTAGGCGTCGTCTTCCGGGTTGTCCCAGACGGCGGCGAATGCGGGCGCGCTGGCGGCGCCGGCGGCGCGGACGATGGCGCGGTCCTGGTCGCGCTGGCGGATGAAATCCACGAAGTCCTCGACCTCGGCGAGGCGGTCCCTGGGCAGGGTGTTGATCTTCTCGATCAGGGCCTGGTTGGCGGGCATGGGGGCGTTCCTTGGGGCTGTGTGGCGCTGGGCCATGACGTCAATCGACCGGCGCCAGAGCGGAGGCGACTCGATGCTGGGCGACCATGGCGTCGATCACCCGCATGACCGTCTGCTGCTCCTCCTCGCCCAGGCGTTCGAGCGCCTGGAAGCGGCGGAACAGGCGGACGTTGGCGAGCTGCGAGTCCTCGATCTGGGCGCCGGTGAGCAGGTAGTCGACCGTCGTATCCAGCGCCTCGGAGAGCTTGACCAGCATGTCCACGGGCGGGTTGTTGAGTCCGCTCTCGTACTTGTTGAGCTGCTCGAACCTGATCCCCAGGGCGCCGGCGAGCTGCTTCTGCGGCCAGTGCTTGGCCTTCCGCAGCGTCTTGATCCGAACGCCCATCGCCTTGCGATCCGCTGTCTCCACCATGGTCTGCCACTCACGCCGGGTTGGTCCTGGCGAAGTGTAAGGGGTGGTTCTGAGGGGGTCTGGACTCATGGTCCGAATACGACTAGCAAATGATCGTATTAAGATCAATCTTGAGTCTTGACAGGTTTTAGGGAGACCCCGCCGATGGCCCGCATCCCGGACGTGGAGATCGAGCGGCTGAGGGTCGAGGTGAGCCTGGTTCGGCTGGTGGAATCCTCGGGGGTGACGCTGGCCAAGCGGGGCGCCGATCAGGTCGGCCGCTGCCCGTTCCATGACGACAAGACGCCCTCGCTGGTGATCACGCCGGGGAAGAATCTGTGGCGGTGCTTCGGCGCCTGCGACGCGGGCGGGGACGCCATCGCCTGGGTGATGAAACGCGAGGGGGTGAGCTTCCGCCACGCCGTCGAACTCCTCAAATCCGACTACGCCCCGGACCTGGAGAAGCGCACAGGCTCGGCGCCGGTGAGGCGCTCGGTGACCGCCAAACTCCCCCCGCTGGCGACGCTTGCGTCCGCAACGCCGGCCGAGGACGCGGCGTTGCTGGGCGAGGTGGCCGGCTACTACCAGACGGCCCTCAAACAGACCCCCGATGCGCTGGCCTATCTGGAGGCTCGCGGGCTGGTTCATGGCGAGCTGATCGATGCGTTCCGGCTGGGGTACGCGGACCGGACCTTGGGCTATCGGTTGCCGTCGGTGACGACCAGGGCGGGCCTGGATGTGCGCGCCCGGTTGAAGGGGCTGGGGGTGCTCCGAGAGAGCGGCCATGAGCATCTTCGCGGCTCGCTGGTGATCCCGATCCTGGACGCCCACGGGCGGGTGGCCAATCTCTATGGCCGCAAGATCAGGGACGATCTGAGGGCCGGCACGCCGGACCATCTGTACCTGCCGGGGCCGCATCGCGGGGTGTTCAACCTGGCCGCTGTGCAGGCCAGCGAGGAGCTGATCCTCACTGAGGCGCTGATCGATGCGCTGACCTTCTGGACGGCCGGCTATCGGCACGTGACCAGCGCCTACGGCGCCGGCGGCTTCACCGACGAGCTGCTGGAGGCGATCACCGCCCATGGGGTCAAGCGGGTGCTGATCGCCTACGATCGGGACGCGGCCGGCGACAAGGGCGCGGCGGCGGTCGCCGAGGCGCTGGCCGCGAGGGGGATCGGCGCCTATCGGGTCAACTTCCCCAAGGGGATGGACGCCAACGCCTACGCCCTGTCGGTCAAGCCGGCCGCCAAATCCCTCGGCGCGCTGCTCAGGTCGGCTGAATGGATGGCCGGCGGCGGCTCGAAACGGCCCCCGGCGGCGACGGAGGATCTGGAGCCTGAGACGCCGGCGCCTGCCCCAATCGCCCCCTTAGCCGCTAAGGAAGCAACGATCGCCCCGGAGCTGTCCGACCTTCCCGAGCCCAGCGTGGCCAGCCCGATCCCGCCGGGCCCACCGCCGGGGGTGGAGGCCGAGGTCGGCGAGCGGGACGTGATCATCCGGCTGGGGGATCGCACATGGCGGGCGCGGGGCCTGGCGCGCAACACCTCGGCCGAGAGCCTGAAAATCAACCTCATGGTCCGCCGCCCATCAGCGGATGGGAGCGAGGCCTTCCACGTCGATGGCCTGGACCTGCTCAGCGCCAAGGCCCGCGGCGCCTTCGCCGCGGAGGCGGCGCTGGAGCTGGGTCTGCCGGTGGAGGCGGTCAAGCGAGACCTTGGCCAGGTGCTCTTGAAGGTGGAGGCGGTGCAGGACGAGGCGCTCGAGGCGGCCAAGCGCGCCGATGCGCCCGTGGCGCCGTCGATGAGCGTGGTGGAGGAGGCCGACGCCCTGGCCTGGCTGAAGGCGCCGGACCTGCTGGATCGGATCGCGGCCGACGTGGCGACGATCGGCGTGGTGGGCGAGGCGGCCAACGCCCAGGCGGTCTATCTGGCGGCCTTGAGCCGCAAACTGGACAAGCCGCTGGCGGTGTTGATCCAGTCCACCAGCGCGGCCGGCAAGAGCGCCTTGATGGACGCGGTGCTGGACCTGGTCCCCGAGGAGGAGCGGATCGCCTACTCGGCGATGACCGGCCAGAGCCTGTTCTACCTTGGCGAGGCGGACCTGAAGCACAAGGTGCTGGCCATCGCCGAGGAGGAGGGCGTGCGCCAGGCCGCCTATGCGCTGAAGCTGCTGCAGAGCCAGGGGACCTTGACCATCGCCTCCACCGGCAAGGACCCGGCGACGGGCAAGCTGGTCACCCAGGACTACACCGTCGAAGGCCCCGTGGCCCTGATGCTGACCACGACGGCGATCGACCTGGACGAGGAGCTGAAAAACCGCTGCCTGGTGCTGACGATCGACGAGAGCCGCGAGCAGACCCGCGCCATCCACGCCCGCCAGCGGTTCGAGGAGACCTTGGATGGGCTCCAGGCCGGCGAGGACCGCGCGCGCATCCTGACCCTGCATCGCAACGCCCAGCGGCTGATCCGGCCGCTGAAGGTGGTCAACCCCTTCGCCGAGCGGCTGACCTTCCTGGACGAGCAGACCCGCACCCGGCGGGACCATCGCAAGTATCTGGCGCTGATCCGCACCATCGCCTTGTTGCACCAGCACCAGCGGCCGATCCGCAGCCTGGCCCGGCCGGGCGCCGAGCCCGTGGCCTACATCGAGGCGACGATCGCCGACATCGCGGCGGCCGGCCGCCTGGCCAGCGCCGTTCTGGGGTCCACCCTGGACGAGTTGCCGCCGCAGACCCGGCGCTTGCTCGGCCTGGTCAAGGCCATGGTCGATGATCGCGCGGCGGCCGAGGGCGTGAAGGCGCGCGAGGTGCGCTTCACCCGGCGCCAGGTCCGCGAGGCCACGGGCTGGAGCGACACCCAGTTGAAGGTTCACCTCGGCCGGTTGCTGGAGCTGGAATATCTGATCGTGCGCCGGGCCGTGGACGGCCACCACGCCGCCCGCTTCGTCTATGAGCTGGTCTACGACGGCGAGGGCGCCGATGGGTCGCCCTTCCTGATGGGCCTGATCGACATCGAAGCCCTGACGGCCGAACAGGCCGCGAACAAAATGAGCTACGACGGAAATCGGTCGGGGGCGCCGGATGATCGGTCGGGGTCCGGTCGGCCCCTGGTCGGCCCCCGGTCGGGGGGTGGTCGGGGTGCGGAACATGACGGAACGCCCTTGCCGGATAAGGACTTGCCGCCGCCGGCCGCGCCGACCCCGCCAAACGCACGTCTAGGGAGGAATGGCGCGGCGGTCGTAGCCGGCGCCGGGTCATACGCGCAGGCTTGAGGTGGGCCGGCGCAAAGCTCCCCCGCCGGCGCCGGCCGCAAGCGACCCCGACAGCCTGACGGCCTATGTGGCGCGCTACCTGACCTCGCTGGGGGTGCGAGGGTACTCCTCCGAGACCATCCGCACGCGGGGGCGGCTGCTCGCCCGGTTCGTGGAGTGGTGCGCCGAGCGCGGGATCAGTGAGCCCAGGGAGGTGACCAAGCCGATCCTGGAGCGCTTCCAGCGCCACCTCTACTACTGGAGGAAGGCCGATGGGACGCCCCTCAGCTTCGGCAGCCAGGCGCAGCGGCTGGTGCCGGTGCGGGTGTTCTTCCGCTGGCTGGCGAAGGAAAACTACATCCTCTCCAATCCGGCCTCGGAGCTGGAGCTGCCGCGCCCCGAGCGGAGGTTGCCGGCGGCGGTGTTGTCGCAGGAGGAAGCCGAGCGGCTGATGGCGGCGCCGGTGTTAAGCGAGCCCTTGGGCCTGCGGGACCGGGCGATGCTGGAGGTGCTCTACTCGACGGCGATCCGGCGGGTGGAGCTGATCGGGCTTACGGTGTTCGACGTGGACTGGGCGCGCGCCACGCTGATGATCCGCCAGGGCAAGGGCAAGAAGGACCGCGTGGTGCCGCTGGGCGAGCGGGCCAAGTCGTGGCTGGCCGCCTACTGCGACCAGGTGCGCCCCGGCCTGGTTGTCGGTCGCGACGCTGGCGCGCTGTTCCTCAGTCACGACGGCGGGCGGCTGGAGACGCGCCGGCTGACCGAAGCGGTGCGCACCTACATCGAGCAGGCCGGGATCGCCAAGCCGGGCTCCTGCCACCTGCTGCGCCACACGGCGGCGACCCTGATGCTGGAGGGCGGGGCCGACATCCGCTTCATCCAGGCCCTGCTGGGCCACGCCAGCCTCGACACCACCCAGATCTATGCCCAGGTCTCGATCGGCAAGCTGATCGAGATCCACGCCGCCACCCATCCCGGCGCCAGGCTCCAGCATGACCGGGCGATGATCGACGCGGCGCTGGAGGCCGAGGCCGCCGACGACCTCGACGACTGAGCGCCGGCCCGAGGGCCACAGGCCCATGGCCCATCTTCCCCTTAGCCAGCCCCTTCTCGCGCGCTTGCGCGCATGCAAAGCTTCAACCTGAAGGTCTTTGAAAACTGAATCTCTGTGGCTCCGAAACCGCCTCAAGGGGCAAATCGGCTCCGGCGCGACTCCGCGACGGCCGAGCGTCCCTCAACCCCAGGACCCGCATCAGGAAAACCGCCTCGGCTATGACGATCCGCGTCAAGCGCCCCAGTCTA